>DATAJQ010000274.1:0-17676 GCA_036262095.1 Chitinophagaceae bacterium | reverse complement strand
GGATTCACACAACAGTCTTAGGATCGTGATCGATGGCATGGTCAAAAACGAAGGGGATGTGGAAGAAGGCAATTTGGCGCCTTATCCCATTTCTTACCGTTCACTGGTGCCTAAGAGAAATGAATGCAATAACCTGCTGGTACCGGTTTGCCTGTCTGCAACGCATATTAGTTATGGTTCTATCCGCATGGAGCCGGTGTTTATGGTGCTTGGCCAATCTGCGGGGCTTGCCGCTGTGCAGTCTATCAAAGAGAAGAAAGCCGTGCAGGATATTCATGTGTGGGCATTGCAGGAAGAATTGAAATTAAATCCGCTGGTTGACGGCACTCCTCGTGAAACAGTTATCGATAATAGCGATTCCCTGTACGTGGAAAAGAAAGGTACCTGGTCGGTAGTAAAAGGCGGAGGTTATGGACCAAATACCTTCATTGCCCGCCCCACTCCAAAGGAAGAAAAAGAAGTGCGGTTCCGCCCCTATATCAACAAAGCAGGTTATTATGATATATATACTTATTCAAGGCCAAGATTGCAGAATGCGTCTTCCCGGATAACACATATTATATTTGATGGAAAGGAATTGAAAGAAGTTGTGATCAATACGGCAGACATAATTGTGAAAGGACAAACTTCCGGCGAGTGGGTGCATCTGGGCAAATTCAAATTACCTGAAGGCTCTTCTTCGTATGTATCTATCAGCAATAAAAACGCAGATGGTGTGTTAGCGGCAGATGCTATTCTTTTTGTACCCGAAAAATAAAATCAGCGAAATGAAGAAAATAGTTTTTTTACTGTTTGGTATTGCAGCAGCGAATATGGATTTGCCTGCTCAGCAGGTAAACCAGGTAACGGATCCTGTGGAATGGGTGAACCCATTGGTAGGAACTGCTTCCAAGCATAGTTTTTCCAATGGCAATACTTATCCGGCTATTGCTTTGCCCTGGGGCATGAACTTCTGGACCCCACAAACAGGAGTAATGGGAGATGGATGGGCTTATACCTACGATGCAGATAAGATCGTCGGTTTTAAACAAACACATCAGCCATCCCCCTGGATCAATGATTATGGCCAGTTTGCATTGATGCCGATAACAGGTAAGGCTGTGTTCAAAGAAGTGGACCGTGGCAGTTGGTTCTCACACAAGGCAGAAGTTTCCAAACCTTATTATTACAGCGTTTACCTGGCTGATCATGATGTGCTTGCAGAGATCACGCCTACAGAAAGAGCTGCATCATTCCGGTTTACCTATCCCACAACTGATAGTGCATTTCTGGTGATCGATGCATTGGACAAAGGCTCTTATATCAAAATAATACCGGCAGAAAAAAAGATCATTGGTTACACCACCCGGAATAGAGGCGGTGTGCCGGAAGGGTTCAAAAATTATTTCGTGATCTATTTGGACCAGGCGTTCAATACTACTTATTTATGGAATGATAAAGTGCTGGAAAAAGGCATGCTGGAAAAGCAGGCTAATCACACCGGCGCAGTGATCGGGTTCAAAACAAAAAAAGGCCAGCAGGTAAAAGCGCGTGTAGCATCTTCCTTTATCAGTTTTGAACAGGCAGAATTGAACCTGCGGCAGGAATTGCAGCAGGATGATTTCGATACGGTAAAGAAAAAAGCCAAAGCTGCCTGGAATAAGCAACTGGAGAGGATCATCGCAGAAGGAGGTACAGCCGATCAAACGCGCACGTTTTATTCCTGCCTCTACCGTAGTATGTTATTCCCCCAAAAGCATTATGAAAAAGATGCGTCGGGAAAGATCGTTCATTATAGTCCGTATAACGGACAGGTATTGCCCGGCTATCTTTATGCCGGTACAGGCTTCTGGGATACCTTCCGATCCTTATATCCATTCCTGAACCTGGTATTTCCTTCAATAAATAAGGAAATGCAGGAAGGTCTGGTGAATGCTTATAAGGAAGGCGGGTGGTTGCCTGAATGGAGCAGCCCCGGTTATCGCAATAGCATGATCGGCAACAACTCTGCTTCGGTAGTGGCAGACGCATACCTGAAAGGATTGCGAGGTTATGACATTAATACGTTGTATGAAGCTTTACTGAAAGATGCCAATAGTGAAGGACCACTGACAGCCGTTGGCCGAAAAGGCTATACTTACTATAATGAGTTAGGGTATGTGCCTTTTGATGTAGGCATCAATGAGAATGCAGCACGCACATTGGAATATGCGTATGATGATTATATGATCTCCCGCTTGGGAAAAGCTTTAGGCCGCCCTGCTGAAGAAGTGAAACTATATGCTAAACGCGCCATGAACTACCGCAACCTGTTTGATGACAGCAGCAAACTGATGCGCGGAAAAAATAAAGACGGACGTTTTCAATCGCCTTTCAATCCTTTCAAATGGGGTGGTGCATTTACAGAAGGTAACAGCTGGCACTATACATGGAGTGTGTTTCATGATATTCGTGGATTGATCAACCTGATGGGTGGAAAGAAAGAATTTGTGAAGATGCTGGACTCTGTATTTATTATGCCTCCCACATTCGATGAGAGTTATTATAAAAGGGTGATCCATGAAATAAAAGAAATGCAGGTAATGAATATGGGGCAATACGCGCATGGCAACCAGCCGATCCAGCATATGATCTACCTGTACAATTATGCAGGTGAGCCCTGGAAAACACAATACTGGATACGTGAAGTGATGGACCGCCTCTACCTGCCCACACCGGATGGCTATTGTGGTGATGAAGACAATGGACAAACATCTTCCTGGTATGTATTTTCTGCAATGGGCTTTTATCCGGTTTGCCCGGGTACGGACCAGTATGTGATAGGTACGCCGTTGTTTAAAAAAATGAGTATACGGTTTGAAAACGGGAAGAAACTTACTATCGCTTCGCCCACGAGTTCCAAAGAGAATAAATATGTGCAGACGATAACAATGAATGGCCGGCCATATACTAAAAACTGGTTGGGGCATACTGCATTGATGAAAGGCGGTTCATTGAATTTTAATTTATCTGCTGTAGCAAATAAGCAAAGGGGAGCAGAAGAAGCGGCTTATCCATTTTCTGTATCGGATCCAGTTAAGTAAATTCTTTGTGCCCTTTGTGTCTTCGAGGGATAACCCTCCCACAAAGGACAAAGAGCACAAAGGAATAATCTAAACAGTTTCAGTGTTTTTTATGAAGAGTTCAATCGTTGCGGGAGTAGACATAGGAGGATCGCATATCACAGCAGCCCTGATCAGTCTTACAAATAGAAGAATATTACCCGGATCACAAAGGCGGGATATAGTAAATGCCAACGGGACTTCTGAAGAGATCATTAGCGGATGGGCTTCAGTGATCCGTGATTGTTTTGCATCACATCAGTTGCAACCCGGCCGCACAGGTATTGCCATGCCGGGCCCTTTTGATTACAGCGAAGGCATTTCACTGATGAAAGATCAGGGAAAATACAGATCTCTGTATAAGTTAAAGGTGAAAGAACTGTTGGCAGAAGCATTGGATACAGACAAAGCCGATATAACTTTTACCAATGATGCCGCTTGTTTTTTGCAAGGGGAATTATTTAGCGGTGTTGCCAAGGGATATAACACCGTGTTTGGTATAACACTTGGAACGGGTTTTGGCAGCGCATTCGCAAAAGAAGGACTTGCTGCCGATGCGGATCTGTGGTGCATGCCTTTTAAAAACGGGATAGCGGAAGATTATTTTTCTCATGGTGCATTGATAGCGAAATATGCCGGTATTTCCGGCAGGGATGTTTCGAATGTAAAGGAACTGGCTGATCTGACAGAAACAGATGAAATGGCAAAAGTGATCTTTACAGAATTAGGGATCAATCTTGGTGATTTATTTGTGGCTGTGCTGACAAACAGGCCGGTGGAACTGATCGTGATCGGGGGCAATATTTCCAAAGCATTCAATAAATTTTATCCTGCGCTGAAAGCAGTGTTTCAATATCACGGACTGGATATTCCGGTGAAGGTGACCCAATTGGGAGAACATGCTTCACTGGTAGGTGCAGCCAGTGAGTGGCACAACCGGATGGGGACGATGATCGGACGTTAATCCTTACCTTTCCTGAAATTTTTGTATGGAAAGGAGTTCCCACCTGTTAGTGATGCTGCTTGTTTTGTTTGCCGGTCGATCTGTGTTAGCACAGGTCACGGGCCAAAACAGTTTAGACAGGATAAAGCAAGTGGCTAAAGGAGCGGTGCTGAGCAAGATCTCCGGCCAGTTCAGTTTCACTGAAGGACCTGCCGTAAATAAAAAAGGTGATGTCTATTTCACTGATCAGCCTAATGATAAAATATGGAAGTATGATGTGAAAGGGAATCTTTCCCTTTTTATGGACAGTACCGGCCGCTCCAACGGATTGTATTTTGATCGGCAGGGTAATCTTCTTGCCTGTGCCGATGAAAAAGGTGAATTGTGGTCCATTTCACCAGCAGGAGAAAAAAAAGTGTTGCTGGATAATTACGGAGGTAAACAACTTAATGGTCCTAACGATCTTTGGATAGATCCCAAAGGAGGTATTTATTTCACAGACCCTTACTATCAGCGCGATTACTGGAAGCGGAAGCAGCCTGCGCAGGATGGAATGAAAGTATATTATTTGCCCAGGAATGCAAAGCAGGCAAGGGTAGTGGAAGATGAACTGGTAAGGCCTAATGGCATTGTTGGCACGCCGGATGGAAGGACATTGTATGTGGCCGATATACAGGCAGATAAAACCTACAGGTATAAGATCGGGGAGGATGGCAAACTGGATGGGAAGGAACTATTTGTGCCGCAGGGGTCAGACGGCATTACACTGGATGATCAGGGCAATCTTTATTTGACCGGTTCCGGGGTTACCATTTATAATAAGGAAGGAGTGAAGATTGGGCATATCCCTGTACCATCCAAATGGGTCGGCAATATTTGTTTTGGAGGAAAGAAAAGGAATATATTGTTCATTACTGCTTCTGAGTCTGTATATACGTTGAAGATGAGCGTGAGAGGAGTGGAGTAACTACCGGGCTGGTTCTTTAACTCCGATCAGGAAATATAAAAGAACCGCCAGCGATATTATTGCAGTTGCTACAAATGCAGGTACAGCTCCGAACTGGAACCACAACCAGCCTGTAATAAAACTTGCCAGCATAGTACAAATGCTTTGAAACCCGGTGTAGGTGCCTATAGCTGTGGCTGTATCCGCTTTATCAGTGATATTGCTGATCCAGGCTTTGGAGATTCCTTCGGTTGCTGCTGCATATAATCCATAGAGCAGGAAAAGAAAGCCATAAAAATATATACTGCCATTAAAACTCATGCCGGCATATACCAGTGCAAAGAGGAGCAGCCCTGTAATAAATACTTTTTTCAATCCTATCTTATCGGCAAGTATCCCTAAAGGGAATGCTGCCAGGGCAAACACCAGGTTATAAAAAATATAGACTCCGATGGTGGCGGAATCGTCAAGTCCGGCTTGCTTTACTTTAAGTAAAAGGAAAACATCTGAACTGTTGCATAAAGTGAAGATCAGTAATCCGGCTACCAGCTTCCGGTAAGCGGCAGGACTGTGCTTCCAGTAATGCAGGAATGAGAAAAAAGAGACAGGCGCTTTATTTTCTTTTGGCTTCCGGTTTTTGTCTTTAAGATAAAAGGACAGGCCGATGGCCAGCAGGCCGGGAATAAAGGCGATAAGGAACAGTGTCTGGTATTGTCCTGGATAAAAATACAGATAGATCAATGCGAATAGAGGCCCGAGCACTGCTCCAACGGTATCCATCGAACGGTGAAAACCAAAAACACGGCCTTTGGTGCCGGTAGTTGCTTCATCAGAAAGCAGCGCATCCCTGGCCCCGGTGCGGATGCCTTTGCCTAACCGGTCAATCGTCCGGGCAAGGAATATCCAGAGCGGATATACAAAAGCAGCCATCATGGGTTTGGATAAAGCGCTTAAAGCATAACCTAACTGTACAAAAGGAGCCCGCCGGCCTGTATGGTCAGACAACTTGCCAAAATAGCCTTTGCTTAATCCTGCTGTAGCTTCGGCAATTCCTTCCAGTATGCCGATCAGCAATACTGAAAACCCGATACTCTTTAAATAAATGGGCATAATAGGATATAGCATTTCACTGGCCGTGTCAGTAAACAGGCTGATGAGTGATAGTATCCATATCGTGCGCGTCAGGTATTTCATGCATGATAAAGTTAGTGGTTGCTGTGACAGTTAAGCAGAATCTGCTTTGGTTTTTTCACAAGAAAAAATGGGAAAAATATCCAAACGTTTAGTTGAAAAAACGTTGGGTTGAAAAACCCTGCATTCTACTTTTACTCCTCTTTTATTAACTAACTCAATAAACCGAACTATATGAGAATTCCAAATTCCTTAACCCTCTTTATATACCTTTGCTCTTTGTTAATTATGTTGACCCTTTCAAACTGTAAAAAAGAAGATCAGCAGTTTGAGGTCGGATCAGAACAGCCAGTTATGGATGTTGAATCAAGTCGCTTCTTTTCAGACCATCTTCCCGTAGAGCCATTGTCCCACGCTATCCGGAAATTTGTTATCAGAGAAGACCAGCGATTTCATTTTTCAGAAGAATACTCCGGGAAGATCGGCATCCCCAGATGGGATAAGATAATTAATATTTATAGCAGGAAGAAAGCCGGTATAAATTATGAAAATGCTTCTTATGATTCGACTATTTCGTATATCCCTTTTGTAAAGGATTCGCAATTCCAGGTTAATGCCTGTTTGATCATTAAGACCATGAATAATGATACGAGCTTTAGGATACTGTATCAAAACGAATATGATGATTTCGGTTTGGATAAAGCGAGAAATATCTTTCATTTATTTGCTTCAATGGAGAATCGTGTATTCGGGACAGAAAAGTTCTCCATTACAGATGATCGGCTGCTTACTAATACTGAAAGGGCAGAAATAACTAATGCCGGCCTGGGCCAGGATGATATTGCCGTAACATATACATTAAAAAGAAAAGCCGGTACTCAAAATACGAAAAGGGCCGTGGCAATAGAACAATGCTATCTTATCACTTATTGTATACAATATGGACTAAAGCCTTTCAAAGCAGGGCCGTTAAACCAGCATCTCTCTGTTAATAATACAGATGAGCCCTGTATTTCATGGGGCTCGTACACAGAGTGCTGGACAGAATGGATTGATATTCCTGACGGCTGGGGCTATGTTCCTGATATTGGCATAGAACCGAACAATGGAGGGGATGGAAGTGGCGGCAGCGGCTCAAACTGGCCTTTACCGTTTGATCCCACCCCCTGCAAATCAGGAAGGCTTACCAGTGCTTGCGAAGGAAATGGATGGGAACCTTTGACACCGGACCAGGTATTGGCTTTTGAAGATATACTGGCCCCGGATGATAGCTTTGAATATAATGTATTTACCGATCCTTCTTTTCAAACCGTTAATTCACTGTATGAGTTCCAGGTATATAAAGATGCTATCGGCAACCTGAACAATACGCATTATGATCTTTCAATACCATCAATAATTCTCAGTCAACAGGAAAAGATCAAAAGAGGAAGATATAACCTGAATTTCGTTGGAGGCGTCGATGTAGACGTTACATTGGAAAAAATTGATGGATTCTGGAAGATAAAGGAAGTAGAATCCGATACCTGGGGCTTTACGCCCATGACGTCCTGGCACCAGACCGCAACCAGGAAAAATCTTACCGGGAATGAAATAACCCTGGATGTTTTTGGTAAACTACACTACAATGTCATCATTGATGGTATAGGGACCATCTATAAACAGGATTTTAAATTCAGATTGAAATTCAATAATGCTACCGGTGAACTTATCTCTATTAGCAGATTTTAAACCTTTATATATGGAACTATATGCAATCGATCTGAAAGTAGTACTCTGGACGGTATTATGGCTTGCTGTCATAATATTTGCGGGAATACGGGTTTATAGGATTTTCAGGAAATAGGGAAGAAGTAGTTGCAAGGCTCTATTGAACCCGATCTAATAAAAAGAAAAGTACAAGGCGGTAAGGATATCCGCCTTGTACTTATTAAGTGTTGATTTAAGTATTGTCAGTAATGCTTTAGTAAAAGAATTGTTCTGATACGATCAGGCCATTTCTCACTTCATACAGCATGATCTGGTTAATCTGTATTCTTCCTATTTCCCGTATCGTCATATCCTTTTTTCTTGTTACAGCAAAATGACTGCTGCTGACGATCGGTTCGGATGTTTGGGCGCTGTGAAGTGCTTCTACCTTTTTTACCCAGTTCTCTCCTTTTTCACGAACAGCACTTTTCCCTTCAGCGTTTGGCAGGTATTTTGAATTTGGCGGCTCTATACTTCTTACATTATCTGCAAAGAGCTCGTCCTGGATCTCAAACCACTTTTCCTGCTGGGCAAGTTCATTGAACCGGTCCGCTACTTGCTGCGTCGTCAATACCAATATATTTGTCGCCATAATAAGTTTGTTTTACTGGTGTTTGCTTATTTCCTCATCGAGGATATTAGGTTGCCCCTTGCCCGTATTGATCAGGCTTAACAAGCTATGTTCCACGAACTGGGTCCATCCGTCGGAGCAGTCGCGGAAACATTCAATTTTGGGATGTAAGCCCAGATGGGTGAAAACCATCTGTGTCTTATTATCCTGCCTGGATATTTCAAAACTGATCCTGGTACCGGTCCATTCCTCTTTGTCTTTAAGGAAATTCAGGCGGCTTTCCGTAACAAGCCAGACTACTTTCTTTCCGGGGATCACTTCTACCAGCTTTTGCCTGGAATAGTGAACGTCTTCGAAGAAGTATACTTCAAATTCATCACCCAGTTCTTGTGAATTGCCTTTAAGGTCCTCACACCACCATGCGCGGACATTATTGATGGCATCGAATACTTCTTCAGGAGTTTTGCTTGTTTGTAAACTAATAGTGAAATATTGATTTTCCATAACTCTTTTTTTATTGATGAATGTATTTCCACTACAAATGTATTGTCAGGATATGTCCGGGAAGGGGTGTTAAATAGACTTTGTAGTGGGTTGATTTGGACATGGCATCTATTTATCTTTGCAAAAAGGATCCGATGAAACATCTTACTATAATAGTCCCGGAAGGTCAAAATAACCTGAGCAGTATAGTAGGGGCTTATAAAATATTTACCAGGGCCAATGAATACTGGGTAAAAACCGGACGGAAGGAATTGTTTAAGATCCAACTTGCGGGGATTTCCAAAAAAGTGGATTTCTATGATGGCCTGTTCACCGTAAAGCCACAGGCTAATATTTCTGCCATTATCAAAACCCATCTCATCATTATTCCTTCATTAAATCATAATTATAATAAAGCGCTGAAAGGAAATGGATTGATTGTTGACTGGATTGAGAAGCAATACAAGAACGGTGCTGAAGTAGCGAGTATCTGCACCGGTGCTTTTTTGTTGGCATCATCAGGATTATTGAATGGCAAAACCTGCTCTACACATTGGGCGGCTGCTGACAGCTTCAGAAATATGTTTCCACAGGTGGATTTGCAAACTGATAAACTGATCACGGATGAGAGCGGGATTTATACCAATGGCGGCGCTTATTCCTTCCTGAACCTGATCATTTATCTTATTGAAAAATATTACGACAGGCAAACAGCTATTTTCTGCTCCAAAGTATTCCAGATTGAAATAGACAGGCAAAGCCAATCATCCTTTACCATTTTCACCGGTCAGAAATTACATAGCGATGAAATGGTTAAGAGCGCTCAGGCTTTTATTGAAAAGAACCTGCATGAAAAAATATCCGTTGAACAATTGTCATCCAGGTTTGCCATTGGCCGGAGAAACTTCGACAGGAGATTTATCAAAGCGACCGGGAATACCCCGGTTGAATATTTACAAAGAGCAAAAATCGAATCGGCCAAAAAGGCTTTTGAAACCACCCGCAAAACGGTGAATGAAGTAATGTACGAGGTCGGCTATGCCGATGTGAAAGCTTTCCGGGAAGTGTTCAGGAAGATCACGGGAATGTCACCATTGGAATACAGAAGCAAATACAATAAGGAAGCAGTGGTTTAAGGGCGGCCCACGTCCTGCTACAAAAATATTCCTTGTCCGGGGCTGGATAATATATACCGCGGCCTGTATTGTACTATAGTTGGCAACATTATTTCGTTTACATCATTAATAAAATAGCAAAGCCCTGCGTATATGCAATCGCTTTTGTAACTTGAAGACTGATTGAACATTATTTCAGTATGTCTTCACCACAAAGCACCCTATTGCGTAAAAAGGAAATAGCCGACAGGTATTTCAGTTTGCTGGACGATCATCTCGCTGATCTTATCAGCGGCAAAGCAACTGAAATGCTGGAATTACAGGATATTGCGCAAAAACTGTTCGTATCCCACAAATACCTGATCGAGATCATAAAAGAGGATTTTGGCCATCATCCCTGCCATTTTTATATACAAAAGATACTGGAGCAGGCTAATGCTTTACTTGCCGGGACCGATCTTACCGTAAGCGAAATTGCTCTTAAGCTGACTTATGATCCCTCCAATTTCGGCAAGTTTTATAAAAAGTATATGGGAATAACTCCGGGCCAGTACAGGGAAAAATATTCATCCCGCTAAAAAACCGAAAAGTTCACCACAATATCCTGCCTTAAGCGCCCCAACTTTACTTCATCATTGAACATTAAAAAAGATCTTATGTCAAGAAATGATTTAAAGGGTAAAGTGGTTCTTATTGCCGGAGGAGCAAAAAACCTGGGCGGACTGATAAGCCGAAATCTGGCAACGAAAGGTGCAAAACTGGCTATTCATTACAACAGTGATAAAACAAAAGCAGAAGCTGAGAAAACGCTTGCTGATATCAAAGTCGGGGGAGGCGAAGCAATATTGTTGCAGGGAGATCTTACCAAAGTAGACAATGTGCGGAAACTCTTTGCAGATGCCAAAGCTAAATTTGGAGGTATCGATATTGCCATCAACACTGTGGGCATGGTGCTTAAAAAACCTTTTGTGGATACAACAGAAGCGGATTATGATACCATGATGGCGATAAATGCCAAGCAGGCTTATTTCTTTATGCAGGAAGCAGGCAAACAATTAAATGATAACGGCAAGATTTGTACGATCGTTACGTCACTCCTGGCTGCTTTTACCGGTTATTATTCTACTTACGCAGGAGCCAAAGCTCCGGTTGAACATTTCACCAGGGCTGCAGCAAAAGAATTTGGAGAAAGGGGTATATCTGTTACCGCTGTAGCTCCCGGCCCTATGGATACCCCGTTTTTTTATCCGGCAGAAACCAATGATTCTGTGGCTTACCACAAATCAGCTTCTGCGCTCGGCGGGCTTACCAGGATCGAAGACATTGCACCGCTTGTAGAATTCCTGGTTACAGACGGATGGTGGATTACCGGTCAAACCATTTTTGCAAACGGTGGGTATACCACCAGATAAACCTTATCCTGAGAAAAGAATTCCAATGCTCGGTTCAGAGCATTGGAATTCTTATTACGGAACCCGGCTTTCATCAGAATACAGCATTCCGAAAATCTGGTTATATTTAATTAAATAAAACAAACCTGATGCTGATCAAAATATTAAGCGGGGCACTTATGCTTGTCGCTGTCGTAATGGGCCTGAAGCAGGGATATGCGATGGTTGCAGCTAAACCGGAAATGATGACTATGTTTGACAAATGGCATTTCAGTAAAACAGGTTTGCTGATCTTTGGGCTTATCACCATGCTTAGTGCTTTGCTGATCCTTCATCCTAAAACATTTCTCTGGGGCAACTTCCTGATGGCAGCCAGCATTCTGCTGATCATCTGTTTTCACCTGCAGGATAAAGACCTGAAAGGCGTACTGATCGAAATTCCTTTTTTATTGATCAACCTCGTGCTTCTTTACCTGCATCATCCCTTAAAAGGCTAAGATTGACGCTTCAATAATTCAATGCCCCTGGCGCTTTATAAGTTGATTAAAGAATAGATGAAAAGTTTTTTTGCGTAAGAACTTTTCCGGAAAGCTCTCCGGCTGTTTTGTATGCTTTGTTGAAGAGGAAAGGCCCCATGCTCACTCTTCTTACGCCAAGTTCCTGCAAGGTGTTAAAATCAGGAAGGCCAGGTACACACATTACGTTCACGGGAAGATTTGTGTTGGACACTGCCTGTGCAATATCCTTTTCTTCACAGATAAAAGGAAGGAAGATCCCATCTGCACCCGCAGCTTCATATACCTGTAGTCTTTGTGTTGTTTCTTTTGTCTTATCAGCGACATTCAGGATATAGGTGTCGCAACGGAGATTGATAAAAAGGGGACGGTTGGTTGAGATCAGCCTGTTCTTTATGTATTCAATCACTGCTGCAAAATCCCTGGTATTCTGAAGCGCCCGTTTGGAGCCATGAATAACTGAATCCTCGATATTGATACCCACTATACCAAGATCGGTGAGGCGAATAATGTTTTCAAGGATCTGCTCTTTGGTTTTTCCATAACCCATTTCGATATCAACGGTTACAGGAATTTTTACAGTGGCAAGAATTCTTTGTATCACAAAGAGGTATTCGCTGAATGACATATTCTCGCCGTCCTGGTAACCCAGGCTTGCAGCTACAGCAGCACTGGATGTACCTATTGCCTGAAAATGGTTTTCCTGGAAAAGGGTTGCACTTTTAGCGTCCCATGCGTTCGGTAAAACAAACAACTCTTTAGCCTGATGCAGGGCTTTGAACTTTTCAAAATTGACTGACATGATTTTCTGTTTTATTGACCCAAAGGTATTTCAACAGAAAGGCAGTGAATTGTATAAAACGGAACAGTTTATTTATTGGGAGAGGCAAGAATGGCGGAAGTATTATCTGTATCAAAGCCAGAAGGAGACGTGCCGGTGAAGGATCTGAATTCCCGTATAAAATGCGACTGATCAAAATAGCCGCATTCATAAGCGATAGCAGTGAGCGACAGATTTTTTTTTGCAATCAGCAACAGGCTGTTCTGGAACCGGTTGATCTTGCAATAGAGTTTTGGAGTAAGGCCTGTATGCTGCAGGAAAATTTTTTGAAGATAGCGGGAAGATATACCATACCGGGAGGCAACATTCTCAATATTATCAAAAAAATCCTCCTGTTTCAATTCATGCATTATACTCCCGATCAGGTCTGTCTTCTGTAATTTCTTTTCACCGGAAGCGAGGCGTTGCAATAAATATTCTTCGGTAAAGCTGATCAGTTCGGCGGGTGATTTTGCTTCCAGTAATTTCCCATGAAGCGTTTTCACTTCCGTTCCGGCGATATCCACGAAGTTGGATACACGGTCGCTGAATAAACTTATTTCATCATCGAGGAAGACGGATGCTGTGTGCGGATAGAATCTTATGCCAAACATGCGGTTGCTGCCCAACGAGCGGAATGCCAATGGTTTGATGATCTGCCCCCATAGCTCAATGGATGGTGTGGTGATAAAATCACCATCAACTGATGTTTGCCATTTGCCATTAGCAAGGTTGAACATGACTTCAATACAGCCGGTAGCAAACGCTTTATCCTCAATCGGGATACCATTGTCCGATTCAGAAAGATAGTAGCATTTCACGTATTGCTGCAATGCCTTGCCTGGTATATATTCTTTATAGATCATGGAACGACCTGCTGCAAAATTAGTTATTCCCGGAAATGTGAATTGTATAAATCGGAACTAATGGAGTATGCCACTATCCGGGTATAATTATTTTAATATGAACATTACAGGAAGGCAATTAAAATGCTTAATTTTCATGTAAACACACCTTATGCCTATACCATCCAAACTCCGCCAACTGGCCCGGCAGGGTCATGGCTTCGCTGTTTTTCCTGAAGTAAGAATATATGATAAACCGGGAGGTAAATCAATTCAGCATTTGCTTTTCGGCGATTATATCACACCTCCCAAAAACAAAGCGCGGACAGCCTATCTTAAATGGGATGAAAGTTCATTGCAGGAATACGAGGGGGAAACCTGGCTGCATGTACGAAGCCGGCAGGATGAGGGTTGGATACGGTTGGACGAGATCCAGATCGACCGGCTGCTGGAAGTGAATTTTGTAGATATCGGCCAGGGAGACGGCTGTCATTTGGTGACACCGGCTGACGAGCATTTTGTAATTGATGCGGGAGAAAGTGATAATATGTACCGCTTCCTGCGCTGGCGGTTCAACCTGGCCAAACCCGGCGGCCAGTTGCCAAAGTTCCATGCAGTGATCAGTCACCCGGATGAGGATCATTATAAAGGGTTCACTCCCTTGCTTTCTTCTCCTCCTGCCGGGCAGTCACGGCAGATACATTTTGAGAAGATATATCACAATGGTATTATCCAGCGCTCAGGCAGCACTCTGGGTGTAAGCACTTCAGTAAACGGGCAAAAATACCTGACTGATTTTATCGATACGCACAAAAAACTGACAAAGATCCTTGATGCGGAGGAAAAGAAGAGCAATTACGAAAAAATGTTAGCCGGAGCTATAGCTACCTTCCCGGATATTTCGATCGAGGCAGTATCAAAGGATATGACAAAAGAGAACCTGTTGTATAAAGACAAATCATTAAAGTTGGAAGTGCTTGCTCCTGTTCCGGAACTGGTGGCAGGGAAAAAAGCACTGCGATGGTTTAGCGATGATGTAGGAAAAACCAAGAATGGTCACTCTGTAGTGTTGATGGCAAGCATAGGGAAGGTAAAGGTTTTGCTGGGCGGCGATCTGAATTCAAAATCGGCTGATTACCTGATGAGCAGGTATAGCGGTAAGGATATTGAAGAGGTGAAAAAAAGAATAGCAGAAGCAACGGAAAATGATAGTGCTGCCCGGGCCGAACTCCGGCAGATCATTGATGACTGTAAGCCATTCTTTCAGTCGGAGGTCGCCAAGTCCTGCCACCACGGAAGTCATGATATAACCAATGAGTTTCTACAGGCGATCAATCCTATTGCTACTGTTATTTCCAGTGGTGATGAGGAATCTTTTTGTCACCCGAGACCGGAAACGCTTGGAGCTATTGGCAAATACGGGCGTGGCGACCGTCCGCTTATTTATAGTACAGAGCTTTCAAGATCCTCTTCAGAATATATTGTGATCGAAGCCAAGAAGTTGAAAAGTGATAAGGTGAAACAAAGGGTAGTGTCTACTTATGGAATGATCACGCTTAGGACGGATGGGGAGAAACTGATCCTTGCGCAGAAGCTGGAAAAGCAACGTTCTTCTTTTGGGCAGATAACAAAATGGCAGATCGATAAGCTGATCTGGAATGATGTGAGGGGAGAGTTCATTTCTAAGAAATAGGATTTTTCAAGATTATACTTTGAATCAAAGTGAGTGAACCTTGCTGTAAGTGGGGTTGCCAGATCAGATTTTATTGGCAATCCCGCTTACTTCCTTAATATCTTCTCCATTGTCTTGCCTTTTGCCAGTTCGTCAATCATTTTATCCAAATAACGGACTTGCTGCATTAGTTTGTCTTCGATCTCTTCCACGCGGTAGCCGCAAATCACTCCTGTAATTTTTGAAGCGTTTGGATTAATTTTTGCTTTGCTGAAGAAGTCTTCGAAATTGGTTTTATTGTCGATGTGCTGTTGCAATGTCTTTGCATTATAGCCTGTGAGCCAAAATATGATTTCGTCTACTTCTGCTTTGGTACGTCCTTTTTTTTCTGCTTTTTGGATATAGTGCGGGTAAACGCTTGCAAAGGACATTTTGTAAACCCTGGCATTGTTGTTACTATTCATAGTAGTTGTTTTAGCCTAATCCAACCAGACTGCAATTGATTCTATTTAATATAGAATTTCGGATTCATTAACAAGATAATGTATATTTAGGTAAGCGAATGCGAATAATTTAATTCAAAACTTCGTTAGTGAAAAGAAGAGTAGCAAATCTGTTGTATTTTTTCTCTCCATGTGTTCTGTGTATTATATTTTGTTTCTTCGGTTTTATTATTAATGCCTATACATTTTCTGGAGACACTCAAGCATGGTCTTATTTCGCTGCCAGTTTATTTCTCCCTTGTTTTTTTGTCTTTACTCCGGTAGTTTTAGCTGTAAGATTTATTTCAGGAGATCACGTTAAGAGAATATGGATCATTGAAATGGCCCTTCTTGTATTGCTTTATTTGGTATTTATTTTGCAAATGCCTGTTTCATGGATAGCGATTGAAAAATGATAGGCATCTGGCAGGGATAAAAAAAATCCCGTAATATTCTTAATTTCAGATTATTACGGGAAGCCTGGATAAAGTGCCCAAGACTGGATTCGAACCAGCACGCCGTTTCCAGCGCTACCACCTCAAGGTAGTGCGTCTACCAATTTCGCCACCTGGGCCTTTGCGGGGATGCAAATATAGGAAAGAGAATGTGAATTATGAGATGCTTTGAGCATTAATTATGCAGTAAAATATCCGGAAGATCCATCATTTCTCAGGCTTTTTTCAAAATGATCCGGAAGGTCGTTCCTTTACCCGGCTCCGATTGCTTCACAAAGATTTCACCTTTATGATACTGCGAAATAATTCGCTTGGATAGACTTAACCCTAAGCCCCAGCCTCTTTTTTTAGTGGTAAAGCCAGGTTTGAATACATTGTTGATATGCTGGCTGGCAATGCCTTTGCCCGTATCAGTAACATCTATAATAATATCCTGTTTTTCTTCCTGGATGCTCACGTTGATAGAACCCTTTCCTTCCATAGCGTCGAGGGCATTTTTTAAAAGGTTTTCTATTACCCAGTCGAATAGAGGAGCGGAGACTAAAGCGGAAATTTGCTCATGGCCATGTGTATTTACAGAAAAAACGACTTTACCAGGGGCCCGTTTGCGGATATATTCCACCATATTATTTACCTGGGCCACGAGGTCTACCTTCTCCAATTGAGGTGTGCTGCCGATCTTGCCGAAGCGGTCGGATACCAGCCGGAGCCGGTTCACATCCTTGGCCAGTTCAGTTACGATAGACTCATTGCCAGGCTGCTCCCGCATCACTTCCACCCATCCTTCCAGAGAGGAGACAGGTGTGCCCAACTGGTGGGCTGTTTCCTTGGCCATGCCGGCCCAGACCTGGTTTTGTACCGACTGGTAGCTGCTGCGCAGGGCCAGCACCGTTACTATAATAAATAACCCGACAATCAGCAATTGCACCAGCGGATAATAACGCACTTCATTCAGCAGGCTGGTATGACCGAAATAGTAGCGGTTTACCCGCGTAGAGTCTAACGGATCGGTATAGATGATGGGCTGGTTGAGATTTTTTAACGATGATAGCTTTTTTGCCAGGTAAGATGGCTCCGCAAGTACTTTCGCAGAGTCCAGGTTCACATAGGCAATTATGCTATCATGTTCGTCTGTTTCGATGATAGGGATATCATGATTATCGGAAATGATCTTGAAAGGCAGTCGTGTATCGGAAATATTCGGGTTAAGCAAGGATTTGCCGGCTTCCACCCATTGCTCTACTTTTACGCGTTCCTCCCCCGCAATTTTGCGGGCCAGGTATTGCGAATAGAATATAGTCCCGGTAACAATACAAATGGCGATGGCTGCCAGGCCGGTCCGCCAGTTCAAAAGTTGCTGAAGCATGTTCGAATTTAGCTCCTTATCCTATTTTTGATAAATTTTATTGCCGATTAATGAATGCTCCCCATGTTGCCATCGTCATCCTCAACTGGAATGGCCGCCGTTTCCTGGAACA
>DATAJQ010000273.1:0-1681 GCA_036262095.1 Chitinophagaceae bacterium | reverse complement strand
GCAGAAATATATGATTTTATTAGCGATTAACTGGGCAGCCGTGAGTGTGCAGGTAGGGCAGTTGCTGCTGGCTTTATCTATCCTGATCGTATTGCATGAGTTCGGGCATTATATCACCGCCCGCTGGTTTGGCTGCAGGGTAGAAAAATTCTTCCTGTTTTTTGATCCCTGGTTTGCGCTGGTGAAGCGTAAAGTAGGGGAGACGGTGTACGGAATCGGCTGGCTTCCTTTGGGTGGCTATGTAAAGATCTCCGGTATGATCGATGAGAGCATGGACAAGGAAGCGATGAAGCAACCGGCTAAATCCTGGGAATTCCGCAGCAAGCCGGCCTGGCAGCGTTTGATCATTATGCTGGGAGGGATTATTATGAACGTGTTGGTGGCGTTTGTGGTGTATGCGTTTGTGCTGATGATCTGGGGAGAAAGCAAAACACCCATGAGCACTGTGAAAAATGGTATCTGGATACAGGATAGCTTAATGACTGAGATCGGTTTGAAAAATGGTGATAAGATCGTTTCCATCAATGGGAAACCGGTTGATTATTTTGAGAATCTTGGAGCGCAGGTGATCCTGGGCAGGGAGATAGTGCTCGAAAGAGATGGAAAGCAACACGACATCAAATTGCCGATCAACCTGATCGAAAAACTAATCGAGAGCAAACGCAAGAAGGGCTTTTTGCTGGAGCGCCGTGTACCAGCTTATGTAGGAGAATTCGATTCGAAGCTCAAGATTTTTGATACAGCGTATGCAAAGCAAGCAGGATTGAAAGAGATGGATAAGATTGTAGCTGTAGATTCTGTACCTGTCCAATTTTATGATGAAATAGTACCGTTATTAGCCAAGCATAAAAATGGTACAGCGAATTTTACAGTGGAAAGGAATGGTCAGGTAATGAATATTGTTTCCAAAGTGAACGGTGAAGGCAAAATCGGTCTACCATTGTTAAGTGATGAACAATACGAAACCCTTGGTGCTTACAAAACAGAGATCCGCAAGTATGGTTTTTTTGCAGCATTTCCTGCCGGAATCGTAAAGACATTCGAAAAATTGAAATTCTATGTTGATCAGTTCAGGATGATCCTGAACCCGAAAACAGGGGCATACAAAGGCGTAGGTGGATTTAAAGCGATCGGTTCAGTATTCCCGACCACCTGGAGTTGGGAAGCATTCTGGAACATCACTGCATTTCTATCCATCATCCTGGCATTTATGAACCTTTTACCTATTCCGGCGTTAGACGGTGGCCACGTGATGTTCACGCTTTATGAAATGGTGAGCGGCCGCAAGCCAAATGAGAAATTCCTGGAATATGCGCAAGTAGTCGGTATGGTCTTGTTGCTGGCATTGATGTTGTATGCGAATGGGAATGATTGGTTTGGATGGGGAAGGTAGGTGAGCCGGGAGTAGTCAGGCTGGAGTTAGAAAAGGTTCTACAGGAATTGAGTTAAGTATAGTTTTTATATATCAATTGAGCCAGTGGTTATTGGTTTGTGTTTGGAGCCTGGCTCCAGACTGCCGACTAACGACTCCTGACTTAAAGAAGGGGCTGTACCGGTTTTGACAGCATAGATCTTTGAAAGTGTAAGCATGCCGTGCGTTGGATAATTAGCACGTAAATCTGAATATTCAAACTATAAATGGCAATACTCAGTATGCCATGGCTGCCTAATCAGTGATTAG
>DATAJQ010000272.1:0-5597 GCA_036262095.1 Chitinophagaceae bacterium | reverse complement strand
CTCTCTGAAAGAACAGCTTAAAGAAATACGGGAACGGCTTGGCGAACATGATGTTCAACTCAAGCAGATATATGATACCTTAGAAAATATGCTAAACAAAACAATTAGCCAACAGGAATGGGAAAGCCGGGAAAGAATCGGGTACAAAAAATGAGCCTTATCCCCTTACCCATCACAAACCTACTCCGACTTCAAACTCTTCACCGGATTGGCCGTTGCTGCTTTGATCGCCTGCGCACTCACCGTCAATAAAGCAATCAACAAAGCCACGATCCCTGCTGCTGCAAATATCCACCACGATAATTCAGTACGGTAAGCATAATTATCCAGCCATTGGTGCACCAGCCACCAGGAGACAGGTACAGCAATCACAAAAGCTGCCAGTACCAGTTGCAGGAATTCGCCCGACAGCAACACGAACACCCTTACAACGCTTGCTCCCAACACTTTCCGGATACCGATCTCTTTCGTCCTTTGCGAAGCTGTAAACATCGCCAACCCTAACAGGCCCAGGCATGAAATTAAGATCGCCAGAAAAGCAAAGGCCTTGCTTAAAACACCGATCATCTGTTCACTTTTATACAAGGCTTCATATTCTTTATCAGCAAAATGGTAAGTAAATGGAAAAGCCGGATTCAATTCTTTACATAAACTTCCCAATGAGGTTAAAGCCTGCTGTGTTTTGCCCGCTTCTGTTCTCACAACGATCGTTCCCCAACCCTTTTCATTCAGGTTAATGATCAGGGGCTCTACCTCGTCGTGCAATGAAGACAGGTGAAAGTCTTTTACTACCCCAACTATCGGTCCCTGCTCCCCTCCTTCCAACCGCAAGGTTTGCCCAAGCGGGTTTCTAAATCCAAAACGCTGCGCAGCTGTTTCATTCACGAGAAAACTGTTTTCCTTATCACTATAAGCCCGGGAAAAATCACGACCTTCCAATAATTGTATGCCCATTGTTTTAATAAAATCATAGTCTACATAAGCAATGGCCATCGTGGGGCGGTATGAGGGGTCCTTTCCTTCCCAGACAATACTGTCCTGGTAATTGCCGATACTGGTAGGTGATCCTGTCATCAGCGATATGGATTTAATTCCCGGCCGCTGCAAAGCTTTTTGTTTTAATAGCGCATATTGTTTGTCGAGATCGCCCTCGACCGGAATGGTAAGCAGGTTCTCTTTTGTATAACCCAGGTTGCGGGTTTGCAAAAAATTCACCTGTTTGGAAATAACCATCGTTCCGGTGATCAGTAAAATGGATAATACAAACTGGAAAACGACCAGTCCTTTCCGGAAATTTATTGAGCTATTACTGAAACGCAATACCCCTTTTAATGCTTTTACAGGACGAAGGGATGATAACACAAGTGCGGGATAGCTGCCGGCAATGAACCCGGTGATCAATCCTAGCCCGGCCAGCTGCAACCAAAATACCGGCTGGGCAACGGGCAATACGATCTGTTTACCCGTGACATGATTGAACAGCGGCAACAGCATCTGCACCAATACCAGCGACAAGATAATCGAGAAAAATACCAGCAGCATGGCTTCACCGATGAACTGAAGGATCAATGTTCCCCGCTCAGCACCCACCACTTTACGCACGCCGATCTCTTTAGTCCGTTTAGCCGCACGAACGGTTGACAGATTCATAAAATTTATACATGCAATCAACAGAATGAATATTGCTACCAGGCTGAAGAGTTTCACATATTCGATGCGACCTCCGGTTGGCACTCCATTGCTGAATTGCGAACGGAGATAGTGTTCATCAAAACGCTGGATACCGAGTTCTTTCCGGAGTCCCGGCCCCTGTGTGGTATAATATTTATCCAGGAATTTTGCGATGGACGGGCCGAACAACGCAGGGTTGACAGTTTTCTTTAATTGGATAAATGTTTGTGATACCTGGTTGCTCCATTTAGCTTCTGCAGGATGGAGGTTGAGAAATTGTTGCCAGTTGTGCAGGTAATCAAACTGCAGGGAAGAACCTGCCGGTATATCATTGAAAACCGCGGCAACGATCAGATTTTCTTTGTTACCATATTGCACGGCTTTACCAATTGCTTCTGCCGGTGAACCAAACAGCAATACAGCCATTTTTCTGGAAATAGCAATATTCGCCGGGTCCTGCAAAGCAGTATTGATATTGCCTTGCAGCAAAGGGAAGCTGAACATTTTCAGGAAATCATTGCTTACCCAGGCACCTTGTTGTTTGAATATTTTGTCACCGGCCCGGAATATGCCCTGATCTAAAAAATAGCTGCTTGCATATTCCACTTCGGGCAATGTCTTTTTCATCTCTTCGGCCAGCAAGCCCGGCGTAGCATAAGTGGCGCCGACTTCCCCTTCCGCATATTCTCTTTCATACACACTGAAGAGCTGATGACCATTCGCATGAAACCCATCTATACTTTGCTCATCCTTTATCCATAACATGATGAGCAGACTGCAGCTTAGCCCGAGGGCAAGACCGGAAAGATTGATAAGCGAGAAAATTTTACTGCGAAGAAGGTTTCGCCAGGCTGTGGTAAAATAGTTGCGGATCATAAAGCCAGATTTAAAATTCATGGATGCTTAAAGCATGTGCCAAAAGTCCTAAAACAATACCAGTTTCATATTTCACTCACTACCAACGAAATACAACAAAATACAGAAAATAGAGTGTCCGTTTTCAATACAAAACTGTTCAGAGCCGAACGCCTTGGATTGAATTTCTAGAACATATCAAAGAAACAAAGGGAAGGAAAAAGGACAAGGGGATTTTAACAGCAAAAACGGTGTTTTTTAACGAAAGAGCAAATTGATAAAACCTTTATTATTTTAAAAGCAAGGCAGTTTATTTATGCGGAATAATGGCAGTTGCTTCTATTTCTATCAGTATATCTTCCCTGAACAGTTTACTGATTTGTACTAATGTGCTTGCAGGCGGTTTTGCTGTATTGATAAATTTATCACGGGCATTTCTTACTTTCTGGACCTGGGAAGCATCAAGGATGAAATAACTTAGTTTGACAATATTATCCATGGTGCCGCCCGCATTTGTTACACAGCTCCTGATGTTCTTAAATGCCTGCTCGGCTTGTTTTCCAACATCATCTTTACCTACCAGGTTGCCCTGTCCGTCCAAAGCCACCTGCCCGGAAATAATAAGCATCGTGCAGTTGCCGAGGTTTATTTCAGCAACATGCGAATATCCTTTGGGAGTATGTACAGATGAGGGATTGACCATTTTTATAAGAGCAGTGTCTTCTTGCGAAAACCCGGTGAGGGATACTAGGAGAGCCAGACAACAAACCATACCTTTTTTCATAAAACAGCATTTTGGAAAACGAAGATAAAATGAAAAGCCCAGGGTAGCAGCCCCTCCCTTTTGCCCATCCCCCATCAGGGGTATTTTACTAAACGCCGGGAATTTATATTTTTATCCCAAATTCTTACCCGTATGAATGCTTTCCCCGCTTTATGTACCTTCTTGGGCATAAAATCTCATTTAAACATCAAAAAGATGAAACTGCTTATTCTGTTCCTTTTCAGTACCTGTTGCTTACCTGTTTTTGGGCAGCCAAATGGTAATCTAAAAACCATACCGGTTACCGATTATTGGAGCGATGGTAAAAATAAGTTAATGGCAAAGGGCTCTTACATTGATGAGCCGCAGGATTTTTTAAGTGCAGCTTTCGGAAAAAAGAGGACCGGCCATTGGCAATACTACACTACAGAAGGAAAATTAAACATGGAAGGAGACTACGATGGAGGGGCGCAGATCGGGGAATGGAAAAAATATTATGAGAACGGGAAGGTTTTTGAAACAGGTGAGTATAAAAAAGACAGGCGTTCCGGCAGCTGGATCATCTATGATGAAGAAGGTAATAAAATGTCAGAAATCGACTATTACAATGGCATCATGAGACATTATTACAAAAAAAGAAAAATAAAAGAAGATTTGTCTTTTTATCGTAAAGGCACATCGGGCGACACTATGATTTTTAAAAAATATGTTCAATATTATGAAAATGGGAACAAAAGAATTGAAGGGCAGTTTGATGAAACCACTCCTGTAGTTGGCATCAGCAGCTATTTCATTAGCTATTATGGATATGCCAAACCAAAAGGGGTTTGGACAACCTATTGGGAAAATGGGAAACCTGCCAGTATGTATGACTTCAACAAGAACGAGGTAAAAATATTGAACACAGAAATAACTGAATATAAAGACAATCAGGGCGGCAGGAACCGCGGGCTGAAAGCGTTGTCAGAACTTATTACTAAAGAATATAAAAACTCATACTGGTTGACTTTCACCTACAACCAATATGAACAGGAGATCAATTTTCATGATTCAAAATGTTCAGAAAAGAAAGTCACTACACTGGAGTTAAATCCCGGAGCATTTACCATGCATGGTGTTTGGGAATATTGGAACAGCAATAATGTATTGGAATCAAAAATTGAATATAATGGCCTAACGGACCTTCCGACAGGAAAAGCAGTATATTATTTTCCGAATGGGAAAATAAAAAGAGAAGGGAAAAATAACGAAGATGGAAAAGCAACAGGAGAATGGATCAGTTATTTTGAAAACGGCCGGGTAATGCAAAGGGCTTTTTATGAAGACGGAAAACTAATAGGATCTAATGAGTATTTTAATCCTAATGGGAAACTGTTGGGCAAACAAGAATATGCAGATGGAAATTTAAAAAGCTTTTCCGATTTTTTTGATGAAACCGGGAAACCGATATTAAAATCGGGCAATGGTTACATCATAAGCTATCACCCCAATGGAACTATTTCGGGTAAAGTCAATTTGCTGAATTCCCAGGCGAATGGTTTGTACCAGACTTTTTATGAAACAGGTAAAATGCAGTCTTCTTTTACTTATTCAAATGGGAAATTAACTGGAGAGTTTAGCGAATACTTTGAAAACGGTGCATTAATGTCGAAGGGAAATTATGAAAATGAAAGGCTGAGCGGCATTGTTGTGTATTATCATCCAAATGGGAAAAAACTGGGTTCCATAAAATATAGCTTGGATAAGCCTGAAACCCTGCTTGAGTTTTTTGATGAGAGCGGTAAACAAATATTAAGTAATGGGACCGGTACTGAGCTAAACTACCACAGAAATGGGAAAATAATGAACCGGATACATTTTAAAAATTCTTGCCGGGATGGGAAAGCCGAGTGGTATTATGACAATGGGCAGTTGAGCGAGAGTTTCAATTTCAAATACGATGAGAAACAAAAGCCTATGGGCTTATGGTGGGATGTGTTGGAAAGCTATACCCGGGACGGCCAAAAAAGGGATGCGGGGGATTTAAAAAATGGAAAGGGTACAATGATCATTTATAATGAAAATGGAGAGGCAACCCCGATGGCAATTACAGATGGCATTATAACAAAGTAGAAAACAAATGCAACCGGCGGACAAAAAAACAGAAAACCGGTGGTTACAGACAGAGGTTTTAGAACAAATAAAAAGCGGGGACACAACTAAGATAGTGATGTCCCCGCTTTAGTGGGAGTTGACGGGCTCGAACCGCCGACCCTCTGCTTGTAAGGCAGATGCTCTGAACCAACTGAGCTAAACTCCCTTATCCCTT
>DATAJQ010000271.1:0-3114 GCA_036262095.1 Chitinophagaceae bacterium | reverse complement strand
TTTGCTCAGGATATAATACGCAGCATCAGCCAGCACTTCCGGCTTGCGGCTCATTTTAGCCAGCGCTTCACCTCCCAACAAATTTCTTACTGCTGCTGTATCAATTGTTGTTTTTGGCCACAGTGCATTGGAAGCAATGGGATAGGATTTTAATTCCTCAGCCCATCCCATGGCCATCATGCTCATGTTATACTTGGTCATGGTATAAGCAATATGCCCTGCCAGCCATTTCGGCTGCAGGTTCACCGGTGGAGAAAGCGTAAGGATATGAGCATGATTGGATTTTTTTAAATGCGGGATGCAGGCTTTGGTAACAAAAAATGTTCCGCGCACATTGATGGAATAGATCAGGTCAAACCGTTTTGGTTCGGTTTGTTCTGTTGGTGTAAGTGAGATCGCAGAAGCATTATTGATCAGCATATCAATGCCACCAAAAGCTGCCACTGCTTTATCGATAACATTCTGCACCTGGTCTTCAAACCGGATATCACATTGCACGGCCAGTGCTTTACCCCCTGCTGCTTCCACCTCAGCCGCTGCAGTGTAAATAGTGCCTCCCAGTTTGGCATTCTCTTCCACTGATTTGGCTGCGATCACAATATTGGCTCCATCAGCAGCCAGCTTCAGGGCCATGGCTTTACCAATGCCACGCGTAGCACCGGTAATGAGGATGGTTCTGTTCTTCAATGACATAGCAAAATGTTTTATTGACTGAAGATAAGAAAAGCCTTCTATGGGTAGCGAAATACCTCGTAAATGCACGGCATGCGCCGTAATTCCGGAACGGGAAGAAATTGTTACAACTGCTCTGGCAGCAGCCAGAAACGGAAATTATTTTTGACACAGATGCCGGTAAAACGACAGGCCTGCATCGTATAAAACCCGAGTCCCGTTTGATCCAATATATCCGACCGAAAAACCAGGTCCATTAGTTTAGTTTAGATAGCAGATAGCTGATGACAGATAGAGAACACTGTCATCAGTTGTCTGTTGTCTGTTTATAGCCTTATTCAGGAGTAAGCCCGTTGCTCTTCACGTCCAGCACCGCTGTTGGCTCTATAAATGTCACCGTTTTTAAATCCTGTGTTGCCTGCAAGCCTTTATGGCCCTGTACCTGTTGGTCTTTGGAGCGGTACTCTGCATACTTATCCGTGTAGAAAATGCCTTTGTTCTGATCCCACCAGAGATCAGGGCTCTTGAGGGTATCTCCTTTAACAGTGATCACTACCACGCTATCACGCAGATACACTTTATTGTAGTTTTCGTAGTATTTGCCGTATTTGCAATCCAGCCAGGTGTCTTTACCAAGGCTGTCATTATAAAAATCAACATGAAGCGAGCGGGGAAACTCGACGTACTGTGTATCTGTGCTTACACGATACATGAGCGGAGCAGTAAGGCGTGCTTTCATTTTTCCTTCCTGGCTCATAAAGCTCTCGATGTTGCGTGCTTCTTCGCGCATCACACTATCCTTTGTCCATTCTTCTATCGTTTTCTGGTCGTTCTCACAGCCTCCAACAAAAAAGCAGCTTATACATAAAGCTGCTGCGCAAGAAAATTTTTTTATTGTTATGATAGACTGATTAATCATATTTCTTTTTAACAAACCAGAAATCACTGAGCGACAAGCCTGCGGATATGCGGAACATGTTTTCCTTTAAGGCATTGTCATTATTGCCACGCTTAATAAATTCAAAGCTGAGATTGATCATTGTAGCCTGGCCCGGGCTCATCCGGTTATAGTTCAGGAGCGGTAATCCCAGACCCAGTGAAGCACCAAATGTATTGAGCTTTTTGTTGTCTACCTGGATATAATCCGGACCGAAGAAAAAGCCTGCCCTGTAAGCTACATTGCTGAAATAATTTGGTTTGGGCACTGGTCTCAGTTGACCGCCTACGCGCAATTGCCAGTTTGATTTCACTGTTGGATCAGCCTGACCGTACACGCGGTATTCATCCCAGTTATTCCGCGCAAAATCTACGCCTACCAGCCAGTCACTTTGTTTTTTATCCAGCGAAAGCTGCCTGCGCAGCACAAAGCCTATGGTATAAGAAGATGGATATTTGATCTTGCCTTTTACATCCTTTTCTTCATATACGCTGTCAATCCGTACATAGCCTTGATTCTCGTCGTAGAAATATGTTTCACGAATGAGGTCCTGTGATGCACTCAGGCTGCTGCCCACGTTCCCATAAGCACCCACGGTAAGGAGAAAGTCTTTATTCAGTTGCGTCATGTATTGAAGGCCACCACTGAAGAGCAGATTGCCGTAAGAGGTCTTGGTTTGATAATTCCCTGCGTTGTATGATATAGTATCATTCAGGAAAAACCGGCGTGTGCTGTAATCTTTTGAACCGAAAAGATAGCCAACGCTTGCACCCAGGGCGATCACATTGTTTTTTCCAAGATAGAATTTATAGCCCATTCCGAGGTTGGGCAGGTAAGCACCGCCATCGCCCTGGTTGAGGGTGCTGGCTGTGTCAATCGATTGGCCTGTATTGGGATCGACCAGCCTCTCATCGTTGGAGATTTTATAGCTGATCCTTGCTACCGGGCGGATGCCGAAGCTAAGGCCCCAGTTGCGGCGTAAAGGAACGCCTATCTGTACATGAGAAAAAAGCAGATTGCTGGTACCGAATTTATCTGTGTTATTAGGCTCTACTAGAGTACGATTGTCGAGGTTAATGCCAACATCCAATATAGCCCTTCCTGAAGCCAGTTTATTCGACTTTGCTTCTTTGTACGACTGGAAAAAAGAATAGGAAGCTGGGTTACTGAAGTTGATGCTAAGAGGCACCGGAGCGTCATTTATGCCGGCAGCAATTCCTCCCATTCCACGTAAATTAATATTGGTAGAAGGCACCATATCCCCCAGGCCATATCGTGAATAAGGCGAATTGTCCTGCGAAAAAGCAGGCATGAAAGCAGTAGTGAGTAAAACGCTTAATGAAAAACGGAACACTCCTAAAACGTTGATTTTCTTAGGGGTTATTAAGTTCGCTAATGGCATAAAGACCTTTAAATATTAATTCAGGGTCTGCAAATATCTTGTTTTTAAGGTGCGAACCCAAATGTACCATATCACCCCCGGTTAAGACGACGTTAAAGTTGTC
>DATAJQ010000270.1:0-1715 GCA_036262095.1 Chitinophagaceae bacterium | reverse complement strand
GCAGCGTCTTTTTATCTTTCAAAACTGAACAATCCTGTATCAAAACCGCACACTTTTCCCGGGATTTCTTTCTTTAATAAATTGACACCCAAAATATTCTCACTCTGGCACTTTCTTCGTTAGCTTTCTTCACACCTGAAGCTTATCATTATGCTTAGAAATTATTTCAAGATCGCCTGGCGAAACCTCTGGAAGAATAAAACCTTTTCCCTGATCAATATCCTCGGTCTTTCACTGAGTATTGCCTGTGCGCTGCTGATCATTTTCCATGTGAAGGAGGAGCTGGGCTATGATAAAGGGTTTTCAAAAGCCGATCGTATCTACCGTGTAACAGAAGAGGGCCTCGGCAATGATCCCCGTCATTGGGCGGCAGCTGGTTTTCCCTTGGGCACCGCTTTGCAACAAAGCTTACCTGAAGTGGAAAGCATTGCCCGCTTCCATCGTCCTTACCCCTATCAATTGCTCAGTTATACCACACCAGACGGCAATGCTAAAAGATTTCAGGAAAAAGGCGGCCTGTTTGCCGATTCCAGTGCGATCCGGATGTTTGATTTTCAATTTGCCAAAGGCGATCCTGCAACAGCCCTTTCGCAAACAGACGCGATTGTGCTGACAGAGAAAATGGCCCATAAATATTTTGGCGATGAAAATCCTCTCGGCAAAACCATCCAGGATGAAAGAACTAAACTGCCGCTGAAAGTAACCGGCGTTATCAAAGCATTTTCCTTTAATACACATTTACAGTTTGACTACCTGCTTTCCATGAGCACTGTTTATAAATACACCGACATGGGACAAATGGAAATCCGTACCTGGAGCGGGTTTTATACTTATGTTTTACTGCGCAACCCTCAGTCGCACAAACAGGTTGAATCTAAGTTGCCTGCTTTTACGGCTAAATTCTATGAGCAACCGGGGCAAACAGACCAGCAAACACTCGCATCCCTGCGACTAAACCTTCAACCTATCACAGCTATCCATCTTCATTCCAAGTTGGAAAAAGAATTATATCCCAATAGTGATATAACCTACGTTTATATTTTCTCGATCGCAGCTTTACTGATATTGCTGCTGGCGGCAGTTAACTTCATCAATGTGTCAACCGCTCAGGCGTTTAACCGGATGAAGGAAATAGGTCTCCGGAAAGTGATAGGAGCAACCAAACCACAATTGCTGAAGCAATTCCTGGGTGAATCATTTCTGACCACTTTATTGGCTACCCTGTTAGCCCTCCTCCTGTTCCGGGAAGCTATTCCGTTTTACAACGAACTAACTGATAAAAATTTCCATTTCGGGCAATTATTTACACGCAGTAGTCTTTGGTTACTGGGCGGTTTGGTGTTAGTTATTGGGTTCCTGGCAGGTATTTACCCTGCCTGGTTTGTATCCAGTTTCAACCCGGTCACTTCATTGAAGGGAAAAAAGGATTCACAATCTTCTGTTCACCTGGTAAGGAAAGGGTTGATCATTTTTCAATTTGCCGTTTCTGTGTTCATGATCTTCTCTACAATTGTTGTATATCGTCAAACCCGCCTTTTTCATAATAAGGACCTTGGTTTTGATAAAGAACAATTGGTTGCAATTACAATGTATGATGAGATGTGGGAGAAGTTTGGTGGGCTTATCGGTGAAATGGAGAAAAACCCGGCCATCTTAAGTTATGCTATCACGTCCACATTGCCGGGCGAACGTTTCGGTATGCAGCCGTTTTCACC
>DATAJQ010000269.1:0-5241 GCA_036262095.1 Chitinophagaceae bacterium | reverse complement strand
TGTTGAAATAGCTAAAGAAGTTTTGCTTATCGTTTTTAGAGCAAACGTTAGAGTAGTAACGGCGTCCCGGTTCCCCGGGATGCCCTTTATCAGCCGTGTGGCCGAGTGGTGAGGTACAGGTTTGCAAAACCTTTAACGTCGGTTCGAATCCGACCACGGCGTCAATTGAACTTTTTATTATGGAGGAATATCATCCATTGGAAAATGGAGTTATTTCCTGTTTCAACTACTCTAAACTTTGAACAAATGAAAAAGATCTATTTAAGTGATTCGGGGCCTAAAGTATCCCCCGCTGTGTATGGTTTCTGGAGATGGGAAGACACCAGCGCATCCGGCGCTATTGCTATGGAAAAAGTGATCAACCTTTGCCTGGAACTTGGCATCAACACTTTTGACCATGCGGATATTTATGGTGGTTATCAATGCGAGGAACTGTTTGGGAATGTAATGAAACAACGCTCATTCAAACGGGAAGACATTGTTCTGTTTACCAAATGCGGTGTCAATATTCCCCATCCCGCCCGCCCCGATATCCGTGTCAAACATTTTGATACATCTGCAGCGCATATCCTGAAAAGTGTTGATAGCTCCCTGCAAAAATTAAAGACCGATTATATTGATATCTTTCTGCTTGACCAGCTTGATCCGCTTTCCAACCTGGAAGAAACTGCATTGGCGCTGGAGCGGTTGCGCACTTCCGGTAAGATCCGTAATATCGGTGTGGCTAACTTTTCTGTTTTCCAGCATCAGTTGCTGGCTTCTTATCTCCGTGTACCCATTGTCACCAATCATATTGAATTGAACCTGTTGAATACGACCGCGCTCGACAATGGGCAGATCGATTATATCAAGCAACGTTACATGCGCCCTATTGCGGCCGCTCCCCTTGCAGGAGGCCGTATCGAAAACGGTACTGATCCTACAGCCTTGCGGGTCAATTACAAATTGGATGAGATAGGAAAGAAGTATGGTGCTAATGTGGAATCCATCGCTGTAGCATGGCTTATCAAGCTCGGGGCACTTCCCCTTATTGGTACGCTGAAGGAGCAAAGGATCCGCAATATCGTAAAGGCCTTCGATATAGATCTTGAGCAACAGGATTGGTATGAGCTGTATAATACTTCCAAAGATGAAGCGCTGAATATCCAGGGAAATGAATAACATCTCTCCCTATCTTTGCACTTCACAAAAAAGACTCGCTAATGTCACAGCGCCCAGAAACGCAGGCTATCCGTCTGCAAACAACCCGTACCGGTGAGAAAGAGCATGCTACTCCTTTATTCCTGACCAGCAGTTTCGTATATGATTCAGCAGAGGATATGGCTGCTGCTTTTGCAGATGACAGCCTTGATGTGAACATCTATTCCCGGTTCTCGAATCCTACCGTGGATGAGTTTATTGCTAAAATAGCCGCGCTTGAAGGCGCAGAAGATGGTATTGCCACCGGGACAGGTATGGCAGCTATTTTTTCCACTTTCATGACTTTCCTGAGCAAGGGAGACCATATTGTATCTGCTTCTGCAGTGTTTGGTTCAACCCATACCATTTTGACCAAGTACCTGCCCAAGTGGGGGATCGAGCACAGCTATTTTGATATGACCAGGCCCGAAACGATCGAGGCTATGATCAAGCCCAATACCAAAATGCTGTATGTGGAAACTCCTTCCAATCCCGGGCTTGACATAATTGATATTGAAAAAGTGGCCGGGATCTGCAAAAAGCATAAAGTGCTGTTTGTGGTCGACAACTGCTTTGCCACACCTGCTGTGCAGCAGCCGATAAAATATGGAGCAGACCTTGTACTGCATTCTGCGACTAAGTTTATCGACGGACAGGGCAGGGTATTAGGTGGTGTAGTGGTTGGAAGAAAAGAATTAGTGAAACCCCTTTATCTTTTTGTAAGAAATACTGGCCCTTCCATGAGTGCATTCAATGCCTGGGTGCTGACCAAAAGCCTGGAAACATTATTTGTGCGGATGGATAAACATGCAGAAAATGCATTGAAGATAGCGCAAGGCCTTCAAGGCAATGCTAAAGTAAGCCAGGTAAAATATCCTTTCCTGGAAACACATCCGCAATATGCTATTGCCAAAAAGCAAATGAGCAATGGTGGTGCTATCGTCACTTTTGAAATAAAAGCCGGCATTGATGGCGGCAGGAAATTCCTGAATGCACTGAAGATGATCTCCATGACCAATAACCTGGGTGATACCAGAACGATCGCATCTCATCCCGCTTCTACCACGCACTCCAAACTGACAGAAGAAGAAAGAAATGCAGTAGGAATTACACCGGGCCTGATCCGTGTGTCAGTAGGTTTGGAACATGTGGAAGATATCCTGGAAGATATACGGCAGGCGCTGGAAAAGAGTTAAGGATTAAACCTTTTTTCTTTTCTGCAATTGCTGCAAAGTAGCCCGCAGGTCTTTAGGCAGTGGAGCTTCCAGTTCGATCATTTCGTTATTCATGTCCCTCAACTTCAGTTGGAACGCATGCAGCCCCAGCCTGCCCAGTATTGGCCTTTCTTCCAGCTCATTTTTAGAAAGCTTGAACTTGCTTTTAAAAGAAGAGAGTAGTATGGGCTTCGCATCCCCATACAATTCATCGCATACAATAGGATGGCCGATCTCTTTTGCATGGACCCTTATCTGGTGGGTGCGGCCTGTATGTATCCGGAACTGTATCCATGAATAGATGCCAAAGTCTTCCAGCACTTTATAATCAGTTAAGGATTCTTTTCCTTTCTGATGCACCATCATCAAACCTTTTTTAAAAGCATGTTCAGCAATGCGTGCATCAATATGCCCTTCTTTTAATACCGGTGAGCCGATCACCAATCCCAGGTAGATCTTTTCTGTTAACCGTGCTTCAAATTGCTGGGAGAAATGTTTATGTGCTTCTTCGTTCAATGCAAACAGGATGAGGCCGCTGGTGTCTTTATCGAGGCGATGCACGGTAAGCACCTGGCCATACACTTCCTGCAGCATTGTTTTCAATGAAACCTCTTGTCCCATTCTGTCGGGAATTGACAGAAGGCCGGAGGGCTTATTTATTACAATAAAATTGTCGTTCTTGAAAATGATCCAATCCTTCATACAAATGATAATGGCTTATTTGCCTTTTCCAAAATGCTTCAGGTCCCTTACTTCTTTTTCCGTGAGAAAACGGTATTTACCTCTTTCCACATTCTTCTTGGTGAGTCCGGCAAATATTACCCGGTCAAGATTTTTTACATCATAGCCTAATGATTCAAAAATGCGGCGTACAATACGGTTGCGGCCACTATGGATCTCCACACCGATCTGTGTTTTATCTTTCAGGTCGGCATAAGCCAGTACATCCACATTTGCCGGGCCATCTTCCAGGTTCACGCCTTTCAGGATCTGATCGAAATCTTTTTTATCCAATGGCTTGTTCAGCGTCACTGCATACACTTTCTTGATCTGGTGGCTGGGATGTGTAAGCTTCTGGGCAAGTTCTCCATCATTGGTAAGCAAGAGCACGCCGGAAGTATTACGGTCGAGCCGGCCAACAGGATAAACCCTTTCTTTTGTAGCACGCTGGATAAGATCTAGTACTGTTTTCCTTTTTTGGGGATCATCAGTGGTGGTGATATAATCTTTGGGTTTATTGAGGAGGATATAAACAAGGTTTTTGGCAAGGAATATTTTTTTCCCGTTCACGCTCACCTCATCCAGTGAAGACACTTTATGTCCCGGCTCTGTCACGGTTTCCTTATTTACTTTCACCACACCTGTTCTTATCAGGTCGGCAGCTTCCCTGCGCCCGCAGATGCCTGAGTGCGCGATGTATTTATTCAGCGGCATGGAGTCAGTGGATTCCTTGCGTTGAATAACAGGGGCGGGTGCTGTTGTTTTGGCCGGGCCACCCATTTTGCTACGGGTATCAGTTCCGGCTTGTTTGCGTGCTTCCGCTTTTTTCTTTTCGAAATATTCTTCCCGTTCCTTTTTGTATTTTCTTTTTTCAGCCTTGAAACCTTCTTTTATGGCTGCATTGCTTTTCTTCTTCGCGAATTTGGAGAATTGATTGGGCGCTTTTTTCATGTCAGGGGTTTGCTGTTTTACAACAGTATGTTTTAAAGTCAAAAGTCAAAAATAAAAATTCAAAAGGGGTATTCGAAATTCAAAAACTGTAATAAGGGACAGCTTTTTGAATTTTTACTTTTGATTTTTTAATTCTTATTCGCCAGTTGTCCGCAGGCTGCATCAATGTCTTTACCACGGCTGCGGCGCAGCCTGGCATTTACCCGGTGTTTTTCCAGGTAATTCATGAATGCTTCCACTTTTTCTTCGGTAGGCTTGGTGAACCTGGCAAAATCAATGGGGTTGTATTCAATGATATTGACAAGATCGGCCGGTACCTGGCGGTATATTTTAATCAGTTCATCGGCATCCTGCAGGCTGTCGTTGAAATTGTTGAACAGGATATATTCAAACGTGATCTCGTTCTTGGTTTGCTTATAAAAATAATTCAGCGCCTCGATCAGCGTCTGGATATTATTGGAATCGTTGATCGGCATGATCTCATGGCGCTTGCGGTCGTTTGCAGCATGCAGGGAAAGGGCGAGTTTGAATTTCACTTTATCATCGCCCAATTGTTTTATCTGCTTGGCTACACCGGCTGTGGAAACGGTGATCCTTCTGGGGCTCATGCCAAGCCCATCAGGTGAAGTGATCTTATCGATCGCTTTCAGCACATTCTTATAATTGAGCAGGGGTTCGCCCATACCCATGAAAACGATATTAGTCAGTTTTTTCCCGTGGATGCGTTCACTTTGCTGGTTGATCAGCACCACTTCATCATAGATCTCGTCAAAGCCAAGATTCCTTTTCCGGTCGATATAACCGGTAGCGCAGAACTTGCAACTGAGCGAGCAGCCGATCTGGGAAGATACGCAGGCTGTAACCCTTGTTTCTGTCGGGATCAACACACCTTCTACCAGGTGGCCATCATGGGTTTTAAAACGGGATTTTACAGTGCCGTCTGCCGAATATTGTGTAGCGTCGATGGTGAGCGCGGGAAGGGTAAACTCTTCTTTGAGCCTGTTGCGCAATTCCTTGCTGAGATTGGTCATGGCATCGATATCCTGTGCCTGTTTCAGCCAGAGCCATTCATAAACCTGTTTGGCCCTGAACTTTTTCTCCCCCATTTCTTCAAAATAAGCCTCAATATCCTGGAGCGTCAGGTTCCGGATATTTTGCTTTGCTGCTTTTGCCATGC
>DATAJQ010000268.1:0-5106 GCA_036262095.1 Chitinophagaceae bacterium | reverse complement strand
AAAGACAAAGCACCTGGCCCATTCCATCAAGACCTACCGCAAAGCTGCTGCCCAATCCCTGCATCCATTCACATTCATGGAAAAGATATTTTGCATCCTTGAACACGGTCAATCCCAGTAAAGAAACCGCCAGTGTTGCTAAAGATGAAAAAAGGGCCCATGAACGCACTGCTTTTTCATTCCTGAAAAAGAAAGCCGCTAACCCTGTCAACAGCGGAATCAATATCAATAAAACTGCAATCATAATTCCTGTCCCCTGCTTTGCAGGGTTTCTGTTTAATAATTATTTATATCACCCCGGCTCTCAACCGGGCTTCTTCTCTTACATGTTTATTTCCGGAGGAAAAACTGCACCACAAAAATCACCAGCATGCCCAACACCATCAGCAGCACATAACTTCCTACCTGCCCGCTTTGCAACAAGCGCAACTGCCGGCTCCCATAGTTCACCAGTTTGCCAACACCATTCACCACTCCATCGATCACAGGTTTCTCCAGCATATTGTCGAGGAAACCTCCCAATTTATGTAATGGCCTCACCACAGCTGCATCATACAGTTCATCCACATACCATTTGTTGGCCAGCACTTTTCCAAAACCTGTTGCCTCTTCTGTATCCGGCTTCTTGCTGAATTTTGTCCAGGCAAATATTACTACGATCAGGATCAGCGCTGTTGAAACACCTGTCAGCATCCATTCGGTAGAATGAGACACTTCATGTACAGGCAGATGTGGTTGCGATGCCGCAAATATGGGTTGTAAGAATGTATTAAGTGAATGTGCCCCATGTGCTAGGAATTCAGGAATGCCTACATAACCACCGATCACGGAAAGGATAGCCAGAATGATCAACGGAATGGTGATCGCTGCCGGGCTTTCATGCAGGTGATGCTCCTGCTCATGCGTTCCCCTGAAACTCCCACGGAAAGTAGTAGCGTAGAGGCGGAACATATAAAAGGCCGTGAGCAATGCAGTGAACAATCCTACTGCATACAGTACAGGCGATTTACCAAATGCACCGGCCAGTATTTCATCTTTGGAGAAGAAACCGGATAAGCCGGGGATACCGGCAATGGCCAGGCATCCTATCAGGAAAGTGATATTGGTAATCTTCATGTATTTCGACAGGCCACCCATTTTACGTATGTCCTGCTCGCCACCCATTGCATGGATCACGCTGCCACTGCCAAGGAACAAAAGGGCTTTGAAGAATGCGTGTGTCATTACGTGGAAAACAGCCGCTACATAAGAGCCGGTTCCCAGTGCAAGGAACATATATCCCAACTGGCTCACCGTTGAATAGGCCAGTACTTTCTTGATATCATTTTGCTTCAATGCAATGCTGGCTGCCAGCAGGGCTGTAGCAATACCGATAATGGCAATCACATTCAGTGTAAGTGGAGCCAAAGAATATAAGATATTGCTGCGGGCGATCATGTAGATACCTGCTGTTACCATCGTGGCAGCGTGGATCAGCGCTGAAACAGGCGTAGGACCTGCCATCGCATCAGGCAACCAGGTGTATAAAGGTATCTGTGCACTCTTACCAGTGGCGCCCACAAAAAGCAGCAGCGTAATGCCAATGATATCTGTATTGCTCAGTTTGGAAACATTGGCAAATACATCGCCATAGGAAACAGAGTCGAGCCTCCATACCAGCCAGAAGATCGCGATCAGGAAAGCAAGGTCACCAATACGGTTCATGATAAAAGCCTTATTGGCTGCCTGGTTGTATTCGGTTTTCTTAAACCAGAAACCGATAAGCAGGTAGGAACACAAACCAACACCTTCCCATCCGATGAACATCACTACATAGTTAGCGCCCATTACCAGCAAAAGCATGGAGAAAACGAACAGGTTGAGATAGGCGAAATACCTTCCGTAATGTTCCGGTTTCTCTTCGTGCATGTAAGAAGTGGAATAAACATGTATCAGGAAACCAACACCGGTAATAATCAGCAGGAATAAGGAAGAGAGCTGATCGATCTGGAAAGCAAAAGGTATGCTGAGTTTGCCGGCAGAAATAAAATCGAAATAGTCGGCCACATAAGTATTGCCACCTTTCACCTGGAGGAAGATCCATACACTCACTACAAAAGAAGCCAGCACAGCTCCGCTGCCGATAATACCGATCAGGGATTTGGGCAGGGTCTTTCTTCCCAGTCCGTTGATCAGGAATCCCAGCAAGGGGAAAAGCGGAACTAAATAAGCCAAATGTAAAACGTTGTTCATAAAGAAGCCCCTCCAGCATCCGCTATCGCGGAGTTTTGAAGTTTCTGTTTATTGGTAAATATTTATATACAGTACTGCCTGATTTATTTGATCATCAGGCAGATCAATGTTTCAACCTGTTCAGGAAGTTCACATCCACTGAATGGATATTCCTGTACATCATCACGATGATGGCCAATCCCACACTCACTTCAGCGGCAGCCACCACCATAATAAAGAATACGAATAGCTGGCCATCAGTGCCCGCATTGGCTGCAGCTCTCGGCACAGCATGGTGCATTTTTGAAAATGCGACCAGTAATAAGTTCACTGCGTTCAACATTAATTCAACACACATAAAAATGATGATCGCATTACGGCGTGTCAGTACACCAACAACCCCGATACAAAACAGGGCAATGGCCAGAAATATGTAATAATTAATTGGCATGGTCTTATGAATCTTTTTTTCCGATCACTACAGCTCCTACCATAGCGCTCAGGAATAAAATACTACTTATCTCAAACGGCACTACATAAGTGCTGAATAATTCTTTCCCTAAATTTTTGATGAGCCCGATATCTCCGGTATTCACCATAGCGGTCTGGCTCTTGATCTCCGTATTACGAAGCGCTGCTACCAGCACCAGCAAGAGACAGCCGCCTGATATGGCACCGGCAAATTTCAGCCAGCGGTTCTTCTTCGGCTCTATCGTTTGATTCAGGTTCATCAGCATTATCACAAAAAGGAATAATACCATGATCGCCCCTGCATAAACGATGATGTTCACTACTGCCAGGAACTGTGCGTTCAATAATATATAATGTCCGGAGATAGCAAAAAACGTGAGGATCAGCCACAATACGCTGTACACGGGGTTCTTGCTGGTGATCACCATCATTGCCCCGAACAATGCCATTACGGAAAGAAACCAAAAAAGTACTTGTATAATCATCTTCTCTAAGCTGTTGGCTGAGCTATCGCTTAAGCCTTTTCGTTTTTAAACCATTTAACTATCCGCGCTTATGCTTTACTGCTTTTTTCTCCCAAAGCTTTCTGATATCCTTCCGGATCTTCTTTCGGATCAGGGATCAGTAAGTCTTCTTTCTTATAAATAAACCCCTGGCGGCCATAGTTGGCCGGCGCAAAAGTTTGTGTCAGGTAAATAGCATCTTTCGGACAGGCTTCTTCGCAATAACCGCAGAAAATGCAACGCAGCATATTGATCTCATACTTTGCTGCATATTTTTCTTCCCTGTACAGATGCTCTTCGCCAGGCTGACGCTCGGCTGCTTCCATTGTAATGGCTTCAGCAGGACAAGCCACGGCACACAGGCCACAGGCCGTACATCTTTCACGGCCTTCTTCATCCCTGTTCAGTATCTGCACTCCACGGAATACTTTAGAAAAGGTTCTTGTCTCTTCCGGATATTTGATCGTAGCCTTGCGCTTGAACAGGTGGCGGATGGTGATCAGCATACCCTTCGCAATATTCCACAGGTATATCTTCTCCAACAGCGTCATCGGCTTACGTTCTACCTGTTTTGCTCTTTGTGTTAATTGCATAATCTACCTCCAAAAGGAGATTTTAAATTTTCGCAAATATATATTTAAGTCAAAATTCAAAAACAAAAATTAAAAAAGGTAATCTATCAAAGGAATCCCCTTTTGCATTTTGATTTTTCACTTTTGAATTTATTTTTTCAACCACAATACAATAGCTGCTGTTAAAACCATATTCAGCAATGCCAGTGGTATCAATGTTCTCCAGCCCAGCTTCATCAGCTGGTCATAACGGAATCTCGGGATCGTCCACCGTATCCACATAAACACGAATACGAAGAAGAACGCTTTTGCCAGCAACACTGCGAAACCAATAATCGCCAGCAGGTTCTGGTTGATATCCCAGTTTGCTTCGTTCACAAACGGTATATCATATCCACCGAAATACAATGTCGACATTACCACACCGCTGATAAACATGTTAATGTATTCAGCGAAGAGATAAAAGCCCAGTTTCATGGATGAATATTCCTGATGGTAACCAAAGTTCAATTCGTTCTCTGCTTCAGGAAGATCGAAGGGTGTACGGTTACATTCTGCCAGTGCGCATACAAAAAAGATGATGAAGCCTATTGGCTGATAAAGGATATGCCAGCCATGCTCCAGCTGATTGTTCACGATCACGCTCATCCGCAGATCTCCGGCAAGCATCAATACTGCGATCAGGGCAAGGCCCATCGGCAATTCGTAAGACACCATCTGGGAAGCACCACGGACTGCAGCCAGCAGGGAGAATTTATTATTGGAAGCCCAGCCACCGATCATAATGCCATACACACCCAGGCTCACTACACCGAAAATGTAAAGGATCCCGATATTGATATCTGCCACTTGCAGGGGAATATCCTTATCAAATAAATGAAGAGGAGTACTCCAGGGGATCACTGCACTGGTGAGCAAAGCAGTGATCATTGCCAGGCAGGGACCGAGTATGAACAGGAACTTGGAGGAGATCAATGGAATGATCTCTTCTTTAAAAAACAATTTACCACCATCGGCCAGCGGCTGAAGAATACCGAAGGGACCAGCGCGGTTAGGACCGATACGGTCCTGCAACCATGCAGCCACTTTTCTTTCGCCATAGGTAGCATACATCGCCACTACCATTGACAGGGTCACGATCAGGCCGATCAGCAAAAACTTTTCCAGTATAAAAAACCAGTCTATTGCCAGTAAATACATGTCCGCTATTGTTGCTTTTTGTTATTAAAAGTTGCACCCGTTGCCGGCCCTGGTATCACGCTCAGGTCAACCGAAGGATCATTCACATCACTCACATCATGGATATCCATCAGCAGTTTGGGCTGACGGCCTCCCATTACTTCAGCAAT
>DATAJQ010000267.1:0-20905 GCA_036262095.1 Chitinophagaceae bacterium | reverse complement strand
GAAATACATTGATCAATGAATCTATAAATAAGACCTGGCAGGTTGGTAAAAGTAAATATCCTGGCACAGGGATAACAGAACTCACCCTTCAACATCTTATCGCTGATGAGGGCAACCTGTTTGCAGGCAACAGGCAATACGTGTATGTATCACAGTTGATAAGCAATCAATGGGATATCGGCCAGCCTCAAACCCTGCCTGCTGATGGAGATCTGACCACCGGCAACATCCTGGGCAATAGCGGTCTTAATAAAAGAACATTCCTTGCATCTGTTAGCCAGAGCTCACTGTTCACCAAGCTTACCGGCGACAAGACACTTAATTCCAGCAACGGTCTTTGGTTCAATGCTTACCGCCTTGATTCTACAAGGGTAAGAACTTACTGGCGGACCAAACCTGAGATCAATACACATCATTTTGTAGTGGAAAGAAGGTTAAGTACAGAAACAGTTTTCAAACCTGTAGGAACGGTGGCTTCACAAGCCATCAATGGCTACAGCACGGTTACACTGAACTACCAACTCATTGACATCCCAAACAGGGATAAGGGTATCAGTTTCTACCGCCTTCGTTCTGTGCAGTACGATAGCAGTTTCAGTTTTTCCGACACCATTGCTGTAGGCCCTGCACCCGGTGAATACAGCATCATGTTATGGCCTAACCCATCTCCAGGCGATTTCTTCCTGAGCATCCATAAGACCCTGCCGGCCAAAGCCATCGTGATCTGGAATGCCATTGGCCAGAAAGTAAAAGAAGAAGCGGTCAATGGAAGAAATATCATTCCGTTATTCCTTCCAATCCAAGGCACTTATTTCGTAGGTATTGTACTTACCACAGGAGAGATCATTGAAACGAAAAAACTGGTGATTGCCGGAAGATAATCAACCAATACGGTCAATTGAATTACAAAGAAGCATCGTGACACCAGCACTGAGGTAAGATTAAAAAAATGATCTGCTCATCGAAACAGCTGGAACATAACAGGGTATCCAATGTTAAATTTTTGCCCAACAGCAAAACTTAACATTGGAAGTCTTTTCCTGATATTAATTTTATATTATCAAATCGTAAACAAACTCAATAGAAATGGCCAAGACTAAAATCCCATCTCCGAAGAAACAGGCACGTCTCCAAGTGATCGCTCAGTTACAAACCGCTTTACCGGGACTGGAAGAAACTCTGGGCAAAAAAGAATTCAACAGCCGCTTAAAGAAAGCTGCCAAAATACTCACTGAAGGCATCAAGGTAAAGGTCGCCAAAAAAGAAGTGAAGATCAAACAAGAGAAAGCTGCATAAGTTAGCTTCTTCCCTGCATCCATCGCTCACACAAACCCAAACTCATTGTCATACCAGCGCCGCCAAGGCCATTGATGATCGTAACACCCTGCCCGGGTTCCACGATCAGGTGTGTTTGACCATTGGTAAGTTTAGGATAAACACCATTCCAGGTTTCTGTGATCAGGTTATTATTGAAGCGGGCAAACCGCTGCAGATAATCGAGGATCATGTCGTTGATAAAAGCTTTATCAAAAGGCTCATGGGTCAAACCATACTCATGCGAATCGCCGATAGTGAGTTCGCCACTTTGGTTTTGTGACACCATTACATGAATGCCCCATTTGATATAGTCAGGACACTGCGCCTGTATCCTTTTCTTTAAGATATTAATGGAAGGTGCCGTCTGAAACGCAGTGTAATGCAATAAGGAAAGTCCTGCGCAAAGTGCAGGGCCGATCCGCCAGTTGTTCCGTTGTGGCTCCATCCGCATCATTTGCAGTTTGCATTTGGTAAGCGGTTGCCCTGCATACAATTCCGGATATAAGGTTTCGAAATCGGCACCGCTGCAGAGATAGATCTCATCAGCCTGCCAGGATGCTGCTCCTGCAACAACAGAAGGATAGTTAATAGCAGTAACCGCTTTACCCCATAAAAACTCCACGCCGAATTTTTCTGCAAGCCATAAAGGTATCCGTTCCATAGCCTGGCGCGGGTCAACGATCAACTCTTCTTTGCTGTATAAACCTCCTATCAATTTGCCCGGTACAACAGCAGGCGATTTTTTTAATACATCTACTGCATCCAGCAAATGATAATCCCTGTTCTTATATATTTCCTTCAATTCACCCAGCACTTTCCATTCATCTTTTTCATAAGCGAGATGAAGTGAACCCGCTTCTTCATACCATATACCAGCTTTATCAGCCAGCTCCTTCCACAAACGCCTCGACAGCATTGCTGTTTCATAAGCATCACCCGCAGGCTGGCCTATTGGCCAGACCATCCCAAAATTTCTGACAGAAGCTCCTACAGCCTTCTGTTCCCTGTCTATCACTTTTACTTTATAACCACGAACAGCAAGCGCACGAGCCGTCGACAAACCGACAATTCCTGCACCTATAACGATAGCTGATTTGTTAAGCATGTTCATTTAAGATTGACAACCCGGTACCGCCTGGTAAAATAGATCAGCGAAAAAATTGTTCCTGCCAGCCCCAGCAATGAACCGATGACAACACCATGAGAATAAAACTCCGACCAGTTTAGCCGGAGGCGCGCAAACTCTTTTATAAGCATCACTGTTACGCTACCGAGATAACCGAAAGCATCGGCGAAATAGATCAGAAAACCGACGTTCCCCGCGACTCTGAAAGAAGCGATCAGGCGTTCAAAGAAGATACAGTTAAAAGGAATATAACCCATATACAGTCCCAGGCTCGCCAGTTGCATCCATACCGCACCATCCATCTGGCCGGTGATAAAAAGCAATGAAGAGATTCCGGCGATCAGGAAGCCGGCAGCTATCACTATATGCACCATTGCCAGTGCACGGATATTTTTCCGGATAAGCACCAGGAAACCCATTGTCAGCAAAACCAATAAGCAGGTATTGGTTTCTGTTTTGGTAAAAATGGAATAATCGGTTCCGTACCCCAGTTCATTCCAGATATTGGCCATATAGTTGTCCCTGATATCGCGCATCACAGTAAGAAACAAGTAAGTAATGCTGACGATGACAAGGCCGATGCCAAATGTTTTGAGAAATAATTTCCTGCTTTCCGCATTCATCGGTATACGTGCCGTTCTTTCCTTTTTATCCGTTTCATCAGGCGGAGGTATTTTTTCCAGCAAAAAAAGAAAAAGCAACAGGGGAATAAGAAATACCAACCCGGTAAAGAAAGGCATCCATTTCTCTGAAACATCCCATTCCACCATCAGCCATTTTGCTACAGAACGCGTAAATCCACCGGCGAAGATAAAACTGACAGCCAGCACCGCACCCATAAGATCAGTTGCTCTTCTGCCTTCAAGATAACTGAAAATGACACCCCACATAAAACCCAGCAAAAAACCATTGGTAAACATAAACAACATACCCCATGGCGCCGGCACCAATCCAAATCCGAGCAGGCAAAACCAGGCAGTGCCTGTGAGTATAATGCCTGTACGGAAACGGCCAAGCGATTTCAACTCAGCAATGAATTTAATACCTGCAAACTTGCTCAGCATATAGCCGATCACCTGGCTGATGATCAGTAAGGTTTGATAAGAAATATCCCAGTACCGGATTCCTTCAAATGTAGCTACCGTAAAAGGCTTCCGGTAAGCATACACCGACGAATACGCCATAAAAGCGATGAGTGATGCACAAATTGTTACCACCAAACGCTTTCCGGCTATTCGTTGTATGGATGAAGCAATATCAGTCACGGTTGAAAATTAGATTGGGAAGCAGAGAGAGGTCAGGAATGATATGATCAGGATCATAAGCAGCCAGTTGCTCCTCAGTATAAGCTCCTGTGGTTATTGCCACCACCAAACCACATCCTGCATTGCGGCCTTCATTCACATCCACTTCGGTGTCGCCTATTTTTGCCACTTCCAGCGGATTTGTAATAGAAGCACGCGACATCAGCTCCTGTATCATGAAAGGTTGCGGGCGGCCATGCTCCACTTCATCACTTGCAATGGTATCATCCACCCATCCTTTTTCTTTCCATTGAAGCCGGTTGATAATAACATCTGCAATGATCCTGGGAAAACCGGTATTCAAAGCGATCCGGATACCTCTTTCTTTCAGTTGCTGGAAAACCTCTTCTGCATACGGTAAAGGTATTACCGAAGCATTATACGTATAGAAATCCATCATCTCATTGGTGAAATCAGTATAGATTGTGCCGGCATCAGCAGATTGCCCACCCAGCTTTGCAAGCATGGCATTCACCGCAACGATCTTCTTGATACCCATATACGGATAGGTTTGCTCAAGACTTATATCATAACCATTTTTTACAAATGCATTTCTGAAAGCATGTGCTACATAATCATCATCTTTCACCGTAGTGCCGGCGATATCAAAAACAACGAGTTTAATGGGCATGGTCCTTTTATATTTTCTAAATTTAAGGATTAAAACAAGAGTTTTAGCTCCTGGCCTGAAGATGGGTGATCATCATTTTCCGGAATTTATCCAGTGGCGGTACGGGCTTGTTTTCCAGTTTGGCTTTCTCATCCCATTGCCTGAGACGGATATGCAGTTCAAACAAACCGTCTGCTTCAAATAAAGCCGCCTCTGCAGGGCTCATCCTTCCTCCCTGGAATTCCAGCGTTTTCCTGCTTGCTTCAGACAGCTGGTGGTAGTATGATTCATGACGGAAAGTAAGATACCGCTTTGCCTGCACATGATTGCGCACAAGACTGGCAATGTTTTCGGAAAAACCATGCCCCAGGAGAAAGTCGGCTCCCAGTTTTTCATGGTCCACTACTCCGTATCCATCCATTTGCTTAACCGGCATGATATGCTCACACAAATGGCCGATATCATGAAAAAATGCCGCAAGCACGACCTCTTCACTATAACCTTCCTCTTCTGCCAGCGAAGCACACTGGCACATATGCTCGATCTGCGAAACAGGCTCACCAATATAATCTTCACCGCCATATTGTTCATAAAGACCAAGGATAAAATCGGCAGTCTGCGCGGGTGTTGAGTGGTTTGACAACATATCGCTGATGATTTATTTGCCTGGAAAAGTAAGAACAGGCAGTGGTTTATGCAATGGTTTGAATTCCTTTCCCAGCATTGCGGCAATAGTAGCGGCTATCTGCCCCTGGTAGGCCTGTGCTTTTTCTTTGCTCTCACCAACTGGTTTAACAGAAGGTCCGATGGCCGCCATCCACATCTCACTGGCCTCTGCAATGCGCTGTCCATGATGTTGCCAGTTGCCGCCTGCTGCCAGCCCTCTTCCATGATCGGTGGTAAGGATCAGCGTTGTTTTATCTTTATACTCAGGAGTGGATTGGATGTATTGCCATAGTTGCCTGATCCAGTCATCTGTGTTCTGTGCAGCATCCAGGTAGAAATCGTACATCCCGCCATGCGCAAATTCATCCGTATCTCCCAATCCGAAATAGATCAGCTTAGGCTTATGCGCTTTCATGTACTCGAATGCAATATGAAAAGTAGCCACATCCACCCGTTCACCATCATGAAAAATAGCCGGCATTTCATGTTGCAGTTTATTGAAGAGTTGCTGACCGGGAGTAAGCGTGCCTGCCAGATCTTTATAACCGTCGTTTACCAAAAGGCCTGAACGTTTATCATTAAAAATATAAGAATACACATCCCATGAGCCGAATACAACAACTTTGCCCTTATATTCAGGCAGTTTATTCAGGTATTCAAAAACATTCTCATTCTTGTTGGGGATCTTGTCATTGGAATTGACGGCAGTATCAGGATAGCCGGTGAAGATCTCATTATATCCCGGATAGGAAAACCAGTAGGGATTGGCATTGTTAAAATAATTCCCATAATTCCTGTTGCCGAGTATTATGCCCTTTGACGCTATTTCAGACCAGAAAAAGGGTAACAGTTTCTGTCTTCTTTCCTGCGGTGTTGCTGCCCAGAAATGATCTTTCACATAACTGGTGCTGTATCTCGCAGCGGTGTCAAAGGTCAGCACACTATCTGCACCGCCAAAAACTTCCTGCCAGCGGAAGCCATCCAGGGTTACGACTACAATGTTTTCTGATCTTTTGAATTGCCCGAAACAGGTAGTCACTGTAAGAAGTGATACCAGGCATGTTAATATCCTTTGCATCTTGCTTGATTATTTTTGGTGAGGATTGCTTTTACTGATTTTTGATGTATATGGTCCGAATACGGATTTAACTGTCAATACGGGGTTCATATCATCCAGGATGATCACATAATATGTATCACCACCCGGCAGCACTCTTACCAGTATATGCCCTTGCTGGCTCTTATACGACCGGTCGATCAGGGGGCCGATCACATACCTGTTCGCATCCAGCATGTTGGTGGCAAACAGGTCCCGTTGATCAGGATAAATATACGTGTTCGTCATCCGGGCCAGCACTTCATGTCCGGGATGATCAGACGACCATGTTTGCCCGATCCACACACGGGGTCTTAATGTTTTCACCATAAACTCGTTCACGGCATCTCGGTTGCCATGATGATCGGTGATGGCAATATCCACTTCGCCAACGGCTTTGGCGATAGGAGTTTCCACATCTCTCAATGGATTATCGCCCGGAAAAGCATTACCGGGATTATCGCCGCCTGTATAATAAATAAAAGGCCCGTAATGCAGTGCCAGTGCAAGGCTCAGACTGTTCTCATCCGGCCATGTTTTCCTGTCGGTAGAATCTACCGGGGGAAAATGTGCTATAACATTGCTGTCTTTCCCGGTCCATATCCATTGATCAGTTTTTATATTCTGTATATAAAAAGATGGATAAGCCGCCGCATTATTCAGTAAAACGATTTGTTTCCTGCTGCCTGCTTTAAGCCGGGACATTTTCATACCTGCTTGCTGCTTCTCGGCAATAAAAGCAAAGTAGTTGCTCATGGTATGTCCGAATTCAATTTCGCCACCGCCGTATTTGGTTGCAAGATTTTTTATATCGTAAGGATAATTATAAGCCGGATAACCCCGATCAATCAGGTTCTGAATGGAAAGAAGCTCCGCCACACCGGTTATTCCTGTCAGTTGATATTTTCCTGACTTTGCAAAAGGGGCCTGCGGATACCAGGCACCAAAATGATCATCATGAAAATGGGTGATCAGGGCATAATCAATAGCTGGTTTCGGAGCTACCTGTTTTATATACGCTGCGATCCATTCATAAGGCTTGCGTGAAGAGTCAGGCCTGATCATGGCATTTCTCGGTGTAAACAATCTTTCATCAAGCGGCGACATTTCGCCGGCATCGATCAGCATCGTGGTTGCATCAGGTAAAATAAAGAATGCAGCACTGCCCCGGCCTGTATTGATATGATGGATATCGAGATAACCTTTTTGCCAGGCAGGTAATGGACCGCCTGCAACAGGGATCTGTGTGTAACCGGTAATAGCAATAAGGAAAAATATATTGAAAAAGTAGAGCTTCATAGATATTTATTGAAATGGAGCAGGGCATAAAAATGCCCCGCTTACTTCTAACTAACTGCTTAAGTTTTGATCAGCACAAATTTTTATTGGAGCAGCCACATTTTAGTATTTAGATCATCTGTTCCTCCCTGGCGTTTCACTGCTTCTGCCCTGTTCTCAGGATTGAGCGATTGTGCCGCTAAAGGATAGATATAACGGACAGGCACTTTATTATTATTGAGATTGGCAGGGCCCGGAACGATCGCAGGCATATTTGTTCTGCGCCAGTCAAACCATGCTTCCAAACCGTTAAAGTATAAAGCAACCCATTTTTGCAAAGCGATCTTTGCAAGCTTTTCATCAGCAGAACCGGAATAAGCCACTTTTGCCTGGGTAAGATATCCGGCAGGCATAGCCACATTGAGGTTATAAGCAGCAGGCACTACCGCTTGCCAATAAGCAAAATTTGCATTGATGCCATTGAGGTAATATGTTTCAGCAGTACTTGTAGTGATCATTCCTTTTTCACGCGCTTCCGCCAGCAGAAATTGCAGCTCGGCATAGGTCATCCACAATGCGCGGGGGGCATCCGGAACAGGAGGTGCTTCGTTACCGTCATTACAGACCAGACAGGCGAATGTATAACCCACTCTTGAAACGCCCTGTACTCCTCCGTTATAGGCCAGTGCATCCACATCACTCAATCCGTTGGGAATACCTTTGATCTCAGGAATGCCGGCAGCTACTGATTTCTGTGTCGGCCTTCCAAATACATTGATCCGGGTATCATTAAGCTCAGACAAGCGGTCTGTCAATGTTTTACTTACCCTGAACTCATCAAAGGAGCCGACACGTGAGCCATACAATGGCCATTGATTGGGAGCCGCAGCCAGGTATTTCAATTCAGCATTATCTCCATTGCTTTCAAAAAGAGGATTGCTGGCCGGATTGTTTATGATAGCTGCCATGTCGGCACTCACATTCTTTTTCTTTGAAATGCGCATCAGGTAACGGATACGAAGGGAATTGGCCAGTTTTCTCCATTTAAGGATCCCTGTTGCTCCACCTCCGTACAATATGTCGCCACCGAGATTGGTACCGGAAGTTGCCAGCACTTCGTTGGCTTTCTTGAGATCCGCCAGTATACCTGTATAAATATCTTCCTGCTTATCGTATTTAGGTTGATATACACCGTCTGTTTTAGCCTTGCCTGCTTCAGAATAAGGGACATCACCATACGCATCGGTAACAAGTGAGAACATCCATGACTTCAGTATAAGCGATACGCCATAATACGGATTGGAAGGATCGTCCTTGGCAAGAATGAACACATTCTGCAGGTTGCGGTAATTATCATATACAGTATTCCATATATCATTCCGCTCATTCCATCCATAACGGTCTTCATTCACAAACTGTATCTTGGCATGGTGCTGCGCCACAATGTTGCCGATACCCCAGGCTTCATTCACCTGGCGGTCCATCATGCTCTTGATCACTCCGCTCAGCAAAAGATCAGCCGTTACGGAAGTAGGGTTATTCTTGTTATTGTTTACTTCTTCGAAATCCTTTGTACAACCTGCCATTGCAACCAACAGCAGTGAGGGTATTATTATTATTTTTAAAAATTTCATATTGTTCATTTTTGAGGATGAGGGTTATAATTTGAAGCTGAGGTTGACACCATAGCTGCGTGAGCTGGGGATGCTCATGTTTTCCACACCCGGCACTGCCGTGCCACCGGAATAACCCATAGTTTCCGGATCTATGTGCGGTACTTTATCCCAGAGGAAAAGATTACGGCCTACCAGTGATATGGTAGCACCTCTGATGGGCAGTTTACCAAACACTTTATCAGGAATAGTATAACCGATCTGCAGCTCGCGGAGCTTAACAAATGATGCATCATACATCACGCCTTCTGCAATACCCCGTCCATTTGTCCAGGCTGTATGCCATTCCCTTGCTGTAAGTTTTTTTGTATTGGGAGCAAAATTGCCGCTGCCATCCATTACCACACCCTGGCCGATCACACCATTGCCTGGTTTGGAAAGATCATAACCATCAGCACGGCCTTCCAGTGTTTCAACGATGATACCACCTTCGCGGCCTACAGTTTGTGTCAATGAATTCAATACACCACCCTGGCGGATATCAAACAGGAAGCTTAACCGGATACCTTTATAGTTCAGGCTGCTTCCCACACCCATCAGCCAATCGGGATTGTAATTGCCCATCAGTATCCTGTTGGTAGTAGGAACAGGGCGGCCGTTGGCTGCGTACACTATCTGTCCTGTATATTTCCCGGAAGCATCATAATAAGGCGCATTTTTATCAGTGCTCTGTACACGTGCAAAACCGATCCCGTAAAGATTACCCATTCTTTCACCTACTCTGGCTTCCACACTTACGCTGTTCATGCCGGCCATTACATAAGTGCTCAGCCCGTCACTCAGTTCCAGCACCTCGCTTCTGTTGGCTGAGAAATTCACGAAGGCATCCCAGGCAAAATTTTTCTGTTTGATGATAGAGCCGGTCAGCATCACTTCCACACCATAGTTCTTGATCATACCGGCATTGATCTTACGGGAAGAATAGCCGGAAGTGGGATCAAGCGGAAGGTTCAGTATCTGGTTCTTGGTACGGCTCTGGTAATAGGTAACATCCAGACCAATACGGTTATTCAGCAAGCGGATATCTGTACCAAACTCATACGCTGAACTGATCTCAGGTTTCAGCTTCAGGTTAGCAAGGCTGCTGATCTCTCCATATATCTGCGCAGCACCAAATGGTTCACTGCGGTTATACGTTTGCTGGAAAGAAAAAGGATCTGTATCGTTACCTACCTGTGCAAAGCTTGCACGGAGTTTCCAGAAGCTGATCACAGACGGCATACGGATGATATCGCTCATGATCGCACTTGCTGCAACGGAAGAGTAGAAATAAGAATTGACTTCTGTTCCCAGGTCTTTCAACTCATCGGGCAGCGTAAGCGCACTGCTCCAATCATTACGGCCCGTGAAATCAAGGAACAGTTTGTTCTTATATCCTATACCAGCCGAACCATAGAGACTATTGATGCGCTTTTCAACATTGCTTTGTTGAGCTACCAATGCGATACGGGAATTGTTCAGACTGTAGATACCGGGAATATTCAACTGACCGGCCACCTGCTCATTGAAGCGTGATTTCTGCCTCATCTGGTTGCCACCTAATGTAGCAGTGATCACAAAATCCGGTCCTGCAGATTTATTGAAGGAGAGAAGGAAATCGGAGTTACGTTCTTCGTTCACGATAGCCACTTCCCTGTATTCACCGAAAGGAAAGCGCTGGGTACTGAATGCCCGCCTGTATTCCCGGCGCTCATTACTCCAATCGGTCGCAGTACGTAACTGCAGATTCAGCCAGTTGGTAAAATCGTATTTAAGGTTCACGTTCCCGATGATCCTGTCGTAATACTGACCATTGGTATTTTCCATTACAGTCAGGTAGGGGTTGTCGTGATAATTATAATTCCAGCTATACTGTTTCTGGTTGGTAAGACTATAAGGGCGGTTCCCATCCAGTCCATTCTGCCAAAGTCTTTTCATATCGCTGACTCTCACTGAAGCAGGCAACCAGCAGTTGAACAGGTACATGATACTTTCCGTGCCATAGCTGATGGAAGGACGGTTATCGCTTTCGCTTTTGATATAGCTGACAAAAGTTCTGACAGACAATTTTGGCGTAAGATTATAACCTCCGGAAACAGAAACCGTATTCCTTAACAGATCAGTATTCGGAACAATACCTTTCTGGTTAAGGTTGGTATAGCTCAAACGGAAATCGCCGTCTTTGTTCCCACCCACCAGCGCTACATTATTAGTGAAAGTGTTGCCGGTGCGCAAAAAGTTTTTCAGGTTGTCTACATCGGCCACCCAGGGCGTAGGAGTGATCACAGTGCCGGGAGTATTCAAGTCACCGCCAGTGAATTCAGTAGCCTGCCCATTCAGCGTACGGGGGCTGTTGAATTGGGGATACAATTGACCTTTGAAAGCAGGGCCCCAGCCTTCATCCGTACCATCTGCCAGGCCGCCACCGCCACCATTCACAAAAGCAAAATCACCTCCGCTTCCATTTCCCTGCCCGTATACTTTTTGATATTCAGGCAATTTCAGCGCAGATTCAAAAGTGAGATTGCTGTTCACTTCCACGCCGATCCCTTTTTGCCGGCGTCCGCTTTTTGTTTTAATAAGGATAACACCATTCGCGGCCCTTGAACCATACAGGGCAGCAGCAGCAGGGCCTTTCAGTACGCTCATGCTTTCCACATCATCGGAGTTAACAAAGCTGGCGCCATTGCCAAAATCAACTTCAAGGTTACCGCGGCCTGAGCCGCCATTGATCGCATTGCTGATAGGAACACCATCCACCACATATAAAGGCTGGTTTTTATTAATATCCACAGAGCGTTCACCGCGGATGGATACGCGGGCGGAGCCGCCGATCCCGGAAGGGCTGCCTACCACGGTTACACCGGCGATCTTTCCCGCCAGTTGATTCACTACGTTTGTTTCGCGGGCTACAGTCAGGTCTTCACCTTTTACTTCCTGTATGGCATAGCCCAGCTTTTTCTTGTCTTTTTTAATACCGAGCGCTGTTACAACCACTTCTCCGAGATCTCTCACACCAGCCGTCAGTTCGACGCGTGAAGCTTCGGACGCTTTCACTTCACGGCTGTCAAAACCAACGCTGCTGATAACAAGGATATCGTTATCATTTGCACTGATACTGAAATCACCGTCATTATTGGTCATTGTTTTTTTATCTGTGCCTTTCACGGTCACCGTTGCACCAGGCACAGGTTGATTTTCTGCAGAAAAAACTTTACCGCTGACAGTACGTTGCGCCATAGCCAGGCATGATAGCGTAAGCAGCAGGAAGGTTAGAATAATCTGGACAAAGCGGGGGTAGTTGGGATAGAGCATATCTCAATCAGTTTGGTTTGGTTGGAATTTTGATGCGCCGAAGTTGAGCTTGTAATGTGAACAGATTCTTAGGGTAAAATGATCTAATGATTAAGAAAATCTCAACAGGCGGGTTATGCAGGAATTATAGAGGGACATGTTTACAAGCTGTACACCACCGGCACTATTTTAACGGCGAGGGCGTCTGCAATTGCTTCAGGAATATGCTGAGTGGCTTTATCTGGTCAGTATTAATATAGTCCACCCCTAACGACATAAAGCCATACCAGCTATTGGTAATATCAGGTGCATTCCAGAACCTGACCTTTTTATTTAATGAATGGGCTTTGTCAATCATGCTTTTCACTGCCATCTGTTCATTCTCCGGTATCTTTCCGTTTCCGGTCCAGGAAGAATATTTAGCAAAATTATCGCTCAGCATTTCGATCCTTTCCAGTTCTTCCCGTGTATATGTATTTTTCAGATCGCCATCAAAATATATCCAGGAAGGATAAGAACTGAATAAGGAGGGAGAAGGCCGGCTACCTGTGATCACGATCCTGAGAGAGGGATTATTGATAAGTAAGGGATACTGCTGCAGCTTACTTACCAGCTTATTCAGCGAGGGCAATGCAGGCGTTTTAATATCTATCAGCAATTGCAGCACCCTTTTTTTATCTGCATACACATAGCCTTTATTATCGTTGACACATTTCAGCAATGGTTGCAGGTACAGCGAATCGAATGACCAGTGCCGTTTTAATTGCAAAGAATCATGCGCAACCAGTAGTTCGTCCTTTACCAGGAATATATCAGCTTCTATTGACCCAAACCCCTCTTCCCAGGCCGTCCAGAAAGGGAACTCCTTTTCATAATCATTATGCGAATGGGCATTCACGGTAGAATAATAAGCAGGCTGTGCAAAAAGATTGACAGGCAAAACGAACAGAAGAATATAAATAAGCTTGTGCATATTCTATTTTAGAAACCGGGCCGGTTGCCCAACCCGGAGATGGAAGAGGAAAGGTACATAATAAAGCCACCCCGGGGAACCGGGGCGACTCACACACGAGAAAACTTGCCGATATAGATATTTAATAATTCAAACCCGGAGCAAAACTAGTAAGGCTATATAAACAGAATATTATCTTGAGGTTATTACAGTTTTACCATATTATCAGAGCTTATCACTAATCCTTGCCGATAAAATATATTCGCTTGAAATTAAATCCCCCTTTATTCATGTAAACCCTGAACGACAGAATACCTTTATCCAGGTAAACAGTTGTAGCAGCCGTTGTTCTCCAGTTTTGCAAACCGCCCGTATTCCCGACCGGCAATTCAGTGACCAGCGTTTTAGCAGCAGCTTCAACTGAAATCTTTGCATCATTATTATCAGAAGCTATTTCAAAACTGATTGAATACCGGCCTGCTTTAGGAACATTCACCGTATACTGTAACCATTCACCATCTTCGATGCTGAAAACATAATAATCATTTCCTTCCTGTTGAATATCCACGCCATCATTACGGTAAGCGCCACCCCGGTTGCCTCTTGTATTCACGCCGGGCGTATAATGATAACTGGCTGTATCCTTATCACTGTAGGCAAAACGCTGCCGGCCCAGGTCAAAATCAACCGCCTGGATGGTAGCCGACTGACCGATAGTAATATTCTTAAACGGACGTGTGGCCGATGATTGCACCTGCCGGAACATGGCATCGATCACGTCAGGATGAAAAACATTATTGGCGATCTTCAGATTTTCCAGCAATTGCTGCAGTATTTTCCAGGCCTCTTCTGCTGTTGGCTTCTCTCCTTTTCCGGCCCAGTAGTCCTGCAGTTTTGAATATCCTTCCGGTATTTTTATTTCCAACGGATTATTGATGTTCATTTTTTTGTTTTGCCACCATGCCCAGCCAATCCCATTCGATTCAACCAGTTTGATACATTCATAAAACCAGGTATTGGAGTTTTCACCGGACTCACCCAACCATACAGGCACATTGTATTTATCCCGCAGTTCAAGAAAATGATTGATTGTCTGTACAGTATTAAAGTTTCCGTATTTATGAAAACTCAACACCGTATTATCATCCCAGGTGGGTAATACTCCATTATAATTATTTCCAAATCCGTTGCCTTCAATAATAATGATATGCTTTTTGTCTACTTCACGGATGGCCTTGGTAATATCCATCAACAATTGACGGAGCGGCACATTCTTTTTTTCATTGATACCACGGAAATCTTTCTCCGGGTCTTCAAAGCCGTAGTTCGGTTCATTAATAATATCATAACCTCCGATCCACGGTTCGTTGGCATAACGTTCGGCCAGCTTACGCCAAAGAGCTATCGTTTTCTGCCTGGCCGGTTCGCTTTGCCATAAAGTAGGTTTTGCAGGATCCCTGTCGGAAATTGGCAGATCATTGCCCTGACCATTCGGGGCTGCATGAAGATCCAGTATCAGGTATATTTTATTGGCTTTGCACCAGTTCAGTAAACTGTCTGTCATTGCAAAACCTTTTTCAAGCCAGGTATTTTCGCCGGGAGTCTTCTCCTCATCCACCGGTAATGTATAGAGGCTGTAGTGCATAGGCAGCCTTATGGAATTGAAGCCCCAGGCTGCCATGGAATCAATATCTGCTTTTGTAGTATGGTTCTTTAGCCAGCTATAGTAAAACTGCCGGGTCTTCTCTTCACCCACCAGTTCGCGGATCTTTGCTCTGATCTTGTATTGCTGCCCGATATTCGCCAGTTTAAACATATAGCCTTCCTGCAGCATCCATCCTCCCAGGCCCATGCCGCGGAGAACGACTTTTTCTCCTTTCTCATTTACAATGAACTTCCCGCTTGCTTTCAGGAAGCCCTGTGCACTGGCATGAAAGGCAATAGCCGAGGTGAGCAGCAACATGATCAATGCTGCTATAATTCTTCTTTTAAACATAGCGTGCTGTTAAAAATGAAGGGAAGAGCCCCTTCTTAAGACAGGAAAAACCAGTAAAATATACCAAATAAACCCTTATCTTACTGTACAATAATTCATTCACTATGCCCGCACCTACCAAACCATCTTCTTTCCTGCTGTTTCCATGGGGGTTACTCTCCATTGTATTGATACTTGCGCTGAATCTTGCACTCAGTGATAGCTGGTTCCGCGACAACTGGAGTTGGATTACCCTGGTACTGATCATTCCGGCAGCCATCTTTGAAAATTTCAAAGTAGGCTATTCCACCATGCGGATCATGTTCATGAAAGTGATCTATTCCCTGCTTTCCTTCCTGCTTGTGGGCATGGCATTTGGTGCAGCACTGGCAGGCTGGCACCTGGAAAAATTTCAGAACATCACCAATATTGAAAAGGTAAGATTACCCTGGTACGTTTTGCTGGCATTGGTGGTAATGCTGCTGATCCAGGTAGCTCAACTGTTCAGTATGCTGAAAGCAGTGAAAAGGGAGTTTATGCAAATGGACCCCGATCAGTAATTTCAGTGACGGGTAAAAGCCGCTTTGAGGAAGGGCCAGGTGGGAAGGGATGAAATGATCTTCCATTCATCTTTGAAAGAGCTTTCATTATCAAGGAATCTCAACACACATGCAGGGTCATTTTTACGGAACAGATCTGAAAAGATCTTTTTCCCCGGCAGTTGATTGTGGTAAAGGATATGCAGGAGTGTGTTATCATAAAACCGGAACCGGGAAGGTGTGGTTGGAATAGTTAAGGGAGATCGGCCAGTGGCCAGGCAATCGGCAATTTGCTGTGATTGCTTTTGAATAAACCTGAATGTATAACCAGTAGAAGCTTTGGTTTGTCCACCCGCTGTGCCAATATGATATGCGCCATTCTTGTAGAAAGGATAAGAAAAGCTGGTCATCGGGATAACGCCATACTCTTCCTCTTTTATGGTATATGCACTGATCTGCAGTTGATGAGTGATATAGTCATTCAATTCCTTGTCATATTGTTCTTTTTCCAGTAAAGTGGGTGTAAACAAAGTGTATTCCACCAGTGCCGTCTGCTCATCGAGAGGCAATACATAGGAGAAGCTGGTGCCGTGTTGCTGATGCACCCTGAAATCCATCAATGTGGCTTTATGTATTGCAAAAACGGGCTGCTCTGTTTGGATCACCCAACCTTTGAAATGCTGTAATAGGGTGATATCATTTTTACGTGAAGGAGGGAGTTGATGAATGGATGTAAAAACAAGGGCATTCCCTGCATCCAGGGTTTGATTGGCAAGGCGGATAAAGGACCGGCTATCTTTTGTAGTTATGTCTTTTATCTCATCATAAAGGAAATCTACCTGCGGATGTTTTTTTATCTCAGAAAAACAATAAGTATAAAAATCCTGCCCCTTTATCATTTTATAGTGATAGGGTAAAATGTCCAGCTCTTCCTCATAGTTTTCTCCAAAGAAATCCAGCCGCGACCACTGCCGGTACACAAGATTCTCAAAAAAGCCTGGTTCCTTTTCCCAGAAACACCAGGTACGGTCATTCGATTTCACATCATCCTTATCAATCAGTAATATTTTTTTGTTGCTGAGAGCAGGGTTTCTTATTATCCGTAACAGAAGACTGAGGCCGGCACAGCCAGCACCTGCAATGATATAGTCGTATTGCTTTTGCCTGTTAACGGTCATGAATGCGGAAGATCATTCGGGTTGGGAAGCGTATTTAATATTGTCCTTATTTGCCAGCAGTTTTTTATCCTGCCTTATCTTATCGCGGTATTTTTTAGCGACCCATAGCATGCCGAAACTTTCACCTTCATATTTATCAAGGTGCTTGTGATGCATTTTATGTGCCCACCGGAGGGAGCGCACATAGGTATTATTGCTGCGGGCAAACCACTTGAAACGCTGATGAATGATCACATCATGCACTAAGAAATAGGCCGCGCCATACGCCATGATGCCAAATCCTATAGCCTGCATCCACCATATCTTATCATAAGTGCCGGTATAGATCAATAAAATGCTGGGTATCGCGAAGATGATAAAGAAAGTATCATTTTTTTCAAAAAACCCCGGCTTCACCTGGTGATGGTCTTTATGCAGGTACCAGAGAAAGCCATGCATTACATACCGGTGGGTAAGCCAGGTGACGCCTTCCATCAGCAGGAAGGTGGCTAATAGTACCAATATATAAAGTACGACGGTCATCAGGCAATGCTGTTTTTATATTGCCTGTTCCACCATGATTGCACCCGGGGGAAAGCGAGGCGGAACCAGGCCGTATATTGAGCAGGATCTGTTTCCAGTGATTGGGCGATCTGCTGCATGGAGCGATAAGAACAGTTCATCACTTCTTCTTTATTAAAATCGACCGGGCCTTCATATTCCGCTACAAACACATGATCAAATTCATGCTCGGTAAGCCCATTCTCAAAATCTGCTTTATATACAAAATCAAATACTTTCTCAAGTGAAACCCGGAAGCCCATTTCTTCTTTCAATCTTCTTTCTGCCGCTGCTTTGGTGTCCTCACCGGGGCGTGGATGACTGCAACAGGTATTTGTCCATAACCCGCCGCTATGATATTTACCCAAAGCTCTTTGCTGCAAAAGCATTTCACCACGACTGTTAAAAACAAAAATGCTGAAGGCACGATGCAGCCAACCCTGTTGATGCGCTTTCATTTTTTCAGCCACGCCTGTTTCTTCGTCCTGCCTGTTGACAAGAATAACCTGTTCTTCTATTATTCCTTTCTCCATTTCCTGCAAATTTAAACATTACCGATCAGCCGCAGCCGGTTCTTCACACCTGCTCTTAAAACGATCATCAGTTTATAATAGTTGGGAATACGAACCCTTTGCTGCAATATTACTGCAGGCTCCAGCTTTTTGATCCTTCTGAATAAAGACAGGTAGTATTTGTAAGCAACATACACGCCGAACCTTGCATTCAACGGCAGTTGGAGAATACCTTTATAAGCTTCCCTGAAATCGTTTTGTATATCTTCTTCGATCTTTCTTTTATCTTCTTCTGTAAAATTGTTAAAATCGCAGCAGGGAAAATAGATGCGAGACAGTCCATTATAATCTGCCTGGATATCCCGCAGAAAATTCACTTTTTGAAAAGCAGCACCCAATGAACGGGCAGGCAGCTTGAGCTTTTCATATATATCCTGCCGGCCTCCGCAAAATAGCTGAAGGCACATCAGGCCAACTGTTTCTGCTGAACCGTATATGTACTCCTCGTACTCTTTTTGGTTGTATGCTTTCCGGCAAAGATCGGTTTCCATACTTTGAAAGAATGAATGGATCAGGGAATGATCAATCCCATATTGATTCACGGTAAGCTGAAAGCTATGCAGTATAGGATTCAGACTGATGCCTCTTTCAATTGCAAGGAAAGTTTCGCATTTAAGTTCCTTCAGCAACTGCTCTTTTTCGTAATCATGAAAAGTGTCCACTATTTCATCTGCCAGGCGCACAAATCCATAGATATTGCGGACCGGAGCGCGGAGATCTTTATGCAGTAGCCGGATGGCTGAAGCAAAGGAAGTGCTGTATTCCCTGGTAATGTTCCTGCTGCAGTTTTGGCTCACCGTATGAAACAACTGGATCATAATGCAAGTATAATAAATCCGGGGCGCATCAAACCGTCTTTATCACTTCTTTTGCCACCACCTCCCCGCTTATCAGGCTGGGCGGAACACCCGGTCCCGGCACAGTCAATTGTCCCGTATAAAAAAGATTCTTTACTTTTTTGCTCCTGCACGAAGGGCGGAATATAGCTGTCTGTCTCAAGGTGTTTGCCAGGCCATACGCATTTCCCCGGAAAGCATGATAGTCGTTCACGAAGTCTTTTACAGAATAAGATTTCTTAAAAGTTATGGCATCCCTTACCGGTTGACCAATCCGTTTTTCAAACCGGGAAACGATCAATTCAAAATATTTCCCTTTCAGTTCTTCGGTATCGCCTTCCAGTCCTGACGCTACCGGCACCAGGAACACAAGACTTTCCCCTCCAGCAGGTGCTACTGAAGCATCTGTTACTGATGGAACGCTGACATAAAACAAGGGATTGGATGGCCATTGAGGTTTTTTATATATTTCCCGTCCATGCTGGTCAAAAGGAACATCAAAGAAAAGGGAATGGTGGGTTATACCTGATAACTTTTTATTCAGGCCTACATAATATAAAAGACAGGAAGGTGCCATCACACGCTTTCGCCAGTAATCATCGGAATAGGACCGGTACAAAGATGGCAGCAATTGGTTTTCTGTAAAGTGATAATCCGCTGCACTGATCACAGCATCGGCTGTGTAGGTTTGTTTACCCGTGATCACGCCTGTAGCTTTCCCATTCTCTATTTTTATCTCCTTTGCTTCTTCATCAAACCGAAATCTTACACCCTGTTCAAGCGCCAGTTGGTGCATGGCTTTCACCACAGCGTACATACCACCTTGCGGGTGCCAGGTGCCGCCCTGTATATCTGCATAGTTCATGAGACTATATAAAGCCGGTGTTTCTTCAGGCAATGCACCGAGAAACAAAACAGGGAATTCCATCACCTGCCTGAGCCGGGGATGGTTGAAATAATTGGAAATATGTTTTTTGATGGAAGTAAAAACATCGAGATGGAAAATGCCTTTAATGGCCTGCCAGTCGATAAACTCTGTGAAGGATAATCCTGGCTTGTATACCAGTTTTTGCATTCCCACCCGGTATTTGTAAGCTGCACCGGCAAGATAACGGTCGAGCTTTGCTGCACTGCCCGGTTCAATGGATTCAAATACTTTTTTTAAAGCATTTAGATCTGCAGGCATATTGGTGTAAGCATCGGGCCAGTAAATGCGATAGGAAGGATCGAGGCGATGAAGCTGATAGTAATCTGCTGTGCGCTTATTGAATTGTGCGAAGAACCGTTCAAACACATCGGGCATCCAGTAAAAGCTGGGGCCCATATCAAAAGTGTATCCCTGCGCTTTCAGTTGTGCGGCTCTTCCGCCAGGCGCACTGTTCTTTTCAAGAACAGTAACCTGCCAGCCTCCTTTTGCCATAAAAGAGGCGGCAGATAAACCGGCAAAGCCACTGCCAATAATGATTACGCTTTTATTGGCTGTCATGGTCAGGTATTAAAACCGGCTCAGTCTTTCTTTCAATAATTTTCTTGCAAAGTGGATCCGGCTTTTGACAGTACCCAGCGGTTCGCCTAATACATCAGCGATCTCCTGGTATTTATAACCATCAAAATATAACTGGAAAGGAACTTTGAAAATCTCCGGCAACTGGTGAATGGCTGTATGGATCTCTTTTATCCTTAAGTCACTCTCCGCAGCATTGCTTACGGAAGCCTGTTTCAAATTGATCAGGTAGTCGTTGGAGCTATTGTCAAAAATGGTCTTTTGTTTGGATTTACGCCGATAGTCGTTGATAAAAATATTCCGCATGATAGTGAACAACCATGCCTTGATATTTGTACCTACATTATACTTTTCCTTATTCGCTAAAGCTTTGTATAAAGTCTCCTGATAAAGATCATTGGCCGCCTCACTGTCCCTTGTCAGATTGATGGCAAAGGGCTTGAGAAAGTCGGCGTTCTCGAGCAGC
>DATAJQ010000266.1:0-1902 GCA_036262095.1 Chitinophagaceae bacterium | reverse complement strand
ATTGCTTCAAAACAAAGCCTGGGCAGCGGAAATGCTGGCCGATGACCCGCATTTCTTCGAAAGGCTGGCTCAATTGCAAACGCCGGAATTCCTGTGGATCGGCTGCAGCGACAGCCGTGTGCCGGCCAACCAGATCACCGGTACCCATCCCGGGGAAATTTTTGTACACAGGAATGTGGCCAACCTTGTAGTGAACTCAGACCTTAACATGCTGGCTGTGCTGGACTATGCCGTAAACCATTTAAAAGTAAAACACGTCATCGTATGTGGCCATTACGGTTGTGGAGGTATACAGGCAGCAGCTTCCCGCACAGATTACAGGCCTGTGCTGAATATGTGGCTGCGCAATATCAAGGATGTTTATTACAAACACGAGGAAGAATTGAATGCCATACAGGATGAAGGCGAGCGCAACAACAGGCTCACCGAACTGAATGTAGTGGAGCAGGTAAAGAACCTTTCCCGCAAATCCAGCATACAGCGTGCCTGGAAAGAAGACCAGCGCCCCGATCTCCATGGCTGGGTGTACAGCCTGAAAGATGGGCTTATCAAGTCTGTGTTTGAGATGAGAGCGGGCTCGGAAGTGGAGTCGGTGTATGAGCTGGATGATCTTTGAGGGGGTGTCCGTTGACCGTTGACCGAATGGATGGCTGTGAGACAGTATATCCTTCTCCATTTTCACCCCGGACAACGGTCAACGGACTATCTATCATCTTTTTTGTACGTTTGTAGCATGTCTATCGAAGTCAAAGACCTGCTGAAGATCTACGGCGAGCAAAAAGCCGTCAACCATATATCGTTTAAGGTGGGAAAAGGTGAGATCGTTGGCTTTCTTGGACCCAACGGCGCCGGCAAATCCACTACCATGAAGATCATCACCGGCTACCTCCAACCCAACGGGGGCGAAGCTGTTGTATGCGGCATCCCGGTGAAGGAAGACCCTTTGGGTGTCAAAAAAAAGATCGGTTACCTGCCTGAGCTGAATGCACTTTACTATGATATGTATGTCCGGGAATATCTGGGATTCATTGCTGAATTGCATGAAGTAAAATCCCCGCAGGAAGCGATCGAAGATGTGATCAATATTGTAGGCCTCAAAGCAGAAAGCCGGAAAAAGATCGGGCAGCTTTCAAAAGGTTATAAGCAAAGGGTGGGCCTTGCGGCAGCACTGGTTCATCAACCCGAAGTGTTGATACTGGATGAACCGACTTCGGGTCTCGATCCCAACCAGATCATCGAGATAAGGGAAGTGATCAGGCAGCAGGGAAAGAACAAGACCGTATTGTTCTCCTCGCATATCCTGCAGGAAGTGGAAGCGATCTGCGACCGGGTGATCATTATCAATAAAGGCGAGTTGGTGGCAGATGATAAGCTCAGTGATCTTCAGTCGGCCGGAAAAGACCAGCATACAGTGATGGTCAGTTTCCGGAATGCGGCTGATCATGAAGCATTAAAACAGATCAGCGGGGTGCTGGAAGCAGAACAGATCAGCCCGGCCAGCTACAGGCTTAAGACCAGTGATCCCGATCTTGTAAATAAAAGTATTCTTGAATTTGCCCTGCAACATAATAACAGCATACTTTCGCTGCAAAGTGAAAGCAGGAAGCTGGAAGATGTGTTCCGGTCATTGACAGAAAATAAAGCAGGCCTGCCGGAATAAAACCGGTAGTGCCAGGATTCCTATCTAACGATTCTCCGCCATTGAAAAGCAGTTTGCTGCAAACTGTTAAAGCTGTTTCTTTGCAGAACAATTCCCCTTTGGGTATCATTTATTTTATAAAAATCAAGTAATCGATCATGAGCTACATTTCCGAAATCTTCGCCAGGCAGATTTTAGACAGCCGCGGCAACCCAACTGTAGAAGTGGATGTATTAACAGATGAAGGAGCACTCGGCCGTGCG
>DATAJQ010000265.1:0-38679 GCA_036262095.1 Chitinophagaceae bacterium | reverse complement strand
CTCGGGCATGTTGATATCGAGAAACATCAGGTCAACCGGGTGCTGCCGCAGGTAATTAATGGCTTCGATAGCATTGTAACACTGTTGCACCAGTTCCAGTTGTGATACGTAGCGGATATGGCTCATCAACACATAATGCGCTGCAGGTTCATCATCCACAATTATACAGGTCCTTCTCCCGTCCATACTTTTCGATTTTCAGTTCCAAATGTACTTGAAAATCGGCAGGTCCATCTTTAATCTCCAGGCGATGTTTATCAGGATAAAGGATCGCCAGTCTTTCTTTTGAATTCTTTAACCCGATACCCGTAGATACAACTTCCGCTTTTTTCCGGGGAAGGGAATTCCTGACATCCATTACAAACCATTCGTTCTCCATTTTTAAAGTCACCTGTACATGACATTGCTCCACGCTGCCTGTACCATGTTTGAAAGCGTTTTCAATAAAGGAGATCAGCAGCATGGCAGGCATTTTATACTGACCCGGATTTTCGATCAATTGGTTGAACACTACTTCGCAGCGATGTCCCACCCTTTCCTTTTCCAGGTTGATATAACTTTCGATAAACGAGATCTCCTCTTTCAGGGAAACACATTTTTTATTGCCATTCTCCAACTGGTAGCGCATCAATTGCGATGCCTGCATCAGCAGGTCGGGCACACGACCGGGGTATTGCAGGCTTACTCCATATAATGTGTTGAATGTATTGAAAAGAAAATGAGGGTTAAGCTGGCTGCGCAGGGCATTCAACTGCACTTCACGTGCAAGGATGGTTTCCCTTTCCACCGTCCGTTGTTCGCGGTAATATTTCAGCAACAGCAAGGGCCCCATGATGCATATAGAAGTGGCAACCATTGTAGCAAGGTGATAGATATAACTTTGTTGCTTGATGGATTTATAGAGATAGCAGTTTTTATACAGCCAAAGCGTAGCCACCTCATACAATATGCCGGAAAAAACCAGCACCAGTCCAATGCTTAGCAAAGTATAAGTGAGCGGCTTCCCCTTTTCCAGTAGGATTGGGAGTAAGAAAATGCGATTAAGTTGCGCATGAGTATAGAGGATCAAAAAGTAAGTGCAGCCTTTCCATAAATTATTCCAGGAGCTGATCAGCATCCAATCGTTCAGCGTAAACAGAATGAAGGTGAAAAGCAAGACTACAATTTCCTGCAACCACTTATTCTCAACAGTTTTCCGGATGGACACTTGCATTATTCAAACTTTCTCTTGCATTATTCAAACGATCATTAGCGAAGCAAAGGACGCGCTTAATAGCATAAAAGTCATGCGAAATATGATCAATTGCATTCGTCATTTATCAATCGGAGCTATCATTTTTCTTCATGCATTTTGCTCACTTGTCGGTTGATTTGCAGGATGAATCTACAGAGACCCTGCACTTCCTTCTCCGCACGGCTGTCTGTTTTCTTGCTTGCTTTTATGATCGCCTTTTCGGCCACTGCGCAAACCCTGTCGCTCAGGGAAGCTGTAGACACAGCCATGGCCCATTATGGCATCATTCAAGCCAAAGAGAACTATGTAAAAGCCGGACAGGAACGAGTGACACAAAGCAAGAGGGATTATCTTCCCAACTTCAATTTATCAGCCCAGCAGGTTTATGGTACGGTGAATGGCCAGAATGGTCCTTTATATGGTTTTGGCGGTTTGGGGGTAGCGTCTTCGGGTTTGCCATTGCCTTCGCAAAACTGGAATGCAGCTTTCGGTGCGCTTTACCTGGCCAATATCAACTGGGAGTTCTTCAGTTTTGGCCGCACCAAAGAGAGAATAGAAGTGGCCAGATCATCACTGCATGTAAATGAGACCGACCTGAACCAGGAGCGTTTCCAACAACAGATAAAAGTGGCCGCTGCTTATCTCAACCTGCTGATAGCACAAAGGCTTACACGCATCCAGGAAAAAAACCTTGACAGGGCATTGGTAGTAAAACGGACTGCTACAGCAAGAGCAGCCAATGGTTTGCTGGCAGGTGTTGATTCTTCGCTGGCGAATGCAGAAGTGTCAGCAGCCCGTATTGCATTAACGAATGCAATGAACCTGGAGCAGGAGCAGGCTAATCAATTGACGATCCTCACCGGGCTCCCGGCAACGGATTATCAGCTGGACACTTCATTCATCAATAAAATACCACTGGCTTTTGCAGACAGCATTTCGTTGAAGGAAGAAACGCATCCTGTGCTGCAATATTACCGGAGCAGGATCGATCTCAGCAACCGGCAGGTGATCCTTAACCGGAAACAGTATTATCCATCTTTTTCTTTTTTTGGTGTGTACCAGACAAGAGGTTCAGGATTTGAATCTAGTTATGCAACGGATCAGACAGCTTTCAGCCATGATTATCTCAAAGGGATAAAACCTACCCGCAGCAACTACCTGTTGGGAATAGGTCTGCAATGGAATATGACCACACTGCTTCGCAACAAACCTGCTGTGCGCGCACAGAAATTGACCTCAAAAGGTTTGCAGTATGAATATGATCAGATCAAACTGCAACTCAGTGCACAGGTGAACCTGGCCGATGCAAGGATCAGGAATGCACTGGGCAATTACCGTGAAGTACCCAACCAGTTGAAGTCCGCCTCGGATGCCTACCTGCAAAAGACAACACTATATAATAATGGATTGACAACAATTGTAGATGTAACACAGGCCCTGTATGCATTGAACCGTGCAGAAACGGACAGGGACATTACCTATAGCAATGTATGGCAGGCTTTGTTGCTGAAGGCCGCGGCCACAGGCAACTGGGATATTTTCATTAACGAATTTTAAGAGATACTATGAATCTGATACGTTTCGCGCTCCGTAAGCCTATCACCATCCTGGTAATTGTTGCCGGCCTGTTCTTCTTTGGCATCAAAGCGGCTACAAGCATCAAAGTGGATATATTCCCCAAACTGGAATTGCCGGTTATTTATTTGTCCCATCCCTTTTCGGGTTACACGCCTTCACAAATGGAAGCGATGTTTGCAAAGCAATACATCAATATTATGTTGTTTGTGAATGGCATCAAATCCATTGAAACAAAAAACATACAGGGGCTTACCCTGATGAAGATCAGCTTTTATCCCGGTACCAATATGGCGCAGGCCGCAGCAGAGTTAAGTGCGTTTGCGAACAGGATACAGGCAATATTCCCGCCAGGCTCCAATCCGCCATTCATAATACGGTTTGATGCATCCACCCTTCCGGTAGGTCAGGTAGTACTGAGCAGTGATAAAAGGAATAATAATGAATTGCTTGACCTTGCAAATGTGTATGTCCGTTCTTCTTTCACCACTATTCCCGGCCTTGTATCAGCACCGCCGTTTGGAGGTAGTGTGCGCACGATCGTAGTGAAAGTGGACCCGGAGATGTTACGCTCGCATAATCTTACCCCCGACCAGGTGGTGGAAGCATTGCGGGTGAATAACCAGACAACACCATCAGGGAATGTACGCATTGGTGATAAAAATTATATCACACCTACCAATACATTGATCAGGGAAATAAAGGATTTTGAGAACATACCCCTGTTCAAAGGCGGCGTGCAAAACCTTTACCTGCGTGATATAGCTACAGTGGAAGACGGAGCAGATATAACTGCTGGTTATGGACTGGTCAACGGTAAACGATCTGTGTATTTAAGTGTGGCCAAGAATGCGGATGCTTCCACCTGGGAAGTGGTACAAAACTTAAAGAAGGCATTGCCCAAAATGCAAGCCCAGTTGCCGGAAGACGTGCATCTCTCTTATGAGTTCGATCAATCCACGTATGTGATCAATTCAGTGAAGAGTTTATTATCTGAAGGTGCGATCGGCGCGATCCTGACTGGTTTGATGGTGTTATTATTCCTGGGCGACCCCAGAGGTGCATTGATCGTTATCCTGACCATTCCTACTTCTATTATTTCGGGTGTATTGTTTCTTGGCTTATTCGGGCAAACGATCAATATCATGACGCTGAGCGGTCTTGCGCTGGCTATCGGGATATTGGTGGATGAGAGTACGGTAACGATAGAGAACATCCACCAGCATCTTGATATGGGAAAACCCAAAGCACTGGCGATATGGGATGCCTGTAAGGAAATTGCATTCCCGAAATTGTTGATCCTGCTTTGCATCCTGGCAGTGTTTGCTCCTGCTTTCACAATGGGAGGCATACCCGGTTCATTATTCCTGCCCTTAGCGTTGGCGATTGGTTTCAGCATGATCGTTTCTTATTTCCTGGCGCAAACCTTTGTGCCCATCATGGCAAACTGGTTAATGAAAATTAAGCATACGAATAAAGCGAATCGGAACACTAATAGCACGAATGCAGGCCTGACCGATGCGGAGATACTAAAAGCCGCAGACTTACCTCCGGGAAGTGAAAAAGATACCTGGGACCAGAAAAAGATGCTGGTGGAAAGAGAAGACAGCAACCGCGACGGCAAGATCAGCCGGTTTGAAAAGTTCCGGATGAGGTATCTGCGTTTTATCGGACGCATGATGCCTTACCGTAAGCCAATCGTGACCGGGTATGTCGTGCTGATATGCGGGCTGGCCTACCTGTTGATGCATTCGATCGGAAGGGATGTGTTACCGAAAGTGAACGGAAGCCAGTTCCAGGTAAGATTACGTGCGCCGGAAGGAACCCGTATTGAAAGCACCGAGCAGAAAACACTGGCTGCTATTAATGGTATTAAGGAAATAGTCGGCCCTGGTAATGTTTCGGTCACTTCTTCCTATGTAGGCACCCACCCCTCATTATTTTCCATTGCACCTATCTTTCTGTGGATGGCGCAGCCGCATGAAGCTGTGATACAGGTGCAGCTGAACGAGCATTATAAAACAGATCTCGATGAATTGAAAGAAAAGATCCGAACCCGTTTCAGCAAGGATCTGCCTGATCTCACCCTTTCTTTCGAACCCATTGAATTAACAGATAAGATTCTGAGCCAGGGCTCTCCCACTCCTATTGAAGTACGGCTTTCAGGAAGAAATAAACAGGTGAATGAAACCTATGCCCAAAAACTTATTGCAAAACTGAAAGAGATCAGTTACCTGCGTGATGTGCAACTGGGTCAATCAACAAAATATCCGGCTATCAATATCGAGATAGACCGTGTGAGAACCGCTCAGCTGGGGTTGGACATTACAGACGTATCGCGTTCCCTGATCGCCTCCACTTCATCATCACGCTACACGGATAAAAATATCTGGGTAGATGAAAAGGCAGGGTATAGTTACAGTGTACAGGTGCAGGTACCGGAAAGCAAAATGCAAAGTGTAAACGATATAAGTGAGATACCTTTACTGAAAAATGCGAGCCGGCCGGTGCTGGGAGACGTAGCGACTATTACCCCGGGAACTACGTATGGTGAAAACGATAACCTCGGCGCCACACCTGTTTTATCGGTAACAGCCAACCTGAACAATAAAGACCTGGGCACTGCTGCCAAAGATGTGCAGGAAGCAATCAAATCCATCGGTGAATTGCCAAGGGGGTTGAATATAGAAATGATCGGGCTCAGCAATACGCTTATCGATACCATGAGCAGTCTTGAGAGTGGTTTGCTGGTTGCTATCGTAGTGATCTTCCTGATGCTGGCGGCCAATTTTCAATCCTTTAAAGTATCAGGGGTGGTGCTGGCTACTGTGCCTGCAGTAATTCTCGGATCACTTGCCTTATTGATGATGATGGGTTCAACCCTCAATCTTCAATCTTATATGGGAATGATCATGTCGGTAGGCGTATCCATTTCCAATGCCGTTCTATTGATCACGAATGCAGAGCAGTTGCGCAAGCATAGCGGTAACGCCATTACAGCTGCAACTGAAGCAGCGGCCCTGAGGATGCGCCCGATATTGATGACGGCATTGGCGATGGTAGCAGGCATGATACCGATGGCAAGCGGATTGGGTGAAGCAGGAGACCAATCATCACCACTGGGAAGAGCAGTAGTTGGTGGGTTGATCGCCTCTACTTTTGCAGCGCTCTTTATTTTGCCGCTTGTGTTTGCCTGGGCACAGGGAAAAGCAGGAACGCAAAGCGTGTCGCTTGATCCGGAAGATGAGGAAAGCAAACATTATGTGAAACTGGAAAACTGAATTGATCCAACAACCAATATTTAATGCCTAATGATGATGGTTTTATTCGCCGTAAATAAAATACAAGGAATGAAAAAGATTTTTTTGTCAGCAATGATTATTGTGCCGGGAATCATTCTTCAAAGCTGTGGATCCGCAGAAAGCAGGGAAGAAAAATCTGAAGCTGCAGCGTCAGCACCTGAAGTGGAAGTGATACATCCGGTACAGGGTTCGCTGATATCTTCAATCCGGCTGCCCGGAGAACTGGTAGCATTTCAGCAAGTGGACCTGTATGCAAAGATCAGTTCATTCGTCCGCCGGTTGTATGTGGACGTAGGCAGTGAAGTGAAAGCAGGCCAGTTGCTGGCCACTATGGAAGCGCCGGAACTGAACTCCCAATTATCCGGAGCAGAATCAAGGTTGAAATCGCAGGAAGCTTTATATCTCTCCAGCAAAGCCACTTATGAGCGCTTGCTTGAAACCAGCAAAACGCCCGGTACTATTTCACCAAATGATCTCGACATTGCATTGGCCAAGCAAAAATCCGATCTCGCCCAGTTGGAAGCGGCCCGTGCATCTTACCGTGAGATCGGAGATAACCGGAATTACCTGGAGATACGGGCTCCGTTCAGTGGGGTGATCAGTGCACGTAATGTAAGTGCCGGTGCTTATGTTGGCCCGGCAGGTAAAGGTTCCGATGCGCCGATCTTCACTTTACAGGAATACAAAAAGTTGCGGTTGGTGGTAAGTGTTCCAGAGTCGTATATTCCTTATTTCAATGACAGAACAGAAGTGAAGTTCACAGTCAAATCCATTCAGAACGATACGTTCACCGCTAAAGTATCCCGTGCTTCGGGAACATTGGATACGCGTTTGAGATCACAGCGTACGGAGATGGATGTAGTGAATGAGTCGCGGTTATTGCCCGGGATGGTGGCAGAAGTGTCTATACCGCTGGCAGGAGAGAATAATACATTGCTGGTGCCTTCGAAAGCAGTATTACATTCAACGACTGGTACGTTTGTGATTAAAGTGGAAGATAATAAGACGGTGTGGGTGCCGGTTAAAGTAGGCCGGAGTGCGGATGATAAAACAGAAGTGTTTGGTAATCTTTCGGCAACAGATGTTATTGTGAAGACAGTAACGGAGGAAGTGAGGAATGGAGCTGATGTAAAGAAGGTCAAATTGTTGGCCGAATAGTAAATGAACTTTATAAAATAAAGCCCGGTCGTATAAATGCGACCGGGCTTTATTTTATAGAGAAGCCATATTAATCCGGCAGGTTAAAATAGTTTTTCACTGCATTATAATCTTTCAGGTCAACCGGTGCCCCTCGCCCGGTCTGGATGCTGGAAGCAGGCGCGAATATGATCTTGGTTTTAGTAAAAGTGACTGCTGAAGCATAACTGCCGCTGCCATCCGGTTTTACCAGGCGGATAGACAGGGACCATTCTTCCGGGGATACACTACTTTGATAAATAAAATACCTGGTATCATAAACGCTGCCAGAGCCAAGGCCAGGACAGGGGTACCACGCCGAACTTACCTCAGTGGAAGGGTTGTAGAAGACGAGCACAAGGCTTGAATCTACGTATCCTTGCTTAAGGCCTGGAAGTTTTAAATTCAATGCGCCGGTAAATGTCTGGGGGCCGAATTTGAACATTTTTACATCTGGATTGCCTGTTGGACCTTGTGGCCCTTGTGGGCCCTCCGGACCGATATCTCCTTTCTTACAGGCGGTAAAGAATAAGGTGGTTAGCAATACGGCGCATAAGTAGCCGGAAATTCTTCTCATACTATTAAAGGTTTAAGGGGGTGATGAAAAACTGAGCGAAGCTGGAGAAATTTCCGACGCAGATCAATAGCCTGATTGTGTGATTTTTAGTAGGAATGGGAGGATTTCTGAGTAAGAAAAGGAAAGAAAATACCCTTTATGTGTGAGTTTATTTTTGAAATACGATATAGTGATGACTTGATTTTATCTATACTTCTTATCAAGTACATCTATTACAGTTGAAACGACTTTATTAAATGACCAAATCCTCGTATTCATTTCTACAGAAATAATGGTTCCGGCTTTGTTTTTCAAAAGAAGCTTTTCCCTTGGGAAATAGACACAGAAATCAACCCTTGTCAGCTTTCCTTGTAACTATTTTTTTCATGGATGTACTATCCAGCTCATGTCCTTGCATTACTAAACGGGCACACAAACAAACAATCAGGTATTTCGCGATCATGCGCATTATTTTTTAAGTTGAATCTCCAGGTAGCTTATTTTCCTTTCTTGCGCTTCAATTCTTTTATTTTGTTCAATCATATACAGCGTCAATTCTTCAATCTTTTTCAGCAATGCGGCTTGATTATTTCCCAGATCCAATCCTTCGCTTTCAACAGTTGCCGCAGATGGCACATCAGGTAAATGTTTATGTTTATGAATAAATGCTTCCACTTCCTCCAAAGAAAGAATTTTATACCCTTTTTCAAAAACATAATCCGGCCAGTTGCCATATAATTTCACCTGCACTTTTTCAGCAATAATGCTTCCATTCACTGCAAGCTTATGCGTTGCTATTGCATTGGTACCAATGCCGACATTGCCAGTTGCATAGGAGATATCGGTAGCAGAACTTGTCCACTGCGAAGCGCCTGCACCTAACTCCTGCCAACCGCTTCCATTATAGTAATTGTACTTCCCAAGAGTGTTATCGTAGACCATCAATCCTGCAGCCGGTGAACTGATCGCATTTTTTTGCGTGGTAGTCATCCGCGGAGGAAGAAAACCCTGCGTAGTGCTGGTAACTGAAAGTTTGGCGCTGGCATCTATAGCAGAGCTGCCGACATTTACACTACCTGCAGAATTGCCATACAAAAATGCAGTACCATTCGATTTCAATGAAACAAGGCCGCTCCCTTCAAGCCCCATATCAGTGTAATCGGTGCCGCTGTTGCGGATACGGATATAACCGGTAGTTGTTCCTGCGTCGGTGAATTCGGCAAGCATACCACCGCTGCCACTGAGTTTCAATCTGGCTGTATTTTCTGTTTCTGTGCCAATCAGCAAATTCCCATTTGTAGTAAGCCGCATTGCCCTGACTGTGCCAATTATCCAGCTATATCTTTTCCCAACAGGTACCGAATGCCAAAGACCTTCATATTGATTGATGGTCGAGGTTCCCCAATTCACAGATTCAAAAGAAATTGATGGGTAATAATGATTGGTATTAGTGGTGGAAATGATCAGTCCGGGGTTGGCTATGGCATTTGCTCCATCGAGCACCAGTTTTGAGCCCCCGAGAGCACCGGAATTAGACCTGATTGTAAGTATGGCATCATACCCCGGGCTACCAGCTCCAACCACCGTTTTCCCATCATTTGTGATATGGAAACGTTGTATATTATTCGTTCTGAACAGAAGGGGCTGATTATCGGTAGTACCGATAAAATTGGAAGAGGTAGTACCGCTATTACCTGACGTAAGCCAGTTTTGTGAATAAGCGGAGCAGAAAAAAGCAAATATAGAAAACAGGGTAAATATCAGCTTCATAACTGGATTTTATGGTGGTTAAATCAATAATTGAATTTATTAATAGCACTTAAGTCATTGCTATTTTTTTTCCAACTGTATCAATCTTTCTTCAAACGAGTTCAGTTTTTTTGTAAGTTCATCAATCTTCTCTTGCTTTTGCTTTAAAGCCTTATCCTGTTCAATAAGATACAAAGTCAATTCCTCAATCTTCTGTAACAAAAGCGCCTGGTTATTTCCCAGGTCAAGCCCCTCCTTTCTTACAGTATTTGCTGATGGCATATCCGGCAGATGCTTATTCTTACGGATAAAATTTTCCACTTCCTGTAAACCTTTAAGATCGTAACCTGGCTCAAACACATAATCTGCCCATGTTGCCAGGTCTACTTTCACTTTTCTTGTGCGGATGCCTGACTCAACGTATAGTTTGAAGCCGGGCTCAGAAACATTGGTAGTACCGATACCCACACTTGTACCATTATCATACACGATACTGTTTCCAATAGCTGTTGTGCCTGAGTATTTAGCTAGGTAATTATTTGTACCACTGATGGAGCCGCTGCCGCCGATTGTAGATGCATCACGATAGCTGAGATTACCACTTGCATCACTTACGATCACACGTGTCTGTGTACTATCATTGCTTAAACCTGCAAAGCGGACAGTGCCGGTAGTATGTAATTGAGCCGATGGTGTGGATATACCCAGGCCGAGCCTTCCATCAGACATGATACGCATTAATGAACCACTACCACTGCTTTGCCAATCCTGAAGGTAAGAAGTAGTGTACTGTCCACTCAATGCCCTGACAATGATACCTGCCTGGTCAAGGCCTCCCGGTTGAATAAAAACCATTGGTACACTACTGAAACTGGGAATACTTCTTAGATCCCTCGTGGCCATAATAAATGGCGGAATAACAGAGCTGCCTGCATTAGTAAACATAAGCCTGCCACCGTAGTCAAATTTACTTATTGGAGTTCCTACAGGATTCGAAATCTCCAGAAGATTGCTACCCGGTCTAAACGCACTCTGCCGGATCGATATACCGGCAGTATTGGTCGTATCAGTAACTACAGCCAATCTCGAATTACTGCTGGCGGTAGTACCTATTAGTGTGTTGCCAGAGAACTGTCCACCACCAGTTGCGCCAATATAAGCCACTTCCGTACCACTTAACTTCGCCGAGAGAATTCTATAAGTAGCAGGTACAGCGTTCTCTGTAGTATTATCAAGAATTAAGTTTGCCTGAACCCCACCTCCTGCACCTGGGTAAGATCTGCTGATAATAAGCGGTTTTTGATATGCCCTGATATAGGTGTCATTTTTAAATTCTACAATCCCCCCGCTGAAATAAGAAATGTTTGCTGCACTTGTAGAAAAATTCTGTGTTCTTAACTTATAAGCCACCAACTCACCGTTAACACCATCGTAAACCACATGTGGGCTTGTAGCTGAATTACCCATACTGAACCCATCGGCAAGTGTTGTTTCAAAACGTATTTTGCCTGATACGTGCAACTTGTTACCTGCATCAGTTGTTGTACCAATCAATATATTCCCCAGATTGGATATCCTGAATACTTCGCTATTATTTGTTCTGAAAATCAAAGGCTGATTATCTGTAGTGCCTATAAAATTTGCAGATGAAGTGCCGCTATTTCCGAGAATAGACCAATCCTGAGCTGCAACTGCTCCGGCAAACATCAAGCAACTAAACAATGCTTTAATACTTTTCATTTTTTTTATTTTATCGGTTATAACTTAAAATGGAACTAGTATCCCGGCAAATAGAAAACTTTCTGGAAAGGATAACGTGGAGTTGATCTTGCTGTCAGCAAAAAATAGCTTTATTATGTGGCATGGTGGTGGTTTTAGGTCCGTATACGAATATGACGGAATTCCCTTATACCGCCAATAAGGCTAAATACTTAATACAACCATAACGCTCGCAAAAGATATCCTTTCATAACCTGTACAATCGTGCTATCCCTCCAGGATTCTATCTCATCCCATCACTTTCGCTTGAATTAATTAAATGATATAACCCTCTCAACCATTGTAAATCTTGCATCTAAATCCTTTCTCACCGAAATACCCTCCCAACGGTATTGACCCATCCCCCATTCCTCCTTAATCTTGTATCGGTTTTTCATAGGATATTGGATTTTAAAAAAAGCGGGACTGGATTTCTATCCGGTCCCTTTTTATTCTCGCCCACACCAAAAACACTTTCTAATCTTCTCTTTCCCGCTTTGCTTAACTTCGGTTAAAATCACTCTCAGCCCCTCTATGCCGAAAGTACTTGTACAATTCGCCCACCCCGCTTTCAGCCGCTCCCGGGTGCACCGGGTATTGCTGAAAAACTGCAAACAACTGGAAGGGGTCACCGTCAATGACCTGTATGAACAATACCCCGATCTTTATATAGATGTGAAAAGAGAACAGGAACTCCTGCTCAGCCATGATATTCTTGTTTTGCAACACCCGTTTTACTGGTACAGCGGTCCTGCCATTATCAAGCAGTGGCTCGACCTGGTGCTGGAGTATAACTGGGCATACGGCCCAAAAGGATATGCCCTTCTTGGCAAAAAGATGATCAATGCCATTACCTGTGGCAGCGGACATCACGCCTATACTTCAGAAGGACATCACCAGTTTCCCGTTAGTCAGTTCCTGCTGCCTTTCCGCCAAACCGCTTTGCTTTGCCGCATGGATTATATGCCGCCATTTATTGTTTATGGCACGCATCGCATGCAGCAGAACGCTATTGAAGAAGAAGGATTGGTTTATGCCGACATATTAAGCGGCCTGGCTTCGGGGAGGATTCGCCCCGAACATTATGGAGGTCTGGAGATCATCAATGGGCTTGGCCATGGGGCCACCAGTTGATACAACTTCCCGGCTGCCGCTCTGTTATACACAAACATTATTCAACGCAAAACGACCTATATGCAGCAAACCTTTTTCTTTCAGGCCATGATCTATCTCGCAGCCGCAGTTATCATGGTGCCCATTGCCAAAAAGCTGGGACTGGGATCAGTGCTTGGCTACCTGTTTGCCGGCATCCTGATCGGGCCGGTAGGGCTTCATTTTATTGGGGAAGAAGGACAGGACCTGATGCATTTTGCAGAATTCGGCGTGGTGATGCTGTTGTTCGTGATCGGGCTGGAACTGGAGCCATCCAGGCTATGGAGAATGCGCCGCTCCATTGCAGGGCTTGGCGGCTTGCAGGTGGGTGCTACTACCCTGGTGCTGGCAGCCCTTTCCCTCGCGCTCAAGCTCGACTGGAAGCAGGCGCTCGTGCTGGGGATGATCCTTTCTTTGTCTTCCACCGCCATTGTATTGCAATCGCTGACTGAAAAAGGGCAATTAAAATCTTCCGCCGGTGAAAGCTCCTTTGCTGTTTTATTGTTCCAGGATCTCGCTGTGATTCCCATGATGGCAGTTTTGCCTTTGCTCGCCAATGAAGTGATCAATGCAACAAGCGGCCACACAGAAACAGGACTGATCAGTGATTGGCCAGGCTGGGCACAAACCCTGGCCGTGCTGGGTTCTGTGGCAGCACTGGTGATAGCCGGCCGTTACCTGCTTCGCCCCTTTTTCCGGCTGATCGCCAAAACCGGTTTGCGGGAAATTTTTACTGCCACTGCTTTATTGCTGGTCGTAGGTGCAGCTTCACTGATGAATACAGTAGGAATGAGCCCTGCACTGGGCGCTTTCCTGGCAGGTGTTGTATTAGCCAACAGTGAATACCGTCATGAACTGGAAAGCGATCTCGATCCGTTCAAAGGTTTATTACTGGGATTATTCTTTATAGCCGTCGGTGCTTCCATCAATTTCCATCTTATTCTTTCACGCCCATGGCTGATCATTGGACTTGTAGCGGGAGTGATGCTGGTAAAAACATTGGTGCTCTTTGTACTGGGCCGTGCATTCAAACTCACCAATCCTCAAAACCTGACCTTTAGCCTGGGGCTTAGCCAGATCGGGGAATTTGCATTTGTATTGAGCAACTCTGCAAGGGAAGCAGGTATACTTTCGCAGGAAAGCATGGACACACTGATCGCCGTAGTGGCCCTGAGCATGGTAGTAACACCATTGGTGATGCTGGTCAATGATAAATGGATACAACCACGGATCTGCGATCCTGATAAGAATAAACCCAAACGTGAACATGATGTGGAAGCCGAAGAAAACCCGGTGATCATTGCGGGATTCGGGCATTTTGGAAATACAGTAGGCCGTTTTCTGCGGGCGAATAATGTGAAAGCAACCGTGCTGGATACAGATAGCGATAATGTTGACCTGCTCCGCCGCATGGGCTTCAAAGTTTATTATGGTGATGCAAGCCGGCATGAACTGCTGGAGATCGCCGGGGCCAAACAAGCCAAACTGATCATTATTGCTGTCGGTGATGAAGAGAAAAGACTGGAGATGATCGAAACCATTAAAAAACATTTCCCCAACCTTCGCATGCTGGTACGTGCCTCCAACCGGAATGATGCTTATTCGTTGATGAACGCCGGCATGCTGCATATTTACCGCGAAACACTGGATACAAGTATCCGCATGGGAGTGGATGCAATGAAATTCCTGGGCTTCCGGGCTCATGAAACCACACGGCTGGCAAAAACATTCTTCAAGGAAGATGAAAAACGGTTGAAATACCTGAGCTCGATCAGGAATGCAGACGAATATGTGATCGCTGTGAGAAAGTATGTGGAAGAACTGGAGGAAACGCTGCGGGCCGACAGGGATATATTGCGGTCGGGAGAGGATGAAGGCTGGGACGAGAGACCAATGGTTATTGAAACGAATTATGCAAACCAGGAGCGCGAATAGCACGAATGGGTAAAAACGTCCAGAATTTGTTTTTTTCTCATGGGGCCGGGCAGCGGTGAATGTAGCTTTGAATTAATAACACATTTTATGGAAAAAGGAGTTCTAATCAGCCAGGCCCTGCAGGCAATCGCAATGCAATCTGAGTCCGAAGAGCAAAAAATAAAAACGCTAAAGATCCAGCCGCTGGTAAGGGTCCATCGTTGGAGTGATGATACTATGGTCCCGGAAATACGTTTATCCGGCGCCTGGTTGCAAAAGCTGGGATTTTGTTATGGAGAAAAAGTGGAAGTGAGAATGAGTGCAGGAATATTAGTGATCACACCACTAGTTGACAATTGTTCCTGAGAGCACAAATTGCTTCTGAAAGCGTTATTTACTTTCAAGGACCAAATTCTCAATATTCACCTTAGCCAGCTCGCTGGCCAGGTTTACACCCACCCGCAATGCTTTCAACCCTGAAACGCCCTGCAACTCTTCCAGTTCCAGATATTCCAGGTCATTGTTCAGCAGCTTCTCTCCTTGCAGGTAACGGATATAAGAAACATATTCATCCGCTTCCTTCTGGTTAAAATATACCAGTGCGATCTTATTAGGTTGGGTCAGCCGCTCCCGGGTATCTTTGATATTCACTTTATCAATCCGTTTTTTGATAATGTGATAACGGATATTGTAAGCTCCTTCCACATCAAATCTTTTTTCATCCTTTCTGAACCGGATATCGATCGGATGTGAATGAATGAAAATAAGCTGGGTTGTTTCAACTTTCCTGAGTAAATGAGGCAATAAAGAATGAGAGTATTTTGTAATGGCCGCCATAGAAGTCAATTGCATCAGGCGGAGATTCTTTAGATAAATATTACTGTATGGCCGGTCGGGCGTGATCGATTGACCGATATAGATATCATACTCTACCCCATCCGTCCTGAATTTTTCAAAATAACAGGGATAAGCCTGCTGAATTTCATCCTTCAGCATTTCAAAGTAATTGTTAACTGAGGAGATCACCGTGGTCATGGAAGACTCCAATGCACGCCGGTTCTCAAAAGCCTCTCCCTGATGCTCATCAATAGCAGAAAAATAGGCATCTGCAATAGAGGTCAGATCAGGCCGGTTTTCGATGAACTGCAGCAGGAACGGTATCATATCATTTTCCAGGAACTCATTCAGCTTTATTTCCTGGTTAAAAAGAGCAGTGTCCTTTTCTATTTTCCCAAGCCATTGCTGGCTTACAAATATTTTTTCATCCAACAGGCCAAAGCCTGTTGCTTCTTTCAGTTTTTTCAACACTTCCAGCAGCACTTTAAATTGCACGCGAAGGTCTTTTCGCAAAGCGAGATTCCGTTCAACCGTCGAATTACGGATATCCACTGCTCCGTATAGCGGATACACATCTTCAAAAATGATCTCTTCTGTTTCCTTGCGGGGTTCCGGCTGATGCTCATTTTGCAGATAATGCCAGGCCACTTCATTGAATTTCCATTGCACAGAAGGCTGCACTGCTGTAAACTTTTCTTTGATCACCTTTTCGATCGAATCATTGAACTGGTCGATCATGTTTTTCAGCAACTGCGACAACAAAGGCATGGCCGGGTCAATTTTTGCAAGCAGGCTTTCATTCAACACGTCAGGTTTTTTACTGTATACTTCTGTAGCTCCAACCAGCGCATTGTTGAAATATACAGGCATCATGGCAAAAGAACGAACTCCTGCCGCTTTAAGGGTCCGCAGCAGCTCATGCCTGTTCTCATCTTCCTCCATCACATCCCTGATAAAAGTGATCTTTGGATTTTTTACGTATTCTGTTGCGAGCATGGAATACGAGGTTTCAACCGAGCCATACTCCCTGGCAGAGTTCAACAACACACTGTTGAGGCAGGCTCCGTCAATATAAACCGGTCTATCATTTACCTGTAAAAAAGGAAGTGCTCCAAATTCCACTTCATTGCTCCCGATAAGTGATTTGAGTGAGCCAGTAAGCCTTGAATAATATTCGTCATCCTTTACCGTGCTATGATCAAGCAGCAGGGTTTTCAGGTTTTCCAAAGCATACTGCGCTGTCACCTCCTCCACATTGATTATACCGAAACCTTCAAAGTGGAACATATCGAGCGGTAATATTTCCTGTAGTAAAACCAATACGTCCTTACCGTTCTGCACCCTCGACTTAAATGTTGAAAGATTCAATTCAGGCAAAGGGCGCTTTACATGTATCTCTATAAACCTGGTGTCAATGTTCTGCTTATAATATTTTGTCAGACCCGTTTCTTTATCCACTACAGCATGAACAAGTTGTTTATTCTGAAAGTTGGATATCTTATACAGTCTTTCCAGGATGAATGAATAGCAGTATTCCAGTTTTTCCTTTATGAGGGCTTCAACAGATTGTGGCAGGCGATCGCTTTGCAGCTTATGCGATATCATATCCTGCACAAAATGATGCACCGCATTGGTCGTGTACATGAGCACGGGCCTCATCGGCACACTTAGCGCCCAAAAATGTTTTTCTTCATCCTCTACGATCGGGGAAAGGCAGAGATAGATCAATTGCAGTTGCTCGGCATAATGCTCCACTTTTTCCAGCTTCACCGATCGCAACAATTCAGGATACTGCTCAAACTGTTCTATAACATAAGAAAAGAACCGGCTCTTATGACAGTCGGACTGCTCTTTGCGTTTTTTTAAATAATTGACGAATGGGCCAAAAGAAATCGTCGTTTCCGGAGCCGGCTCCGGAAATGGTATCGGCACAATATCAATAATCTTTGTTTGCATAGTTTAAAAACGTAATCCCATTGTAAAATAAGGGTACCAACCTTCTGGCGAATTTCCCATCACAAAACTCAGGGAAAGCATGGACGCTGGTGCAAAATAAATACCACCACCCACTCCATTATGCCATTTACTTGAATTGTCAGGATTTTGCCAAACCCTGCCCAGGTCCCAGAAACCGCTAATGCCAAACTGACCGGGAAGAATATAATTGGCAATATCTGCCAGCTTTATCCTCAATTCCAGGTTATTATAAAAACTGTGTTTGCCGGCAAAACGGAACTGGCGGTAACCCAGCAGGTTTTCCTGGCCGCCCAGGAAAGCCGATTGATAGAAAGTTGTCTCCCCGAAAGTGACGGTGCCTCCAAAACGCTCTGCCAGCACAATGGTAGACCTGGCATTCAGGCTTTTATAAAGAGCTATTTCAGGAATAAGCTGCACGAAATCCTTTGCATATACTCCCATTCCTTTATATGCCTGCAAGCGGATATTGACAAATGTTCCCCATTGCGGAACGACCTTATTATTACGCTTATCATTTATATAAGACATAACAACTCCCAAATGCAGTTTGTTTTCTTTCAGTGTCAGGCTATCATAGCTGCCGATCTGTGACGTATTATTGATAAACCGGCCGGCATTGTCATCCGTATCAAATGTATAATAATAAGCAGAAGGGCCAATGCTGAATGCAGAACCTTTGCTGCCTCTCCAACGGAAAGCCGGGTCCAACTGGTAGGTGCTGAACCTTGTACGGTAATAACGGATATCGCTTGAGCCCTTATCATAAAAGGTTTCATTGCCCCTGCCAAAAAAATTCATTGTATTGTTGGGTGCTTTGATCAGCGCCTGCAGCGTGATATCTGCCTTGCCTGCTGCCTGTATCCATTCCGCATTATATTTCACCCGGTAAGCCCTGGTAGAAAATGAATGACCAGCCAGCAATTGATGCATGCTGCTGTAAGGATACTTTCTAAAACCTTCCTGGTGTATATACCTGAACCCACCGCCGAAAATAAAACCGTCATCTGCATTAATTCCTAACAATACCAATGGCACCCAGGTATTATACAGATCAACCGGTGTGAAAGCAGTGTTGAGACTGTCATTGGAAATATATTTTTTCAGTCGTGAAACATCTCCGCTGTAGCTGGAGCCATTATCCCTGTCATAAAGACGAACTTTCTTCCTAGAAGCAATAATATTATAATTCTTTTCATCTCCTCCACCGATCAACCGGAGTTTTATTCTGGATGATTTGTTATCCAGTACAATGCTGTCATTTCCGCTCCCAGTAAATACCCGTATTTCTTTTGTAAGATTTGGCGAAAAAGTTTTGTTCATCAGTTCATCTTCCAGTTCACCACTTTTGCTTATTTTATTAATACGCACATTAAGACCACCATCAGGGGCATCTTTGATCTCTACAAATTCACTTTTATCACTGGTGCGGATATCGGCTACTTTCTGGATAAAATCGTAATACTTCAGCATGGCATCCGGCAGTTTGCCCCTGCGCGATTTGAATTTGCTCAGCAACACATCATGTCTCAGATCATAAGAAGGTTTGGGTAAGCGAAGCAATCCTGCTTGCAGTACTGAATCCGTTACCTGGGAAGCAAATTTTTCAGCCTGCTTTTTCCATTCCTCCCGGCTGAATTGCATTTCAGGATAAGCATTCACAAAGCGGGTTTTAAATAATACCCATTTTACATTACTGATGTTTGCATCAAAGTCGCGCAAGGTTGGCAATATAAATCCTGAAGACGCCAGTTTGGGAAACAATCCCTGAGTAAGATGGATCACCTGGTCACGGTCGCGCGGCACACCCACATATTTTTTCACTTTTCCTTTTTCATCGTCGAACCAGCGCCATTGATCTTCATGACGGTCCCAATCACCCAGCAACACATCGAGCATGCGGGCACGAAGAAATTCTTTCGGATGAATGGAGTTATCATTATCCTTCTGCAAATTCTTTTTCATCTTTTCTGAATTGTCGGATTCTCCCAGCGGTTCGCGTTCTTCAAACAATACTACCATATTGGAGAATACTCTTTCATAGATACCCAGATTTTTATCGGGCGATAACACACCGATCACAGGCTTGGCATGGGGTACATTTACTGCATTGGCTATCGGGGGTACGATCAATGCAGAAAAAGGATGCTGGGCACTGGTTACATCATCGAGCCAGTCCCTTGCAAAAGTGCCGCGAAGTTCCGGCGGTAACAATGCATCCGGTATCTTCTCCACACTTCTTATCACCCATTCCTTTCCCTGGGGGTCTGCCAGCCGCAATGATCTTGACTGCATGCCACCACCTAATTGCAGCGGCTTCAAACCTCCCTGCAGTTCTGAAATACGCAGCACAGGCAGACGCGTAGGTGCAGCCCATTCTTTGCGGTAGTTCTCCCCAAAAAGAAAGCGATGAAATTTACCGGGTTTATCATAGGAAGGATGAACACTGACGGTTATACTGTCTTCCGTGATCACTTTACCGGCTAATTGCTCACTGGCCTTAACCGCTTCATAAGGAACTGCATAACTGAATGCCTGGCGAACCGTATCTTTCTCATAGATATAATAAGTAAGCCGGAGACTGTTGTCCTGCAACTGATCCACCGTCACATATCCCTGTGTGGCATCTGCAAACAGTGAGTGTTTTCCTTTTTTTGCAATGGTCCGCTTGGATCCGGCTCCGCTTACAATCTGCAACTGATCATCTTTTATCAACTGCAGGCCATGCTCATGACCCGCAGCATAAACGATGTTAGGAAAATCCCTGAACACAGTGCTCACCCGTTTGATCATGTCTTTATATAAAGGGTGCTTCAGATCTTCCGGGTTGGAAAAAGTGGAGCGCAGGATAGGATAAAGCGAACCCACCACAGGTAATGGAATGTATAAATCCTTGTTGGCAACCGTTAAAGGGAATATATGATCCTTGATCGTATATTTCCCTCCATGTACGCCATAGCTCTGAAAGGGATGGTGTGAAGCAAGAATGATCACTTTATCCTGGTTGCGATGGCGCAATTCATCCAGCCTGGCCAGCACATCATCTTTCGATTTGCAATCGCATTCTCCGTCTGTATTGCCTTTGCTGAAAGGGAATAACCACCATTCACTATCATAAGCGATAACCATTAACTTATCTGTAAGATGGATCGCCACCGGGTCAGGACAGCCGTTAGGAGGTATTAGCTTCAACAATGAATCACCCAGTTCATCAAGGTATTGCCATTGGAATTTTATTTTGGCCAGCCCCTGCGAACCCATTTTGTCCCAATCATGATTGCCGGGAAGAAAATACACCGGTGCGCCTTTTGCCCTCATCGGTTCGTATTGTGAACGGAGTATATCAACTGTTTCCTGCACTTTCCCGCTTCCCGGCAATGCCATACCACGCGGATAAATATTATCGCCCAGGTAAAACACACTGGTCTTACCTGTAAGAATATGGCCCGCAGCATGCTGCAAAGCTTTTTGCTGCTCTTCAGTCATTTCCCCTGCATCACCTATCAGTATAACGCGATAGCGTATACTGTCCTGCGCATAAAGCAGCGAGGAAAAACACAACGACAGTAAAACAATGAATGATCGCATGATGCAGTGGTTTTAAGGGCTATGGTCTCAACCTGGTAAACTTCAGGATATTACCTGCAGAAAGGTCATCTCCTTCATTAGATATATACATATTGCCGGCTTTATCAAAAGCAATTCCCTCAGGCTGATTGAACATGTTCCCGTTAAGCGGGTACGCATTCTTTATTTTCCAGTTCCCATCTGCGATCACCAATAATTTATTGATCGCAGAAATAATGAACCATTCGCCGGTCACAGGGTTCTTTGCCAATGCCGATGGACGGAACCCTTTTTTGACTTTTCCTGAAAAGGGTTTAATGGATTCCACGTCCACATTGAACTGACCGGCAGGAATAAGACTGCTGTCGCTCAACTGATAAATATACCCGGTCACGTTATCCTTATCATCCACCTTGCAGTTCTTGCAAAGGATATACAGCAGTCCCGAACCTTCATCACCAAACATGCCTTCATACTCGCCTTCAGGCAAAAGGCGCGACCATTCCTGTACACTGTCTATCTCTTCATAAATAGCATCGCTGAACGGAAAGGAGTAGAGGCTGCCGTTACTTTTCAATATCACAACCCTCTCCCGCAGGATAGACACATCTTCATAATCGCCCCTCTTGCCAAATTTTACATGGTATTGCTTTTTTTTGCCCCAGGCAAGCCGGAACAATTTTCCTTCCTCGTCCTGTATGGCATAAACCGTATCATTATTCCCTTTATAAAAACTGATACCGGATATTTCCAGGAGGCTTTCCGGCATGGCAAACCTTTCCGGCTTGTTTAGATTGTATTCCTTCGGCGTTTTTATTTCTTCTTGTCCCGAGGCACAACCTATTATCCCTGCAGTTGTCCAAAGAACTGCAGCCAGCATGGTCAAACGTTGATATTTCATCCTTCCATTTTTTCTGTAACAGCCTCCGGCACTTTGCCAGACAGCCAATGATAAATTGCTTCCTGTGAACGGATCAGTGGATGTTTTTTCTCTACGGGTGGGTTGGCTTGCGCAGTGTCTATCCAAACAGCCTGCATATTGTCGTGCAATTGCAGTGAGATCATCTGTTGAAGCTGTGCTTTCCATCGGGGATCATACACAGGAAAACATACTTCAATACGGCGGTAAATATTTCTGTTCATCCAATCGGCAGATCCCAGGTACACTTCTTCTTCCCCATTATTGTGAAAAATAAATACCCGTCCATGCTCCAGGTACCTGTCAACAATTCGTTTGATGGTGATATGCTCGCTTTGTTCCGGCAAGCCCGGCACCAGGCGGCATATACCTCTCACAATAAGAGAGATCTTTACGCCTGCATTGGATGCTTCATACAGTTTATTGATCATTACCTCTTCTTCCAGGTTGTTCAGTTTGATCCTGATCAAAGCAGGCTGCCCATTTTTTGCATATTGTATTTCCCGATCGATCAGCTCAAGGAATCTTTGCTGCAGGTTGAACTGTGCTACCAGCAGATGCTGAAATGGCAGGTGATCACCGGGTTCCGGTTTCTTTCCTTTACCTAAAAAAGAAAAAAGCTTTTCCATTTCCTGCAGCATCGGTTGAAAAGCAGTGAGCAGGATATGATCGGTATAAAACCGGGCTGTTGATTCGTTCAGATTTCCTGTAGCCAAAAAACCGGTAAGCTGATGAGTGGGATGCTTTCTTTTTATCAAAGCGATCTTGGCATGCACTTTCAACGCATTGCTGCTGTAAATGATCTTTACTCCTGCTGCTTTCATTCTCTTTGCCCAATGGATATTGTTCGCTTCATCAAACCGGGCTTTCAGTTCAACCAGCACCGTCACTCTTTTCCCGTTCTTTGCTGCACTGATCAGGGCCTGTGCTATCCGCGAATCACTGGCCACGCGGTATAGTGTTGTATAGATCTCTTCCACTGTTTGATCAATCACCGCTTCATTAAAAAAACGGAGTACCGTATTGTAAGACTGGTACGGTGGATGGATCATTATATCACCTTCAATGATCTGTTCCAGTAAACCTTCCCAGGGAGCATTACCTGTTTTTAACTGAATAGCCGGCCAGGCAGGATAAGACAACTCCTTCCCTACCACCGGTAATGAAGCCAGGTCTTTCAGGTTATGATGCCGGCCACCTTCTACCACGGATGCTTTTTTGAGATTGAATGTTACTACAATATTCTGCAGTTGCCTCAAGGGTATACCCGGCTCATATAGAAACCTTGTAGCAAACCCTTTATCCCGTTTGCTTAGTTGCTTTTCGATCTTTTCAGCCAGGTCTTCATCATATTCATCTTCCAGATCAAGCTCTGCATCGCGGGTGATCTTTACGTTCCAGGAACCTTTGATCTGCCGGTCAGGAAAAAGATGTATGAGATTATAGCGGATGATATCTTCAAGGAAAATGATATAGTGCCCGTCTTTCCAGAACCTCGGAATACTGTTGCAGGGAACATTGATCAGGTATAATTCTTCCTCTGCTTTTTCCGGCTGCACTATTACGGCGATGTACAATTGGTTATTCTCCGGGAAAAAATCTGTTTTGCCTGTCAGCAATACAGGTTGTAAGAAACCTGCTACCTGAGTATAGAAATATTCTGTGACCATGGCAGACAAGTTCTCAGGTATTTCTTCATCATATAAAAGATGGTAACCCTGTTCCCGGAGAGCCGGCAAAATATCTTCATACAGGAGGCGGCCATAGTATTCCTGTTGCCGGTTGATGATGGCAACAGCTTCTGCATAAGCTGTGCCGGCAGCTTTTTCCCTGTTGATCTTCTGCAAGGCCATCATTGCAGGCATGCGCACCCGGTAAAACTCATCAAGATTGGAAGAATAGATCGAAAGGAATTTGATCCGCTCCAATAATGGCACAGCCTCCTTTGCCGCTTCTGCGAGCACCCTTCCATTAAAAGAAAGCCAACTGATATCCCTATCAAAAAAAATAGCGCCACGCATAAAACCAGGTTACTAAAAGAAAATTGCTGCTATCATAAATGCCAGCACTGATATCACAATACCAAACATGAATACATTATAACCTGTCCGCAATAGCCGGTATTTCCGGCCAAGCACTATTCCTTGCGAATACACATCGCGGGTAAGACTTCCATAAAGAAAATCACGGTCGTTCATCATTTCCTTCATGCCTTTATCATACTCTTCGTAGCTCATCCGGTAAAAATTACCAAAGAATAACAGGTTCACTTTTTTTTCATCTATTTCCTTTTGAGTGAATATTCCCGGTGGCAGGTTTGGCCTTGTGGCCAGGATGGAACACACCATCGTGATCACACAAACGATCAGCAATAAAATGGTGGGTATAATAAGATTCTGATTGTCTTCCAGCTTACGCAGCAATACGCTTAATAACACCGACAGGATGATAGAAGTAGTGGTGATCATGATATTGGCTTTGTTATCAGCCATATCGCTCAACCGCTGGTGATTATTGGAGCTGATCCGGAACATGGTTTCAATACCCCTTTCCGGTCGGTCGCTCTTTGCTTTTTTTGATTCACCGGAAGAAGGTTTAGGCACATTCACTGGCCTGGGCATCGGTGTTGCGGCAGTTGTAGGAATGGTGGTTTCCTCAGTTTCGTGGGTTTCTTTATCAATCAGCTTTTGGAGATGTTGCTTTTTCTTTTGAGTAAGCAAAGACTGGCCATAGTCTGTTTGAAAATGATGTGATTCCAGAAACCGGATAGTTCCCTGCCTCCAATCATGCTTGGGTATTTTTCTGTTCAGCCGCCATTCTGCTTCTCTGCGCATCAGTTTGTTTTGCCCTGGAAAATCATCAGTGCCCAGGTGAAACAGATCGGCATCACAAACGATCTGTTCCAGCAGGTTTTTAGGCGATTGAGGCAGAGAGGTGGCCAGGATGCAGTTCTGAACTGAGCTAATGATCCCCTCCTCTATTCCTTTTCCCTGTAAAAAAGCGGCAGCCATTTCAGCGCCTCTCACTTCATGATTGGTTGCCCCATTCACATAATAGCCGGTATCGTGAAACCAGGCTGCTGTAGAAACAATAAAGAAATCTTTGTCATCCAACTGGTAGTGCCGGGCCAGCAGGCCTGCATTGGTCACCACCCGTTCGGTATGCGACAGGTTATGATAAGCAAATCCTTCGTTCCCGTGAAGGTGAAAAAAATGGGTTACTTCCTGTTTTACCTCCTCCAGTAATTGGGCATAATTCATACATCTCTTTTGTTTCCTTGTTAAATCCTTCCAGATATCTTAAAAGTACGCCGAATACGACTATTCAGCAAGAGATGTAACACAATTTCATGCCTTCCTGTTCAGTACCCATTGCTCCGCTTGCCTGATCTCTTCCGCAGTGATCGTATGTCCCATCACAGGATACACTCTTTCCAATACAGATGCATTCATTTTCCGGAACACGGCAGTGGAGGCCAGTACCCGGTCAACCGGCACATGCGGATCAGGATCACTGGTACCGATAAAAACCGGGGTTTGTTTAAAATCCCCTTTATAATTTTCTTCATATATCTTATCACCAATGAGTCCGCCGGTAAAGGCTATCACACCGCCATATTTCGCAGCATTCCTTGCCACAAATTCGAGTGCAAGGCAGGCACCTTGCGAAAAGCCCAAAAAATAAATATGCTCTTTGCTGATGCCAGCAGCTTCTGCTTCTTTTACTGCTTTATCCAGCGCAGACAAGGCAGATGATAAAGCCGGTTCATTATCAGAAGGAAGTGCCAGGAAAGAATAGGGGTACCAGCTATGCTGGGCAGCCTGTGGAGCAAGCAGCGCATAGTCTTTTACATCCAGGTGCTGGGCCAATGAAAGAATATCAGCAGCAGAGCCTCCGCGGCCATGCACCATGATAAGAGCTTTCTTTGCTTCCTCCGGTTTTTTGCCGGCTGTATATATTTTTGTGTTCATAAATATTCAATCCTTAATTTTCAATCAATGCAGGCAATACTTTTTCAATTGCTTTTCTTTGCGGCTCATATTGGGCAGGCAGTTTGAGACCTTTTCCCAATTCACTTACTGCTTCATCCACTGCAAAACCGGGATTATCAGTAGCAAGTTCAAACAATACTCCGCCTGGTTCACGGAAATAAAGAGAGAAGAAATAGTTCCTGTCTATTTTAGGAGTGATATGAAATCCTTTGGCCACGATCTTTTCCCTGAATTGCATCAGCACTTCATCATTTTTTACCCTGAAAGCAACATGGTGATTGGTACCACCGGCTACCAGTCCCGGCTTTTCATCAGGAGACTCAACCAGGTCAACTATACCTGCATTTTCTACAGCAGTTGTGATGAAACGGTAGCGGTTACCTTCCTGTTTAAATAAAGAGTAACCGAATATATCTGTCAGTATCTCTGCAGTCGGTTTGATATCTTTTAATGTCAGCACCACGCTATGAAAACCGCGGGTGGCCTCAGCAGCAGCCACAGCATTTGTTGTCCATGGTTCACGGCTATCTTCCTGTGCAGGAACGATGAGATTCAGCTTTAAGCCATCGGGGTCCTGGAAAGGCAGCAGTAGTTCGCCAAACCTTTCAAGGGGTTCGTTTTGTTTTACCTTGTATTCATTGAACCGGTCGGTCCAGAATTTCAGGCTGCCGGCAGGAACTGCATAGCCGATCTCTGTAGCCATGCCTGTTCCGGTATATCCGGGTTTCACATGTGTCCATGGAAAAAAAGTAAGGATCGTTCCCGGTGTACCGGTTTCATTGCCATAATAAAAATGATAGGTGCCGGGGTCATCGAAGTTGACGGTTTTCTTTACCAAACGCAGACCGAGCACAGAAGAATAGAAATTATAATTACGTTGGGCATCACCGGCAATAGCCGTGATATGATGTAAACCCTGTATCCTGTTTTCCATATAAGTTCCTTTAGTTTTTTGGTTAATATCCCGGACTTCCGGAACAGGCTTTGGTGAAGGCCTGCACAAATTTCCGGTTTAAACAGGCGGTGGGCAATGTCGAATTAGAGGATAAGGATGTATATATGATGGTAATTGTCCTGGTAAGCTAATTTACGTCAATTGCCTGGTGTTATATTCCCACAAAGACGACGAAGACCACAAAGAATTACTACCTGAAGGTCTACTTACTCTAAGGAATTCTTCAATATCACAGTAAATTATTTCTTTGTGGTCTTCGTCGTCTTTGTGGGAATATATTAAACTGAGCCACTACCAGGTATTAAAGGCTACAATTTCAGCAATTGAATATCACAATGGAGTTTTACCTCATCAGCAATCATTACACCGTATTTGTCGATCACCTGGTTCCAACTGATATTGAAATCCTTACGGTTGAAAACGGTATCCATTTCAAAGCCGGCTTTTGAATTGCCCATTGTATCTTTTGAAATACCCATCAGGCGGACATCAAATTCCAGTGGTTGCGTGAGTTCCCTGATCGTAAGCAGGCCGCTTACATGAAGGCCGGCTTCGTTAACCGTTACAGCCGTTGAACGGAATGAAATAGTGGGATAGCGGCATGCATCAAAAAAGTCCGCGGATTTAAGATGATTATCCCTTTCCTCATTACCGGTATACAGGGAATGGGTATAGATCGTTAAGCGGATCTCGCTTTCACTGAAGTTTTCATCAGGTGCTACTACTGTTCCTTCAAATTCGGTAAACCATCCCGATACGGCTGTCAGCAAAAGATATTTACTTTCAAACCTGATACGGGTATGCACCGGGTCTACCATCCAGATTACTGAATCTTGCTGATCTTGCATGATGAACAGAATTAAAACAGAAACATTTTCTCCTTTGCAAATCTAAACAGAAAACAATTTTTGATCAATTGCCAAACAACGGCAACTGATGTATAAATCATCGGGCATCCAATCCCTCCTGCAGACTTTTCTTAAAATCCGTAAAGCTCATTCCCGATGCGTTCTTAAAAAACTTGCTGAAATGTGCTGTATCATCAAATCCGAGATTATAAGCAATTTCTTTCATGGTAACATTGGAAAAAGCTGCCTGCCTTTTTGCTTCCAGCACAATCCGTTGCTGAATATGATGGCTGGCAGGAAACCCGGAGATTTTTTTCACCACTTCATTCAGGTAGTTAGGCGTTACTACCAGTTCCTCCGCATAATCTGTTACCATTCTCTTCTGAGCATAATTCTTTTCGAGCAGGGAAAGAAATTTGCGCATCAGCTCAATATTCCTTGACTGCGCCGGCGGCTGATTGGTCTTTTCAAACTGACGTGTGAGATAGATCAAAAATATTTTCAGATACCCTCTCAATATCTCCGAACGGAGCAAAAAGAAATTGGCATATTCTTTCAGCATCCGGCGAACAGCATCTTCCATCTCATCCTTTACACCAGCATCCACTTTGATAACAGGAGAACTTGAAAACGCATTAAAAAGACCCGTATTGAACAACAAGTCCAGGTTGCTCTCTTCCATTCCCATAAAATCAGCCGTAAAAGAGAGCACATATCCTTCTGCAGAGCCATCCTGTTTCAACAAATGCACCTGCCCCGGAGTGATGCAATAAACCGTATCATTTTGCAGCTCAAATTTTTCCAGATCAATAAAATGCGCACCCTTCCCTTTTTTCACCCACACGATCACAAAGTAATTATGCCGGTGAGGTGCAGCATTCTGCTGCCAGCGGTTCTGATCAATCCACTCCATCGTATGTATCTCAAAAGGAATACCGGGCGTGGACCTACCGATTTCAAGTATGGGCGTAGCTGCTGTTGACATCAGAGGCTAAATTAAGAAAGGAATAACAATCTGTCGGGTTCCCCTCATCTGTAATATTTTCTCAGTAATATGCCTTACTGGCTTGAAGTAATTGCAGCGCCGAAAGACCCGACTCTTATATTCTTTAAACCTGAAAACTTACTAAACCAGGACCGGGGTGACACAGCTGGACAAGGACTACCGGCTTCCGGCTAAAGACTCCCGACTAAAAAGGCCCTTGCTTCAGCAAGAGCCTTTTTTCCAACCGTCCTTTTAATGAAAATTATTTTTTAGCCACATCAAATTTGCGGAAGATCGCTTTTACACTGCTTTCAATTTCCTTGCTGGTCATTTTACGGCTGTCCACTTCTGCTGTTGACCAGCCTTGCCATACTGTTTTATCAGTATCTGCATCAATCATGGAAATAGTAACGGTGCCTTCCCTTGTTGGGACATCATAATTGTCATATCCCATGAACTGTGAAGGATAATATACATTGATGAACCTGCGGGAATAAGGGCTGTAGAACGTACGCGTGAAAGGTCTTGAATAAACCGGATCGTTTACAGATTTAACAGATTTTTCAACCAGTACATCATAGCTCAACAGCACATCAGGATTCCTGGTCGTTTCTCTCCAACCGGCTGTCTTTTCCAATTCTTTATTTACGGCCTGCCTGATCTTTCTTTCTGCAAGATCATTGGCACTGCCGATCTTTGATTTTCCGTCCCTGTCAATCCATGCAAAAGTCTTATACCGGCTGAAATCCGTGTTATCGTCTTTTTCAATATGCGCAGATGGAGCACAACTTGCCAGCAAGAAGACGATGCCCAAACTCAGGCTCCAAAGCGTCCAACTCTTCTTCATATAATGTCCTTTGTTTTTAATCTGAGGCCATTATATAAACGGAAAAAATGGTGCCGCGTTTACTAAAGACTTGTGAAAGTTACCCTTCTTTACAGCCGGTTGATTGTCAGGCCAATCCTACTTCATAATGCCTTTCAGGTATTTGCACATCGAGGAAATCCTTTCTCACCAGGCGGTCCCTGAATGCCTGCTGCACTTCGTACTCTCCGTGTACCAGGAAAAGTGTTTTCACCTGGCGGGGGTCCTGGCAGGCAAGCCACTGGCTGAGATCTTCATAATCACCATGTGCACTCATGCTGCGGATGGAACCGATCTCTGCATGCACTTGATGATGCACGCCAAAAATGCTGACCTCCTGGGCTCCTGCCATCAGGCGGCCGCCTAATGAAGTTGGCTCGCAATAGCCGGTAAGCACAATGGAGTTGCGGCTGTTCTCGATCGTATTACTGATATGGTGTTTTACCCGGCCTGCATCTGCCATTCCACTGGCGGATATGATCACCATGGGATTATCGCGGTAGTTGAGCAACTTGGATTGCTCCACTGTTTTGATATACTTCAACCCTTTGAACATAAAAGGATCACTGTCTGTCGCCAGTATTTTCTGAATATTGCGGTTGAAATACTGGGGATAGCTTTTCACCACTTCAGTGGCTTCTATGCTGAGCGGACTGTCAACATAATATTCCACATCCGGCAAATGGCCTTCCAGTTCCAGTTGATTCAGGGCAAATAATATTTCCTGTGTGCGTCCCACGCTGAATGCTGGCAATACCAGTTTGCCTTTCTTTTCCCCACAGGTATGGTTGATCCATTTAAGCAGGAGATCAGGCGTGCTGTCTGCGGCATCATGAAGGCTATTGCCATAGGTCGACTCCAGGAGGATGTAATCTGCTTGTGGAAACACATCCGGTGATTTCAGGATCACGTCCCTGTAACGGCCAACATCACCACTAAAGCTCAACCGCGTCAGCTTACCGTTTTCAGTGATCTTTAAATGAACACAGGCGCTGCCAATGATATGCCCTGCATCGGTGAACATTGCTTCCACTCCATCAGTCACTGCAAACCAGTTACCATATTCCACTTTTACAAAATGGTCCATGCTTTTTTTAGCATCTTCCACAGTATAGAGCGGCTGAATATAAGGAAGGTCCTGTGCAGCCCTTCTTTTATTGGAATATTTAACATCATCTTCCTGTATCTCACCCGAGTCTTCCAGCAAGATTGCGGAAAGTGTGTGTGTAGCAGGGGTACAGAATATTTTTCCGTTAAAGCCATCCTTTACCAGTTTAGGTATAAGACCCGAATGGTCAATATGTGCGTGGGAAAGGATCATAACATCTACTTCACGCGGATCAAATCCAAACTCGCGGTTCAATGCATCAGTATCTTTTCCCAGTCCCTGGAACATGCCGCAATCGAGCAATACTCTTTTACCATTCTTTAACGTGAGCAGGTGTTTGGAGCCAGTTACGGTACGGGCAGCTCCATGGAAAGCAATTTTCATATTGTATTTTATTAGTGAACCAAATTATTATTTCTTACTTTTTGTTTTAAACGACCAGGTCACATACATTTCACTTACCACTTCTCCTTCTTTATTATAGCCGACTGATCTGGCTCTTACAGTCCTTGCTTCATCCGTAGCAAGGGCTTCATCAATCATTTTTTTAAACAACTCACCGTCTTCACAAACAAACGTGGTGCGGCCGGTCGCTTTCTTGAAATATTCCGATTCCACTTTCAGCACCAGCATCGACACAGCAGGCTGTATTTTATACACATGCGCCATTCCTAATACCCCTGTGCTCATTTCACCCGCCATGCTCAGGCAGGCGAAATAAGTGGAACGAAAAGGATTTTGGGAAAACCATTTGAAAGGGACTGTTACTTCACAACGCTGCTCATTCATCTGCCTCACTCTTACACCGGCAAAAAATGCGCTCGGCAATTTTGCCAGCAGGAATAACCGGAATTTGACCGGGCTGCTCATGAGCCGGATAAAGGAAGATGTATGCTCACTCATGCTTTATTCTTTATACTGCGCAGGATCAAGCGCTCCACGTGTCCAGTCCAGGAAAAAGCCCTTTACCTTTTCCTCATTATAACTCTTACCACTTTCCAGATAGCCGGAGTTTTGCGTATGCAGCAGTTTCCCTTTGCCATCCAATATCAGGAACACAGGGAAACCAAAGCGCTGCGGGAATCCATATTTGGCCAGTATCTTACTATTCGTATTTTCTTTACTCCAGTTAAGGTGATACTCCACATAATTTGCCTTCACGAGGGAATCAATTGATTTATTTTCCGTCACAAAATTATTGAACCGCATACACCAGATACACCAGTTGCCGCCGATCTGTATAAATACATGCTTACCCTTCGCTTTCGCTTCTTTTATTGCTTTAGCGATTTCTTTTTCCGCGTTCTCTTCAGGCTTATACAGGTTGAACTTTGAAAGGTCCTGCGCCTGCGTTACTACAGTAGTAACAATAAGCGACAGCAACAAAATGCTTTTCTTCATAACGCTTGTTCTTTTTTATTTTTGTTTATCAAATGCCACGATAGTAGCAACAGCTTTATTATCGTTGGCATTTACTTTGAAATAAATACGCCCGTCAGATGTATTATTGAACGATGCAGATCGTATCAAAATGCTTTGCAACGCTTCATTCACTTTGCCGGCATATGAAGGTTGCCGGCTGCGGCTGATAGCACTGTTCAATTCGTTATAGTTCAGTTCGTCTTTGCTGGCAACGATCGCGATATAATCTCTGGTTCCGATCGTATCCGCTTCCATCGACTGATCACGGGGAAATAACCTGTAACCAGTAATACCGCAATAAGGCGAATGCTTGGAAACAGTTTCTCCCGGCTTCAGATAAGGGAATAATACATAACTGGAACCATCCTGTTCCTGCCCGAAGATATAAATATAACATTCAGTGGCATTTTCGATAGACATCTTAAACCGTGTGCCGGCACGTATGGGCGATACGGTTTGAAAATTATTGGAACCGGCAGATCTCAACTGTATGTATTTCCCATCTGCATTGTTCACCAGTCCAATTGAGCATTCCAGTGGGATATTGGCTACTTTTCCTCTTTTGGGCAATGGATCTATTCCATAAGCTTCTTTTACATAATTTTTAAAATCACCATAGCGTACCCAGCCTATTCCATCTTTTCCCCATTCGGGGCCCCAACTGTTCATGATCTGGAATGCACCGCCAAATTTGCGGTCATCATACCCTATCACACACATCGCATGACCTCCCATGCCTACCTGTGAAGCGTCCATTCCCTGGGGTTGCCATAATTCCCTGCCCATCATATCCTGCATAAAGCTTTGTCCCACCATCATTCCTATCACCACCGGCGCATCTTTGGCCAGGTGTTCTTTCACTGCACGAACATTGATGGAGCTGACATTATCACCATTGGTCAGTCTCGTAAAACCATGTATTTTATACTGCCCGGCTTCCTGTTTCTGGTTGATGTTAGGTTGAGTGGTGCAGTCCTGGTCAGAATAAGGAAACTGGTCCAACGGCAATGCGCCCTGTTTAGACATCTGTTCCATCGCTCTTTGTATATAAGAACCCTGGCAATCATCAAGCCCGATCTGGTTGTACATAAAAGACGGGCTGAATTTTATCTGGTTAGGATCAACGCCGGTGGATGCTGCTTCCAGCACTGTTCTTGCTCCATAAGCACTGCTCCAGGCTACGCAACTGCCCTGTTGGCCCTGGTTGCCTCTTGCAGGAGCAAATTTCAGGAGCGATACAGATTCAGGCAGGGGATTTTTTCCTGCATCGTCTTCCAGGCCTTCATAAACAGAAGCTTTGTTGAATTCGTTCGGATTAAAGTTATAGCCGCTTTGCGAAAACAGCGATTGAGCCACCTGGGCCACATTACAACCGCCACCTTTTCCCAACAGGAAATAAGCAGCTCCCGCCAATACGACAAGCACGATAATCCCTTTTCCCTTGAATAAACCCAACAGTAAAGGCAATAAAGCTCCTAAACCACCGCCACCGCCGGGAAAATTGGACCGGCCTCCGCCACCTCTGCTATCATCATTATAATCATTCTGATTAGGGTCTTTAGGATCATCTGTCATTCGGATAGGCATAAGTGTAAGTTTTAGTAATTAAATGTAGGAAGTTCAGGGCAGATTTGTATAATTCTTGCCAGTCTTTGATCGATGGCTGATGGCTGATGGCCGATGACCGGAAGCCTGCTGGTTACCTGCAACTGGTGTTGCCATAGAAAATGATCATCGGCCATTCGGCCATCTAACATCGGCCATCGGTCGGATCAGACAATTTTTACAACTCTTTGCTCCTTTTTCAAATAAGTTTTGCCAAATTTGATAAACGCTTACTGAATCATGCAAAAAATCACCTTCTTTTTCTTATTGTTTTTATCGGCAGGTATTTACTCCAATGCACAAAAAATTCCGGGTAAACTGAGCTTTCAGCAAGGCGATACTCTTGCGATCAGTGTTGAGGTGAAACAAACAATTGCCCAGCAGGCCATGGGCCAGGCTATTGATTTTAATCTGAACGGCCATGTTGGCCATTACTATAATGTCACCAACAGCACGGAAGACAATAGCACCCTTCATCACAAGGTGCAGAAGCTTCAATTCGATTTTGACGGGATGGGTCAGAAAAGAGGGTTCAATTCAGACAATACAAAAGATATTGACGGGCAATTCGGGAAACCGATCAAAGAAATGCTGGGTAAAGAATTTGATATTATTATCGACTCCAATGGTAAGACCCTGCTTGTAAAGCCTGAAAAGATCTCACTGGAAAAGCCTGATGAGCGGTTTGCCCTTATGGCCAATATGTTGAAAGATCTTACCAGCGTGGTATATCCACCGGAAAAAGGGAATGCCAGTTTTTTTAAAGTACTGCCGGAAGAAGGCGCTGCCATTAATGAAAGCTGGCAGGAGACATTCAAAAATGAAAATGAATCAGGCATTACCACTTACACGCTTTCAGCAATAACAGACTCCACTATTATCGTTGACTTCAAAACAGTTTCTTCCTCCAGTTCCAAAGCGGAAATGATGGGGATTGAAACAAATACCACTATGAAAAGCAATGCTGCCGGCAGGATCATTCTTGATAAGGCCACCGGCATCATCCGCGAAAAAACAAATACTATTGAAGCAAACGGAGCCACTGAAGCAATGGGAAACAGTATGCCGATCAATTCGAAAACAACGATCTCAATTGTTGTGACACGTTTGCCTGTTGCACAATAAAACCGGACTTACTTTGTCAGCACTTTCAATCCCCCTTTCTCTGCAAGATCTTTCCATGCATAGAACTGGAATGTTCCACCTTCACTCATTGCAGCAAACAGCCCTCCGGGAAAGCCCGGCAGGGTTATGGAACTAACATCACTGCCATCACTCTGAAGAGTGGAAACGGGAATAGATACCAGCAGGGGATGTTCATGAGGTTTACCTGCAGAACCTTCGCGGGGATATGCATTGAATTTATTGGCCGACTGATCAGACACCAAAATATAACCGGTGCCGTCAGGGAATTTGTAAATGGAAATACCTTCATTGTCTTCTTTGAACTGCCCCTGGCCAAACAAAGCCAGCTCTTCATTTCCCTTTTGCGGATCTGCATAATATTTTCGGATGCCTACCTGTTCGTCGGAATAATATACATAGCCCAATTCATTGTCAACTGCAATGGATTCGATTTCTTTTTTACCTGAATACTTACCGAATTTCCGGGCCAGCTCGCCAATGATCATTCCTTTACCATTATCTTTTAAAAGATATTGTTCGAGATAGCCTTCTGCGGGACCGCTTTTGCGGCCAACGATCGCGAAGATGCTTTTATCAGACGGACGCGTGTATAAGGCAATACCCATCGGGGCACGCTCTGCTTCATTCTTGAACACTTCTATGCCGCCGCCATCTATTGCTTTCATTGCAGGCAGGCTGAATACACGGACCTGGTTAAGGTCGCGTTCCGTAGCAACGGCAATATCCACCATTGTATCTCCCAGGGGCAAACCATAAGCAATATCCACATTATTCATCCGGTGCAGGCCGGTAACGCTGCGTTGCCTGTCTATCTTTCCGTTCAGGTTGAATACGTACAATCCTCCGTTGGAAGAGCTTTTATCCGTCCCAATCACCAGGCTGCTGTCGGGCTTTGCAGTATTGATCCAGATTGCGGGATCATCACTGTCATCAAATACTTTTTCTGTAACCACAAGAGGTTTTATCGCCGCCGAATCTTTTGCATCTCCGGATGTGGCACCAGGTTGTCCGTTTTGCTTACAGGCTGTGATCAGCAGTGCAAAAACCAGCCCACTGAAGAGCTTTTTATGTAGTGAGTTCATCATTGTATATAAAAATAAACCAGGCAACTGATTGTTGCCTGGTTTTATAAACTAAACTTCTATTTACTCAAGTCAAATTTGATGCCCATGTTAAAACGTGGGCCATAGTATTCCAATTGTGCAGTTCTTTCTGAAATACCCTGATAGTAACGCAAAGGCTGATTGGTCAGGTTATTCGCTTCAGCAAACAAGCGGAATTTGGGAGTGAATGCATAAGAAGCGTTGGCATCCAGGAAAAACTGCTTGCTGTAATAACGGTCGAAGAAAGAATCTTCATTATATCCTGCATCATCGCCATCATCAACATAAGAAGAAGTGAAATTGCCGGACAGGCGCACTACCACTTTTTTGTTTTCGTAAGACAGTGATGCGTTGAACATGTGCGGAGCAGCACCAGGCAGTTTCACATTGCTGCGGATCAGCGTACCCGAGCCATCATAGATACCTTCTGCCTTGGAGTGAGTGTATGTATAGTTCAGGTACACGCCAAACCCTTTCCAGAATCCAGGCAGGAAGTCCAACTGACGCTGAATGGCTGCTTCAAAGCCCCATACAGTAGCACCATCACCATTGCGGCGTTGGGTAAAATCCCAGTTATCACCGGCAGCAACAGGATTGGTTACGCCGGGAAAGTCATTGGCGAATTTAGCCTGTGTGTAATTGTTGTCGATATAAGTATAAAAGAACCTGTTGATCTTTTTGTAAAAAATACCACCTGAAATGATCCCAACTGATTTAAAGTAGTTCTCGGCCATCAGGTCAAAGTTGGTAGATCGAACAGGCTCCAGCTTGGGATTACCTGCACTTAATTCCAGTTCACTAGGGATGATGTTGAAATAAGGAACAAGGTCATAGTAACGTGGGCGGGCCAATGAAGTGGTCCATGCGCCTTTCAACACAAAATTGCCAGACACCTGGTAGCGCAGGTTGATATCAGGCAATATGTCTGTATAATCGTTTTTGAGATTAGCTGTCCCTTTCAGGTCTTCTTCGTCCTCAACAATATTACCGGTGTAATCAATATGCGTACGCTCTACACGCAAACCGATATTGGCAGAAAACTTATCAGTGAAATGCTGGCGCAGTTCCACATAGCCGGCAATGATGCGTTCCCTGGCGTTGTAGTTGCCTGCAAGGTATTCTGCAGGGGCATCAGACTCTTCATACTGCGAAGCATTCTTGAAATCAAGACCACCAAGATAAGCAGCACTAACAAATTGACCAGCCGCATACTCCCTTGGGAAAAAATTGCTGTAGGAGCGATCAACGAGCGGAAGCAAGCTGATATTTCCTAATGAGGTCAACGGTTCATATTCGAAGAAGTTGTTGTTCCTTACTTTCTTCTTTGTGCGCAGCCTGGCACCAAACACAAGGTTTCCTTTCTGATCATTCACGATAGAAACAGGCAGGCTGAAATCAAGCCTTCCATTAATATCCTGCTCATACTGGTCCTGGAATTGCTCAGTCAGTTCATTCAGTCGTGTATAAGAAGTAAGTGGTGTATTATCAGTAAGCAAAGGATATTCGGGTTCCGAAATATTCTGATTGATCGTGATGCTTCTTCTGCCCATGGAGATATAACGTTCATTCGGTCTTTTCTCTGATGCTTTGGCATACTGAACGCTCCAGTTGGTTTTCAGTTTTCCAAACTGGTGATCACCTTTCAGCGCAAGGGAACGTACGCGCTGATCTTCGAGGCGGCGGCCTTCATTGCGGCCATTGTCAAGACCACCTTTGGTTTGGCGGAGTACTTCACCATTGCTATAGCCGGTGATATTGCCTGATCCATCATAGATAAGATCATCCGGATAATCTTCTTCATCACCACGGTAGCGGTGGCGAAGGCGGAAGCGGTTCTCTTTATCATCCCTCCAGTTATATGCACCGGTAAGATAGATCGTGTTTAATTTATCGATTGAAAAATCGAGTGTGGCACTCAGGCTCCTGCGGATACGCAGCTCGTCATAAATACGTATATCATGATCGCCGATGAACGTTTTGCCATTGGCATCTTTCAGCCAAACAGATTCCAGGTTGTCTGAACCGAATTTATTACGGTTAAAAGAACCGCTTACAACAAAGCCCAGTTTTTGGTTAAGCACGCGGTTGCCAATGATAAAATTGGCTGTGCCGATAAATCCATCACGGATGGGGTTGAAACCTCCTGCCAGAGTACCGGATACGCGGAGGCCATTGGGAGCTGAACGTGTTACAAGGTTGACAGAACCGCCAATTGCATCCGCATCCATATCTGCTGTCAGTGTTTTATTCACTTCCACCGTTTGTATCATGTCTGTAGGGATCAGATCCATCTGAACACGACGGTTATCACCTTCTGCAGAAGGTATTCTTTCGCCGTTCAATGTTACAGAGTTGAATTCAGGTCCCATGCCTCTCACTACTATGTTGCGCGCTTCACCCTGGTCATTCTGCATGGTAATGCCGGGAACACGCTTGATGGCATCGCCGATATTACCGTCAGGAAAACGGCCCATCTGATCGGCACTGATAATATTGGTAACGCGTTCACTGTTCTTTTGCTGGTTCAGTGCACGGGCCTGACCTTTCAGCCTGTCGCCCATCACTACCACTTCAGAACCGGTAGTTATAGCCTTGCCGGAAAGGGTTTCAGTAAGCTCTGTACCTTCTGCCTCAATATTTATTTTTCTTTCTACAGGGCTGTAGCCGATATAGGAAATAGTAAGAGTGTAGTTGCCTGCAGGAACATTAGAGAGTATCAGTTCCCCGTATTGATTGGTAACACCAGCGAATTTGCCGGGAGCAAGTGCCACTGAAGCACCGGGAAGATTCAGATTGTCTTCATCCTTTACTTTCAGTTTAAAAGCACCTTTTTGTGCTGTTGCAGTAAAGCAATACAACAGCAGTATGCCGCATAGCGAGATTAATTTACTCATAAGTCTGCGTTAATTTGCGGCGAAAGTAAAGGCGTGGTATTAC
>DATAJQ010000264.1:0-29757 GCA_036262095.1 Chitinophagaceae bacterium | reverse complement strand
CTGGTAGCCGTTTGCTGTGGCATTGACAAACACGGTTGCCGTATTACCCCTCAATCCTCTGATCTTGAACCGGCCATCGTCATCGTCAGGTATTGCAACAAGGGTATCACCATCGGCTATAGCTGATACCACTGCCTGGGCTGCACCGGGAAGCACTTTTCCTTTGATGCTGCCGGTTTGGTCAGGCAGCCAGATGCGCAGGTAGGGTTTTAGTACAAAGCGATTGTCATCTATTTTTACGATTGATCTTCCTGCGTCAAAATCAAGCCAGAGTTGGAGATCGCCCGTGGTGATCGCATTGACGTCTTCTCCCCTTACACTAATGGTAACGCGGTTATATTTATTCCATAAAGTAAGCGGGTATGAAACGCTGTCGATCACAACTGAATTGTTCGTTCCGAGCGTAAGCCGTATTTTTTTGATTTTTCCGGCAGTTGTAAAACCAGTTGCCAGCACGGTATCCACACCATTTGAAAGATCAAGCAGGTTATACACACCGGGGCGAATATCCAGCGTATCCCATACGGCGCATTTGTAATCATCCTTGCGATCGCCGTCACGGTCGTAGTGGCAACCCCGGTTGTCGCCATCATCGTCGTCGTCATCGTCCCCCCGGCCACTACGGCAGCTATCGGGAAGCACCAGCACTTCCACCTTTTGGATATCTACATTTACTTCATCGAAGTTCACAGGATTGTCGGTTAGCATAATCCGTACCCGTTGTTGTCCATCGGGAACGGAAACCCTTTCTTTTTGACAGGCAAAAAGATTGAGCAGTATAGCCAATAACAACATTGCCAGGCCGATCATCGCAGTGACCCGGGTTGACGGTAGGGTTTTCATTGTTCATTGATTTAAGGATGATTAACGAAATGTACTGATGGGACTCCCGGGAGGAATTGAAGGCGGCGAATTTAAGCAGCGAAAAGCAGACCAAACTGTGCTTTGTGGAAAGAATTAATAAAAAAAGCTGGCGGGAGAGAATTGCCTCCCTGCAAGATATGTAGTTTATAAACCGGATTTCCTCCAGATCAGAGCTTCAAATCAGGCTACTTCATTTAGCTATTACCAGCACCACCAGTTTTCGAGCACCATGCGCGCCAATCACAAGCGACTGTTCAATATCTGCAGTCTTCGAAGGGCTGGCGATAAACACCCCGAAGCCATCGTCATCTGTTTTTATCTTTTCGTATGCATCGTGCATGGTTGATACAAGTTGCTTTTCGTATACTACGAGATATAGTTGATCGCTGATAAAAGGCAGGATCCGGTTGATCATTTTTGATTCGGTCACCCATACAGCCCCATTCTCGGCTACTGCTACAGACCCAATGATAAAAACCTGTTGTAAGCTATCAAGTATTTCCAGTGAGGGAGGAATAAGATCTATATTGCCGGCCTGCGAAATAAGATTCAGCACCAGCCCGCCTGCTGCTCTTTTTTCATTTATCAACTGTTGCACTGCAGTCATATCAGGCAATCGCTGCATGGATCCGCCACCGGCTTCAAGGTTTTGACAGAACAATGCGGTGAGGTCTGCACTATCAGCAATCAGGTTGTGGTGATCTATAGCCGGCAGACGTACCGGTGCAGGCTGATTCGTCTTTATTGCAGCAAGTATGGTCTCCCTCGCGTTCATGATCGTTTGTTTTTAAGATACCATTCCCGGAAACTTTTCTCCGGCGCTTCGGGCATTTCACGCTGTTTATACCAGGGATTGAGTTTTTTTGATTTCGCTATAAAACTGAAATGCCGAAGCATCCACCGTGCAACCGATCCCGCTAAGCGGTAAATCTTTGGTCTTGCAAGCACATACCCCATCATCTTCATGCCTGTTTTTTTCGATCCGCTTATATATCCTTCTGCAGCGATCACCTGCCGCCATTTCCAAAGCTGCTCATGGATATTGATCTTCACCGGGCAAACATTTGAGCAGGAGCCGCAGAGTGTGGAAGCAAAAGGGAGGTCGGCATTGGCCTTCATGTCAAGATTTGGATTCAGTATAGAACCGATCGGGCCTGCAACTGCCGAGTGATAACTATGTCCGCCGCTACGGCGGTAGACCGGGCAGGTATTGAAACAGGCAGCGCAGCGGATACACTTTAATGAGTTACGAAAATCGTTGCGGCCAAGTTGGCGTGAGCGGCCGTTGTCTACGATCACGATATGCATTTCCCTGCCGGGCCTTGGCCGGTGGAAATGACTGGTATAGGAAGTAATGGCCTGTCCTGTGGCGCTGCGTGCGAGCAACCGTGTAAAAACCGCCAGGTGTTCAGCTTTAGGAATTATCTTTTCAATGCCCATGCAGGCAATATGCACCGGGGCAGCATGTGCACCCATATCTGCATTGCCTTCATTGGTGCAAACAATAATCCCTCCTGTTTCCGCAATGGCGAAGTTCACGCCAGTTATTGCCAGATCAGCTTCAAGAAATTCCCGCCGCAGATGCAACCGTGCACTGGCAACAAGATATTGCGGATCATTATTGCCTGATTCAGTCCCAAGATGTACATGGAATGTTTCACTTACATCCTGCTTCTTCAGGTGTATAGCGGGTAGTACGATATGACTGGGTGGTTCACGGCGCAACTGAACGATGCGTTCGCCAAGATCGGTGTCGATCACTCCGATGCCAGATGATTCCAGGTATTCATTCAAATGGCATTCTTCCGTAAGCATGCTTTTGCTCTTCACGATCTTTTTCACACGATGTTTATCCGCAATTGCTTTGATGATGCGGTTGTGATCTGCTGCGTCAGCTGCCCAATGCACCTGTACGCCATTGGCCATTGCATTCTGTTCAAACTCCAGCAGGTATTCGTAAAGATTGGATAAAGTATGCTCTTTGATCTCTGACGCCCATTGCCTGAGTTGCTCCCATTCGGGCAGGTTATGAGCTGCTTTGTCACGTTTCTGCCGGATCCACCAGAGCGTTTCATCATGCCAGTCGGTCCGTGCCTCATCCCGGATGAAATCCTTTGCTAAAGCGGCATGGTTACCTGTTTTCATACTGCTGTATTGAGTATTTCGGCGATATGCATAATCCGTGTTTTGGAGCCTGACCGTTTCAGTATTCCTTCGAGATGCATGAGGCAACTTACATCTCCGGCAGTGATCACTTCTACCTCATTGCGCAAGTGTTCATTGATCCTGTCTTTTCCCATTTTAACACTCACTGCCTCTTCAAATACACAGAATGTGCCGCCGAAACCACAACATTCATCCTGCCGTGCAGGTTTTACCAGCACGAGGTCTTGAACCATCCCTAACAGTTTTTCGGGTTTGGAAAAAGAAGGCAATACCTGCTCGGTCATTGAAGAAGTATGGAGGCCACGTTGCCCGTGGCAGCTAACATGTAATCCTACACGATGAGGAAAACGTGAAGGAAGGCTGTCGATCTTTAATACATCCACGAGAAATTCTGTCAATTCATAGATGGTTGAACGGATCTTTTCTGCTTCAGTTGATTTTATAGTGCTGTTCAGGTGTTCCTTCACATGCAATACACAACTGCCGGATGGCGCAACGATATAGTCAACCCCGGAAAAATTATTTATAAAGTTGGTATCACATCCTTTAGAAAGATTGGCGAAGCCGCTGTTGGCCATGGGTTGCCCGCAACAGGTTTGCTCCAGCGGGTATACCACTGTCATTCCCAGTTTTTCGAGCAGTTGTAAAGTGGCTATGCCCACAGCTGGGTAGAACTGGTCGATGTAGCAAGGAATAAAAAGTCCAACCTTCATTCGTCCATAGGTTTAATAAATTTTAAAATGGCGTAGCCTCTCACAGGTCAGGCAGCACGAACTGCTCTATCTCAAAAATGCCATTGCAACCCCGCCATCCACATTAATCGCGTTCCCGGTTGACTTATTCAACAGCCCACCTGCGAATGCAAAACACGCATTAGCGATATCTTCCGGCAAAATGATCTCATTCAGTAAGGTGCGTTTTGCATAATAAGCCGGCAGCTCTTCTACCCTGATGCCGTATGCTTTTGCCCTGCCTTCGGCCCATCCACCGGCCCATATATTACTATCCGCGATCACCGCATCGGGGTTCACGGTATTGACCCGGATCTTATCCGGCCCCACTTCCGCAGCCATCAATCTTGTCAGGTGCGCCTGCGCGGCTTTCGCTGAGCCGTAGCCAGCATTATTCGGGCCCGCTACTACTGAATTCTTTGATACGACATTGATGATATCACCACCAAAACCTTGTGCGCGCATGATCGCAATACCCTTCTTTGATGTGATGAACTGGCCTTTTACCAGGATTTCATACAACCGGTCCCATTCTTCAAGCGAATGATGTTCGATGCTTTTGGAAATACTGATACCGGCATTGTTTACTACGAGGTCAACGCCACCGAATGCAAGACTGGCAGCATCGAAAGCTGCATCAACGGATCCCTCATCAGTCACATTCAGTACAACTCTATCCACTGCATCGCGGCCAAATAGTTTTTTAAACTCAGCGGCAGCACTTTCCAGTCTTTCCTGGTTTACATCATTCAATATTATGCAGGCGCCTTCTTCCGCAAATTTTTTCGCGATGGCTTTACCGATCCCACCAGCGCTACCGGTAACGAGTGCGATGCGGCCGCTCAATGATTTTGGTTTTGGTCTCCGCTGAAGTTTCGCTTCTTCCAGCAACCAGTATTCGATGTTGAAAGCTTCCTGGCGGGGAAGTGATGTGTATTCGCTCACTGCTTCAGCCCCCTTCATTACATTGATGGCATTGATATAAAACTCGGCGGCAACACGTGCGGTTTGTTTATCAACAGAGAAACTGAAAAGTCCCACCCCGGGATAAAGAATGATCACGGGGTTTGCATCGCGCATTGACGGGCTATTTGGATGCTTGCAGGTATCATAATAATCTGCATACATCTTCCTGTATGCATCAAACGCCGGGGAGAGTTTTGCTTTTATTGCCGCTGTATCGGAAAGATCTTCGTCTGGTGAGATCCCGAGCACCAGCGGACTGATCTTCGTACGGAGGAAGTGATCAGGGCAACTTGTACCTAGAGGAGCAAGCCTGTCCAGGTCATTCGAATTGATAAACTCCAGGGCGCGTTCATCATCCGTAAAATGACCGATCATCTTTTGCTGACTGCTGCAAAGCCCGCGCAGCACAGGAGCAAGTGTGGCTGCCTGTTTGAGACGAGCTTCTTTGGAAAGGGATTGTATTTTCTGTCCGCCAAAAACAGGGCGGCGTACACCGATGTTCTTCTCAAGGTAGTCGGCACATTTTTCAACCACTTCAAGCGTATTCACATACGATTCAAAAGCAGTCTCACCCCAGGTAAAAAGGCCATGACTGCCAAGCATGATCCCGCGGATACCGGGATTTTCATCAAGGCATTGGCGAAGCTGCAAACCGAGATCAAAACCCGGCTTCTGCCATTCCACCCAGCCCACCGTACCATTGAATAATTCCCTGGTGATCTTCTTTCCATCTTTTGCTGCAGCAATAGCAATGGCAGCGTCTGGATGCAGGTGATCAATATGCTTGAAAGGAAGGAAGGCATGCAAAGGTGTATCAATAGAAGGCGCTTTGCTCGCCAGGTCATAAATGCAATGATTGAAAAGCTCTACCATTTCATCTTCGTGTTCGATACCGCGGTAAATATTTTTTAGGCTGCGCAGGCGGTCAACATACAGTGCAGCGAGTCCTGATTTTTTCAATGTACCAATGTCGCCACCTGAACCTTTTACCCACATCACTTCGGTTTCTTTACCGGTAAGTGGGTCTTTTGCAGTGACCTTACAGGACGTATTCCCTCCTCCATAGTTAGTCAGTCGCAGATCTGTACCCAACAGGTTGGAACGATAGATCAGCAGTCCCACTTCATCACCAGCCAGTTCGGCTGCTTTTTTTTCATCCCACAGATAGCTTACATGCTTGAAGCGATCGGTAACAGTACTCATATAATTTTATTTGATTTCTTTATGAAAGATCTTATATAGATAATGTAAAACTAGATAGTAAAAGAAAAATATCTATCCTGCCTTATCCTAAGATTGAGGTTATTTATTGACGATTACAGCAGTCTGGGATCATTCCCCATCAACGACTGAATGACCAGGCTTTCCCCTACGGCCAGTAATGCCTGTAACTTCAGACTTCTTCCAATGTCTCAAATGTATCAATGACCCCGGAACAGGTTTATCGTTCCAATGATCATGTATCGCAAGCGCTGCACCCAGTGCAGTACCCTGCACCATTGAAGTAGCATACACCTCTAAGGAAGGAAATGCATCGGTAAGCAACTGCATATAAATTTTATTCTTGCAAAAACCTCCATCCACATACATATTGCTTACTGGCTTACCCCTCAGCACCATACTTGTTGCGATCTGCTGGCGATTGATGATATCAACCAGTAACTGATGATATGCATGCTCGGGTGATTCAAAACCACCCAGATCACGTGTATGGAATACGCACGGCGTAGTAGGGGATCTGAGGCTTTCCGGTTGCACTGCTTTGATCCCATCTGTATACCCTACCCATTTCGCATCGTATTCCAGCGTGTGGAAATAAGCAGGCTTTAACCCAAAGAATGCTGCAATACGATTGACCTGCGTATCATGATCATGCCCTGCAAAATTCATGGAAGCCTTTACAGGATCTCCTTCATAAGTAAGATAACTCAGGCATCCGCTTGCGAGTTCTTCCGCATCAGGTATATCCTGGTTGAAAGGGTTCAGGCTGATCGTCCATGTACCCGTTGATACAATTACGAATGGCTCGCTGAATGAATTGAGGTAAGGAATGACGGCAGCGGAACTATCGTGCAAACCAACGCCAATAGCGATCTGCTCATCACCATCCTTCATTAATACGGCCGTATTCCCTTTCACTACTTCATTCACTTTTTCGCGGGCTCCTTCTTTCTCCAGCCATTCATGATACGTTTTCTTATCAAAATTCCACATGGCTGAATGACAACCAAGATTGGTCATTTCTGCAAACGTTCTGCCGGTAAAAAGAAAACTCAGGTATTGCGGGAAATGCAGTACGGAAGAAAGTTTTGCAAACAATTCAGGGCGTTGCTTCTTTAACCAGTAAAGCTGAAGACCTGCATTAAGATGCCCCATCATCGGCGAAGATGTTTCTATAGCTATCTTTTCTTCACCACCATACGTTGATGTAAATTGTTCGAGCAAACCGGCCGTATATGGCTTGAGATAATTCAATAAAGGCATGATCCGCTCTCCCTCCTTTCCGATAAGCACAAGCGAAGCGCCGTAAGTAGAAAAATTGATTGCTTTGAGTTGAAATGTATCAGATCGTTTCAGTGCTTCCACATGAAGACGCATCCATTCCGTCAACCGGTCAAGATCCTCGCAGGGAAATCCATCTTCATCTATTATCTCAGGAAAGCTTGTCGCTTCCTCTGCCACTACTTCATAGCGTTTGTTGAACAACAATAATTTCTTGTTCGTTTTTCCAATATCAAATACTGCTATGATGGGTTCTTTCTTTTCCATACCGATTAGTTATGCAAGGAGTTCCCATATCCAACTACCACTACCGCAAGGATAATGATGAAGATCCCTAAAACAATTGTATTCCTTGTTTTCTTGCTTACACCACTCCATTCTTTCAGTGCAAAACCCCAGCAATTAGCCACCAGGATGATAAAGGCCATGTGCAGTATCCATGAGCTGGAACCATTGCCCAGTTTACTTTCACCCATTCCATAGAATAAATATTGCAGGAACCAGGTAGTGCCGGCAATTGCACAGAAAATGAAATTACGGAGCAAAGGGGTTTTCCTATTGGTATAATCGCCAAAACTGCGGTTGCGGAAATGCAAGATCAGGCACCAGATGAGATTCGTAGTAAGACCGCCCCACAGCAATACAATATAGATCACATTATTGCGGAAAAGAAAATTGATATTCTCCGTTGGATGAGCTGCTTTCCAGATCTGGTTTGCTGCATCGGCCATCGGTGCACCGGCTTCGATACCATAGTTAAACCCGGCGCTGAGAATCCCGGAGAGGATACAGATGATCAACCCCCTTTTCAGATTGAATTCCTTCACACTTTCTTTTTTCTTTTCCTCCGGCAATTCTTTTTCCTTCTGATAGCCAGCCTTACCGCAGACATAAATTCCCAGGAGGCAAAGCACCACCCCTATCAGTACTACATTTCCCCAGGTGTTTGCAAGCAATTCGCTGAAGGTGATTTTCCCGGGAACATTTGCCAGGTCATAATAGATAGGTGGGGCAAGCGCACCAAATGCAGATGTGAACCCCAGCAATACAGAGTTGCCAAGTGACATGCCGAGGTAACGCATTCCAAGTCCGTACATCAATCCACCAATGCCCCAAAGGCTTCCCCAGAAAAACGTCCAGAACAATGTATCAAAAGATGCCTGGGAAATAATGTCAGCAAATCCGGGAATGGTTAGCCAGGCCGCAAGCGGTGGCACGATCAGCCAGGAGAAGAGGCCGCCGGTGAGCCAGTAGGTTTCCCACGACCAGCCCTTTACTTTTTTATACGGTACATAAAAACTTCCCGACGCAACACCACCGATGAAGTGATAAATAATACCAAGGATTGCCTGCATGATTAATCATTTATTTTTTTACCAGGAATTTATAAGAACCAGAGCCGATGTGAAGCACGAGTTTATCTTTCCCGTCAACTCCCTTACCCGGGCTAAGTTGCTGACTGATAGCTTTACCATTTTCCGAAATATCTCCTGCCTTGCCGGTTGGGAAATAAACATCCGCTGATGCATTGGCAGGGATAGCGATGTTCCACTCCAGTCCCGCCGCTGTTTTTTTCCATTCACTCTTTACCAATCCGTATTTCGTTTCCAGTGAAGCATCGACAAAATCAAGTCCTTCCGGGAAATACGGGTTCATGATCACCTTTTTAAAGGCTACTTCTTTTACATCTGATTTGATACCTGCAAGGTATTCGTAATACCAGATCAGCAGATCACCCAATAGCATCTGGTGATTACCCGAGTTCATCATCGGGTTGGCTGCGTCACCATTCCAGAGTTCCCAGATGGTAGTAGCGCCTTTTTCAACCATATAACCCCAGCTCGGATAGGTTTTGTTGGTAGCGAGACGGTAAGCCAGGTCGCCCGCCCCGTTATCAGTAAGCCCTCTCATCAGCCACATGCCGCCAATGATCCCTGAATTTACATGATCGTCGAACTCTTGGAGGCGACTCCGGATATTTGTAAAGATTGCGGCTTTATCAGCAACAGGTACCATACCAAAACTCAATGGCAGCAGGTTAGCTGTAACTGTATTGTTGGCATAACATTTTTTCTCCGCGTTGTAATATTTTTTATTGAAAGCGATGTTAACTTTTTCTGCGATGGAAGCAAACTGTTCTGCATCGGCAGCATTACCGAGTATTTCGGCGTATTGCCTCAACAGCTTAAGGCAATAATAGTAATAGGCAGATGCAAGAAGACCACCTTCAGTGATCCGGTTGGGATCTTTTGACCAGATCATGTCCAACTCCTCAGGAGGCACACACCAGTCACCATAGTTATCTTTCAGCACAAGATCATTCTCACGGTACATATCCCACATATACATGATCCATTTTTTCATTGCGGGATATTGTTTGCGCAGGCTTTCCTGGTCGCCATACTGCTTACGCAGCATTTCCGGGATCAGGATAAAAGCACTTGGATAAGTAACGTTATCGGCATAGCGGTCCCAGTAAGACGGTGCAATATCAGGAATGCTTCCATTTTCTTTTTGCGCATCGCTGATATCATCCAGCCATTTTGCATAAAGACGTGAGTTATCAAAGATGAAACTTTCGCCATAAGAGCTCATCACGCGGTCGCCAAGCCAGCCAACGCGCTCATCTCGCTGCGGGCAATCGGTTGGCATGCCGCGATAATTTCCTCGGATGGTCCAGTATGCATTTTTAAAGATCTGATTAATGGTTTCGTTGGAAGTTTTGAATGAACCGGTCGTAGCCACATCATCATAAATCACTTTCCCTTCTATATCACTGATCGCTGGCGCTGATCCCAATCCACCGATCTCCACATAGCGGAAGCCATGATAAGTGAACCGGGGCTCCCATTTTACGTCATTGCCATTGGAAATATAATTATCCGTTACACGAGCCTTACGTACGTTGTCGAGATAAATTGAATCTGTCCCTTTCTTCATGGTCTCTGCGAAGCGCATGCTTACCGTATCACCTGCTGCAGCTTTTATATGCAGCGAGATCCAGCCGACCATGTTCTGCCCCATATCAATAATATAAGTACCACGTGAGGTTTTGTTAACAGCGATCGGTTTCAATATCTCTTTTATACGGATCCCTTCATTGGGTTGCGATACTACCTGCACGATTTCCGGTAGCGGCATCAGGTTTACAGGTTTCCATCCCTGCGCGTCAAAACCTGTCTCTGCCCAACCTTTAAATTCACGGCGCGCATCATAATCTTCGCCATCAAATTCGCTATTGGCTACTATCGGTCCCTGGTCAGAAACTTTCCAGGTTTCATCAGATACCAGCAACGAACTGCTGCCATCATCATAAACCATGCGCACCTGTAACAGCAATCTTGGCAACCCATAACTCACCTGTCCTATTTGCGTCAACGGGTCTGGTTGGCCATGATAATTACGCATGCCGAAATAGCGGCCATTGCCGAGGATCACACCAATAGCATTTTGCCCTTCCTCCATAAGCGAGGTAACATCGATGGTATTATAATAGATCCTTTTGTTGTATTCCGAAACAGTTGGCGCCAGCACGTCTTTGCCGGCTTTTTTACCATTGATATAAAGCTCATAAAGGCCCATGCCGCTGACATAGGCAGTGGCTGAGGTCAGTTTCTTTTCTATTGCAAAATCCTTACGGAGATATCTCGCAGCAAGACGCGTGAAGGTGCTTTCCGGCTGATCGCGGTCATTGAAACCATTGAGACCGATCCAGTGTGCCTTCCAGTCGGAGGAATCAAGCAGCCCGACACTCCAGCCGGCAGCCTTACTCCAGTTTTCTTCCTGGCCATTCGTCACCACTTTCACTTTCCAGTAACACTGCTGATAGCTGCTGAGCGCTTTACCTGCATAAACGATATTCAGGGAATTGCTATCCTTTACCAAACCCGAATCCCAAAGATCCCCTTTCCCTGCTTCGAGATTGTCCGGTGTACTGGCAACGATCACCTGGTAGGCTGTCTGTATTATATCACGGCCATCGCCCGCGATCTTCCAGCTAAGTCTTGGCCTGGTAATATCCGTGCCGGCTAAACTTATACGCCCTTCCACCGTCAGATCCTTTACTTCAATTGCCTGTCGGTTGCTGCCGCAGGACAAGAAGAGAAGAAAAACGCCGGCGGATAATATTTTTATCAATCTTTTCATCATTGGAATTTTGAAGGTTTGGATCTTTTAACTTATTTGATCTGATACAGATAACTCAACCGCCCCATCGGCATCACACTTCCGGAAAGATAACTATCCATCAGATCTTCCGGATGCTCTAATCCATCAGCGACTTTGAAATAAATTTCTTTTGTATTACTACCCAGACCGGTTTCCTTTCTTGGAATTTTAACCTTCACTGTATTTCCTTCCACGGTATAGCTTGCTTTTGCTATGGCTTTCATATTGTAAGAGGAATTCAACCGGCTGATATTGAAAACTTTTCTGCCTGCATCCTGTCTCAGCAATAACTCATACCCTTTCCATCCTTTGAGTGAAGGAGTGCCACTGCCGATATAAATATGCAGCCCTTCAGTGCCTGCACGTGGGGCAGCAAAATCTTTCTGTGCTTTGATCTCAAAAATGATGTATGACGGGTCAGATGATACATTTACCTCATCCAGCACATTTACCGGTGCAGGGCGCTGGTAAGTGATCTTCTCTGTTACCCCATGAAAATCGCGGGCATAGGAAGTTGCGTCAACGTTGCGGTATGATTTCGGTGAAGCTTTGCTACCGGCAGCAGGTAATCCTTTATAACGCCTGATGTTTTTGATCAACTGGAGATAGAACGCATCTTCATATCCGCCTTTCATCGGTTCCACATCGCGCGAATATTCACGGTTGGCGGCATCACATAACATGTATTCATCGCCGTATGGTTGCTTATAAGCGATCCATTCATTCCAGCCACCTACAAAGACTGTATCAGGGTCCATTTCGATCGCATGATCCCATTGGCGCTGGAAGAACGTGCCTTTGTCCACATCTTCCGCTATATTTTCCTGTTTATCCGGATCCCAGCCGCGGCCCCAATTGATCCAGCCTGAGGTGATGGAGCGTGACATCGGAACCTTCGGATGGCTGGCAACGGTCACGCTCATAACGCCGCCATGCAGCGGTTGCGGGAATTTCCATTCCACCCAGGGAAAACCATTTTCATAAGAGGGGTCAAACGGCCATTGAGGTTTCTTGAAATAAAAGAAGTCAAGGATCTCTTTGCTGTAAGGTACAGGCGTATAATTGGTATCGTTTCTTGATCTTGCTTCTGCGAGATCATCGGCCGTTTCAGTATAAGCGATGATCATGGGCTTGCCATTCACTTTATACCAGGCGCTTTCAAAACGGCGGGGCTTATAAAGATCTTCATACAATACACGCGCTGTCTCCATCGATTTGGAATGCGTGTAGAATACAACTTTGGGTGCATTCCAGCCATGCCGCTGAAAGTCCACGATCGTACCAAGCACCTTATCGTAAACTTCTTTGTAGGTAACGCGGTTGGTAAGATCAAAAGCTATAAAATCGATACCGGCCAGCGTAAGCATTTTCATCTGCCTGCGGATGACCCATTCATCGGCCGAATTATAATAGCCAAATAAAGGCTCTCCCCAGAAGTGTGCCTGCCCGGTAGGACTTATCGTTTTGTCAGTCGATTTCAGATCATACAAAAGCTTTAATCCATCCGGCATAGCCGAGATCTTTGTGGCATCATATGCTCCCGAAGCAAAAGGCTGGCCGATCCAGGGCCAGTAAAATATACCCACCTGCTTTTTAGGTTTGTATCCTTCGATCGGCGTCACGGTGCGGCCAAACTGGTCCACTCCTACTATATCCAAAGATCCTGAACTAAGCGTTTGCGCCTGTGCAGTCATTACACTGCCGGCCAGTAATAAACCAATCAAAAATTTCATGCTCTTACCATTTGGATGTAAATGAATAATCACCTGAACCAACTTCATAAACCGCAGCATCACCTTCCATGCGCAGGAAGCGGAAATTCTTGTCTCCTTTTATCTTTTTCTTTTTCTCAGTAATAGAGGAAACATCTTTTGTAGGAATGAATACCGTCGCCACTGAATTGGCAGGAACAGTAATATTCATCTCCAATGATCCTTTGCTCTTTCTCCAGGAAGACCTGATCAGTCCTTTCACTGATCTGTATTCACCGCTGGCAAACTGGAGATTGGTAAGGATATATGGACGGATAATGAATTTATCAAACCCGGGAGAGCTGAGATCCGGCAGTATGCCGAGAATGTATTTATAAAGCCAAGAACCAACAGACCCCATCATCGGGTGATTGTGCGAGTTCATTGAACCACCGGTTTCATATTCCCAACGCTCCCATAATGTAGTAGCGCCTTTTGACAGCATAAAACCCCAGCTGGGATAGGTTTCCTGCGTAGCGATACGATAGGCGATATCTCCACGGCCGTTTTCCGTCAATGCTTCCAGCAAATATTTTGTACAAAGATTTCCTGTAGTGAGATGGTAATTGTATTTCTCTACATTCTTTACCAGGTTATCGATTACTCTCGGTAAACGTTCTTTGCTTACCACGCCCAGGAATACAGCGAATGAGTTGCATGATTGATTATTTGAACCATAGCCACCCACTTTCTCATCCCAGAATTTATCATTGAAAGCCTTCATGGCTGTAGCCGCCATACTTTCGTACTTCGCTTTATCATCCGTTTTGCCAATGATTGCTGCCATCTTTGAAAGAAGGCTGGCGCTATAATAATAATAACCGGTGGACATCAATGGTCCTGGTGTATTTACAGAAAGCGCCCCATAAGCCGCTCCTTTTTGCCCGAACTCAGCGGGCGGCGACCAGTCGCCATAATAGCTGTATTCAACAATACCGTTCTTGCTGCGGCTGTTCAGAAAATCAACCCAGGCTTTCATCTTTTTATAATTCTGCGTGATGATCTCCGTATTGCCATAGTATTCGTAGCTCTTCAGGGCAAGCAGCAGAAAGCTCGCTGATACAGGATCAGCAGGAACACCACCTACTTTATACGGTGCAGTGTCTTTGATGCCACCATCTTCTTCCTGTGTATCACCAACATCCTTGATGAACTTGGCATATAAACGATGCAGGTTGAAATTGTAAACAGCCTGTTCTATCCGGACAGTCAGATCGTTCATCCATCCCATACGTTCGTCACGTTGCGGGCAATCTGTCGGAATGCTGTGCAGGTTACTCGCTTCAGTACGCGCCACCATCTGGTTGATCCGGTTCAGGAGCTCATTACTGCAGGTGAATTTACCTGCAGGTTCCACATCCGAACGTACGCGGCGCAATGTATAGTCATCAATAGAAGGCGTTGACGTTAACCCTTCCACCTGGAAATACCGGAAACCATGATAGGTAAAACGTGGTTCCCATTCCTCTTCTCCACCGCCCTTCATGATATACGTGTCAGTAGCCGCTGCTGTACGCAGATTCTCCTGGTTCACGGTACCATTATCATATAATGTTTCGGCAAACCGCAAAATAACTTTCTGCCCTCTTGATCCTTTAACACGGATGCGCACCCATCCTGCCATATTCTGCCCCGCGTCAAAAACAAATACACCTGGTTTTACTTCCTTTACACTAACTGGTTTGAATGATTCCACTACTTTGATCGGCTCCAGCTCCGCTGCCGCCATAATACCGCCTGGTTTTTCCACCACCGGTGCCACACCCCAGATCTGGTTGGGCAATCCTTTGATGATGGTATCGGAAGGCAGGTTCCATTCCGGTTTTTCCATGCGTGCATCATAGACCTCCCCATCGAGAATGCCGGCAGATACAACCGGCCCAAGCGTTACATTACGGACTGAAGTGGAATTGATCACTTCTTTTGTACCATCCCTAAAAGTGATCTCTACCTGCATGCGCAGTTTAGGCATACCATACCAGCCCGGCGCCACGGCGATCACCATTACGTTCTCCTTATTGAGAAAAGACTTGATATCATAAGTGGTATAGTAGACGCGTTTGGAAAAATCGCTCGTAGCGGGATCGAGTACATGATCGCCAACTTTCTTTCCGTTGATCTCCATTTCATAATAACCGATCCCTGCCATGTAGGCACGGGCTTTCACTACTTCTTTATCAAAGTGGAATACACGGCGGAAATAGTGAACCTTGCCGATCCATCCGGAAGGAAATCCAACCCAATCGCCGCTCCAATCAGATTGATGCAGCAATCCCATTTCAAATTCAGCATTTGCAGCAGGTCTTATTTCTGCTTTATCCGACCAGGTGATCACCTTCCAGAAATATTTTTTCCGGCTTTCGAGGGCCGGTCCTTTATATACAATGCCTGCTGATTGTGATGATAGAATCTTACCGCTGTTCCAGGTATTGCCTTCATCAGCCAATAGTTTCTCCGGCGAATCCGCTACCAGCACCTGGTAGGCAGTTTGTCTGAAGTTGCGGACGCCGGTATTGTATTCCCAACTGAATTGCGGATTGGGTGCATCAATACCGAGCGGATTATTTGCATTATCGCAACGAAGGTTTATCAATTGTACCGGTTGCTGCGCATTGATCACAAAGGTGGTAATGGTAAGAAAAAGGCTGAGCAACAGAGCCCGTACCGCAGGCCGCTGGAGATGAATAATGGTCATGCAGAAAATTTATATGGCAATAAAATAGATCAGGCGATGAGCTTGCGTAAGAACCGCGAAGTCATTACCGCATCGTTTTCTTTGATGAGTGATTCTATTTCGCTGTAATATGTTTCAACGATCTGTTCAAATTTTTTCACCCATAAGATACTCTCGGAGATCGCGTCTACAGCATCCTCACGGTAGGGATACTGGTCCATGGAGATCCATCCGCTATAGCTGGTCTTCTTCAGCCAGAACAATAGTTCTATATAGACAGTGAAGTGCACACTGCTTACGATCATATCATCATCCCAACTGCCATGGTTATCGTTGAAGTGCATGTGATAAAGCAGATCTCCCGCCCTTTTGGCGAGTACGACAGCTTCGGCCACGTTCTCGCCTGCGTAGAAGCTATGACCTGTATCAATCGTTACACCCACATTATCGCAGCCGGTTTCTTTTACGGCAAGAATAGTATCAGCCATTCTTGCGTGGTAGGAAAAATTACGTGGTTCTTTGGGTTTGTATTCGAGCGCATATTTCAGCGTGGGAAATTCTTTTGCAAGTGTTCGTGTGGCATCGGTGAGCCAATTGCGTTCTTCATTGTAATCAGTGGCCAACAGGTAATCGTATCCATCCTGGCCAAGCCAAAGGTTGACGATACCACAATTCATTTCCATTGCTACTTCGCTCATCTGGCGGAGGTAAGAGAGAGCTTGTTTGCGGATACCTGCATCGATATTCGTGATGCTGCCTTTACCATACTCTGGAACGGTAAACGTATCAGGAATGATGCTGGCACAGGCAATGCCGGCATCAGACAAACGCGCCTTCATATCTTTTACATTATCCGGGCGTATATCCCAGGTGCCAACCAGTTCGATCCCTTCAACATGCGGTACACGTTCTATAGCAGCTTTCAACATCTCTTCGGTGGATGGGTTATTCTTGTAACCGGGGCAAAACCTGTCGCGTGTGTTTCCGAGGTTTCCAAGAATAATAGCATATTTATTTTTCATATCAATCGTTTTTTTAAGCGGTATAAGCGTCTTGCCCGATCAGCTTGCTACATGCGCCATTCATAATTTTTCCATTTGCTCATCACTTTGCCAAGGTCTTCTACCTGGTTATCGCTGATCGGGACCATTTTCCCGAGTGTGGTGGAAAGTACCAGTGATTTGGCGCTGAACTCAGCCACTTCAAGATAATCGAATGCCTGTAGCAGTTTGCTTGCGGCTACGATCACGCATTCATTCTTCACTATCACTACCGGCGTTTCAGCGGAAATGATATTAGGAATTGTGTTCATGCCGGCGAATTGTTCACCAAACTCCACCATCTGCACATCCTGCAGGTAAATCCATGTCTCAGGAATGGTCCTTACATTAAATGCAGCACCAGTCACTGCGAAGGACGTAAGATAAGTACTCTGTGTAAGTATGATGGCATTTATGTCAGGATGTTTCTCATAGATCGCCTGGTGCAAATGAGCGGATTTGCATGGATACTTTCCTTTTTCCCTTTCTCCAGACCTTACCTGAACGATATCTTCCGGACGAAGATCGGATTTGGAACAATTATCAGGTGTGATCAGGAAATCATTATTTCTCCATCGGGTAGATACTGTACCGAATGCGTCAAGCATCAATCCCTGTTCGCAGGCACGCTTTACGATCTTGATGATATCAAGCCTGCGTTCGCGCTCGTCTGAAGGATAAAGCACTTCATTCATCTCCGGTAAATGGTCCGGCACTTGCTTGTTGTAAGCTTCAATACTTTGGTTTGACAGATAATTGGGTTTGCCCATCATATTCCCATAAAGGATAGCACGCGCGCTCATCTCCATTGATTCAAATTGCTGATAGGCATGCGAGATATTCTTGCCTCCTATTACAGTGCCGTGGTTTTCCATAATCACTGCTGAAACGCCCTGGTGAAACTGCTGAGCGATATTTTCGCCCAGTTCTGCACTGCCTGGGAGCGCGTATGGCGCATAACCGATCGTGCCGCAAAGTGCTTTCAATTGCGGCAGCAGGTTTGTGTCAGGCACTTTCCGTACAATGCTGAAGGCTACCAATGCGGGGGGATGTGCATGCACGATGGCTTTGATATCCGGCCTGGCTTTGTATATGGCAAGGTGAAAAGGAAATTCGGAAGAAGGTTTGTGTTGCCCTTCTACAGTCCCGTCGGCACGCATGCAAATAATATCTAATGGTTTTAACAATCCTTTATCAACACCTGTTGGTGTTATCCAGATATCGCCATTATCATCCATGATTGATATATTACCTCCGGAAGTGGTCGTCAGCACACGTTTGTAAATCCTCTGCATAACAAGGACGATCTGATCCCTCGGATGCATGTGCACAGTATTAAGCAAGCTGTCCATAAATTATAGGTGTATGTTATTCTTATATCGAAACAAACTTAGAGATCAATGCCAGCATTCCTATCCTGTTTTGACCTGAAAAAGAGGATTATTTTTATTGTCTGAAATAAGTGCTGGTTTATCCGGAATTATTTTATCTTGAACACGGTTATACGTAGTAATATCCACAAATTAAACCTGTCCTGCCAGTTCAATCCTTTCACCACTCAAACCGATTTTGCCATGAAAGAGCCCAGGATAACCGACATCATTACGGTTGACCCTTATTCCAGCACTGCGAAGTATCTTCAGATCGCCAATGCCGTACTGAAAGAGATCCAGAAAGGGAGGATCAAGGCGGGGGATAATATGCCTTCCATCAATGAGCTAAGTATTGAACTTGATATTGCGCGCGATACTGTTGAACGCGGTTATAAACACCTGAAAAAGCTCGGTGTCATCAATGCTGTTCCCAGAAGAGGATACTTTATAGAAAGCACAGAATTCCGCCGTCCGCTGAATGTGTTCCTCTTATTCAACAAACTCAGCATCCCCAAGAAATCCATTTACGATGCATTTGTAAGTACGCTCGGCGAGCAGGCCGGGATTGATTTTTATGTATACAATAACGACTTCCATCTTTTTAAAAGAATGCTGGGAAGTAACAAGGACCACTATACGCATTATGTGATCATTCCGCATTTTGTAGAAGGCGGAGAAAATGCCCATGAGATCATTAATACCATCCCGAAGGACAAGCTGGTGATGCTGGACCGCATACCTGCAGGCGTTACCGGTGAGTTCTCTACCGTACTGATCGATTTTGAGGATGATATTTATAAGGCGTTGAATGACGCGATCGATCAACTGGTGAAATACCATACCATTACGATCATCTTTCCAAATGCAAGTTATTATCCGAAAGAGATCCTGAAAGGGTTTACGCATTTCTGCCAGGACTATGCGTTTCAATACAAGATCCAGAGTGATGTGAAGGCACTGGAAATAAAGAAAGGTGAAGTTTATATCAACCTGATCGAAGATGATCTTGTCACACTGATTGAGAAGATCAATACCACATCGTATATAATTGGCGAAGACGTTGGCATTATTTCTTACAACGAAACGCCGATCAAAAAAGTAGTGCTGCGGGGTATTACTACAATCTCTTCCAATTTCCAGGAGATGGGGGTGATGGCGGCGAACGCTGTATTATCGGGCACGATAACAAAAGAGAAAGTCCCATTCGGGCTTATTGTGCGGCATTCGCTTTGATCCGCCATCCCGATTATTTCTACTGGAAAACTACTGCTGCATCCTTTATAACCTGGTCAAACATTCTCTTTCCACCTTTTTCATTCGGATGATGATATACCTGCCAGCCATAACTTCCGGTATAATCTTCCCAGTACATAAGAGACTTGTCAACCTCCTTACCATCACCGGCAATTGAAGTAGCAAGATCGAAACGGCAGCCGCTCACACCCGTCTTCTGGCGAACAGTATCAATGAGCGCATTTACTGCGACCTGCGAACCGCTTTCATTAGCGGGGATATTGTTCAGGATCGGAATAGCGCCGCGCGATTTTATATAGTCAATCAATTGAGTAAGTTTTGCCTCCGTATTACCTCCATTTGTACCGATTGTTACCATTACATATTTTACTTCAACAAAAGGCAGCTCGTTTTTGATGTAGTCAAGCACCATATCGATCTGTGCGCCGCCCCGGCCACTTGACATCGCATTACCACCCATCCTGGCAATCACCTGCTGCGTCCAGGCCTGCGGAAAATCCTTAGCCGGAAAATATCCTTCCGGTTGGGTGATAGAGTCACCATACATCAGCAGTTTTACTTTCTTTTTCAAGGCATACACATTTATTGATCTTACCAGCATTGAAGTGCCAGAAACCAATGAAAAGCAGTAATGGTCCCATTGCATACCTGCCGCAAAACCCGGTTGCAGTGCGCCTTTACCCACACCGCCCTGTCCATCATGCACGGCTTTCACTTCTGCTGACTCATTGGTCTGCAGATCGGTCAGTTTCACTCTTGCTTCCTGGTACACATGATAGATCTCCACGAGATAATCGTGATCTGCATTGAAAAAAGGAACGGATTGGTCTTTCACTGGATTGGTAGCAATGGATATTTTCTTCGCCGCTACGTCTACATACGCATTAAAGTCTCCCTGACTGCTACGGAAAAGTGCTTTTGCATCGGAAGAGAACCGGATACGGTAAGCGACCTTCCGTTCAGCAAGCGCATAGAATTTATCAAGTTTGACGAGTTTGTCTTTTACGGTTATGTTTAATCCTTCGGCAGTATAACTACCTGCATCATTCACTTGCAGTTCGGGGATGGAACTGCTATTGTTAAGGACCCTGCCATACATTTCTGCAGGTTTATTGTCAGCGCCCGCCTCACTACCCGGGTTTTTACAACCGGTACTGCCGGTGATGGTGAGCAATGAAAATAAAATAGCGATCATCGCAGTCATCTTCCCTTTCATTTTGTGTATTGGATTATTGTTTGTGCCGAGGCCAGGTTAAAATGATTGACCGTTCGTACAGCCAGCGTAGCATTTGTTGCTGCTGCGACACTGAATACATATTTCATTGCCGGCACCTGTGGCCGAATGGTATTATCACCATTCGTATCAAAGTACTGGTAATCGCCGGATTCAGGAACTCGTCCAACGCGTACGCCGTTACTGAATATTTCAAAGTACCGGATCCCCGATTCAATATCAGCATCGGCAGCCCATGTAAGTTCGAGCGCATTGCCTTGTTTTTTAACTGCAAGATTGAACGGTGCCGGCGGGGGCGTTTTATCGGTCACTGTTCCTGTTGAATAATACTCTTTCCATTTTTTTGCAGTGGCTTTATCAGGGAAAAGGCAAAGTCCTCTTTTATCACCCTTATAGGTTGATTCTTTATACAGTTGCAGGGTAAGTGTATCACCCAACCATGCTTGTGAGCGATCAGGATCCTTCATGATGCCATCGCTTGTCGCAGGAAGGCGTTGTTTTAATGCCGCTTCATAAAAAGGAATGGCCATGTAGCGGATATAACTCAGGTTATGGTTCTGGGATTCATTCAACACGATACTTACGGGTGCATCAAGGGTGCGAAGTTTTTGAAAAGCATGAATGGATGTGGCCTGGCAAAGTACTACGCTGTCGTTTGCATCATTCTTTCCTGCATGACGGGTGAGCACAGGTATTTTGCTCACGGCAGGCGGATAATTCCATTGCGGATCAAATGCAGGAGAATAACAAACTGCGGCAAGGATCCTTTCAGGATAATCGCGCAGCATACCAAGTGCCCAGTAGCCTCCGCCTGAATGACCCCATAAAAGCCAGGGCACAGTGTTCAGTTCATTGTGTGAAATAGCTGTAGCCGTTTGCTGAAGGACTTTCAGCAAAGCGGAGCCTGAACCGGACTTTGGATCACGCCACCCGCCGCAATTTCCATACAATGCAGTTTCGATAACAGCCAGCTTCCATTTACGTGCCAAAGCCCGGTATTGAAGATCGTAAGGCTTTGTGATACCAAACTGCTCCATGCCGCATCCGTGTTGCAATATCAGCACTCCGCGAAGTTGTTCCTTGCGGGTGGGAATGTAAATGCCATAATCTGCATGATCTGCGAACGGGCAATCGGCGCCACGCAAGGTGAGTTGCAATACCGTATCATCATATACACTGGCGACAACAGGATTTGCATTTGCCCTGATTGAAAAAATGATCACTAATGTAAGCAGACCTGATATTTGGGTTTTCATGACTCTTCCTTTATCCGGGGTTGGATTCACACAGATTCCTGGCCTCATCCCGATGCCTTATACTATTGCCATGCTGCGGGTTGCGCCATTCCCGTCATTTTCTTCGCATCTTCCAACGGAATCGGCATTACAAGATACTTATCGGTGTATGACTGGTAATCACGGATCTTACGGCGCTGATAGCTAAATCGGCCATCATTACCTTTTGTAATGCGCATACCGGTTACAAGACGGTTCGTCTCATTCAGCACTTTCCAGCGGCGCTGATCATCAAAACGGTACTGGCCTTCGAGGCAGAACTCGACGCGGCGTTCATTGCGGATACGCGCCCGGATAAATTCCTGCGAATTCACAAAGCCCGGAACTTCTTCCAGTCTTGGCTGATTAGCCCGTTGACGGATCACATTCAGTGCTGTCAATGCACCGCCAAGATCACCGGTTTCACAAAGTGCTTCGGCTTTCTGCAGGTAGAATTCAGCAAGGCGGAAGAATACCCAATATGTTCCTTCTGCACCAGAGCTTCCGCCTGGTCCCCAGAACTTCACTTGCTTGTCCTTTCCACTGTAATAGCCGGTGCAGGAACGTTGTGTTTCCTGCGAGATCACATCGTTATAACCATTGCGGCCACCCACAAATGTTTCGATGATATAAGGTTGTGTGCAGTTATATGGCACACCATAGTTTGTCATATTGTGTACGATATTGATATAAAAACGGGCATCACGGTTTGCGTAAGGATCGCTGCCAGTAGCTTCGCTGTACCCTGCTGCAGCAGCTCCGGGGGTAATGGTCACATTTGTATGAGTTGCATCATTGTAAGTAACAGGCAACGAACCATTGGTCATTTCAAAGCAATCCACCAATTCCTGCGTAGGTGATTCACCACAGTTCCAGTTATGATTGATAGAAGCATAAGGATAGCTTCCCACATCTACCCCATTGGTGTTATTGATCCCTGAATTATCAGTCCATGCGCGCCAGATGATCTCATCCACCTGTGTGGTGAATGCTCCAACAAACAATTTTTTGTAATCGGCCATGCTTACGAGATGATAGGAATTCAGCGCGATCACATCCTGTGCCGCATCAGCAGCTCGCTGCCATTTTGCTTTATCATTCTCAGGATTGTTCAGCGGGCTGGCATTATACAATAATACGCGTGCACGGATGGCATAAGCAAGACCATTGCTTGCACGGCGCGCTTCCTGCGAAGGCTGACGGTCAGGCAGGATATGTGAGTTGATCACATCAAGCAACTCCTGTTCGATCTTGGTAGAGATATTATCAAACGTAGGCCTCACCAGTTCATTCCATCCTGTATAGGTTGGTTCAAAAGGCTCATCGATCCAGGGCATTGATCCATAAAACTCAAGTAAATGCATATAATACCAGCAGCGGAGTACGCGTGCTTCTGCGATCCATGTTTGGCGCTCCTGGTCAGTGATCGCTGTTGACAGTGGCAGGTATTTGATCGCATTGTTCGCAAGTCGGATCCCCCGCCAGAAATCAGGCCATAACTGTTCACTTGGAGATGACCATGGCCAGTTGATCACAGGATTTGAAAGTGACAATGCACCATTGTGCCAGTCATACGCATTGTAAGTAGCTGCCCAAAAAGCATTATCAGTAAGGCTTTCCATCGGGTTCATGACGAAAGATATCTGGTCACGAGCCTGGTATACTTCACCATATACAGCGTCGATCAGGCCTTTACTGCGGTTATAATTATTAAGTACTTTATCGATAGTGGTTTGTCCATCAGGTGTTTTCTCCAATACTTTTTCACAACCAGACAGGATCATTATTCCTATCATTATCATTATGGTCAGGCAAATATTTTTCATAATCATTTTTTTCAATGAAGCTCGTTTAGAATGATATGTTCAATCCTACGTTATAGGCTTTAAATACAGGATACAGTAACTCATTATTTTGTTCAGGATCCTGGTACTTGACCGGGTAACGATCAAAAGTGAGCAGGTTGAGACCATTCGCATAAATGCGTACAGATGATGCGCCGATCTTGCTTGCTAACCGTCTGCCGAGGGTATAACCAATTTCGACGTTACGCAGGCGGATATAAGAAGCATCAACCAGCCAGAAGTCAGAAACCTGTTTGCTTGCGCTGCTTCCCGGATCGAGCCTTGGATAAGTGATCGGCAATCCTGCGTCATAACGTTCCTGGCTCCAGGCTTCTTTATGCCATTCGTTGAAGTTGTATGTTTCAAAAATGCGCTGACCAGTCAGCAGATAGCTTCTGCCTGCCACACCTTGCCACATCATGCTGAAGTCAAAATTTTTAACTTTCAGACTGAATGCACCACCAAAAGTCCATGCAGGCATTTCAGGTTTGCCGATAGGTGCCTGGTCTTCTTCCGTGATAACACCATCGCCATTCATGTCCAGGTATTTCAGATCGCCCGGTTTTGGCGCAGGCCCGATTGCAGTCTGATCATACCAGTCTGCGATCTCTTGTTGCGAATTAAAGAAACCGGCAGTCCTGTATCCAAATGGCTGACCAAGGCTATAACCGGTACTGCGTTGGCGGTATGCATATCCCTCGGGCAATAACACTTCACTTAAATAAAGAACTTTATTATGATTGTATGCGCCGTTCAAACGAATGTCCATACGTATGTCACTGCCCAGGTTCTTAGCCCAGCCGCCTACCAATTCAAAACCTTTGTTCTGGATCTGACCGGCATTTATTTTCGGAATGATCCCGGAACTGTATACACCGCCTGTACCAAACACACCTGTAGGAACAAGGCCTGTAGCTGAGATCAGGATATTATCGCGACGCTCATAGAAAAGATCTGCTTCAAAAGTAAAGTCGCGGAAAAGTTTTGTTTCCAATCCCAGGTTAAACTTTTTTGCTTTCTCCCATCCCAGTTGGTCATTCCCGATCTGGGATTCATAACTTCCATTCCAAAGTGTAAGGAAAGCAAAACGTGAACCGTTCATATTGTCGTTACCTACCTGGCCATAGGAAGCACGAAGCTTGGCAAAGGTCAGCCATGGGAGAGCATTGCTTACAAAATCCTCATTTGAAGCCACCCAGCCAACAGATACAGAAGGGAAGAAGCCCATCTTGTGGCCTGGTGCGAACTGTTCCGAACCGTTATAACCAAAATTGGCTTCTGCAAGGTATTTATTAGCATACGCATAGGTAGCGCGGCCCACAAATCCTATATAATTATAGGGCAATTCGATATTGATAGTACGCTGGTAACGGTTAAACAGTACCATACCTGAAACTGAATGTTTACCAAAACTGCGGTCATAATTGATGGAAGCGTCCAGGTTAAGTTGATTCCATTGTGACTGGGCCTGCGCATCGGCCAGTGAACTATTGGTCATTGTTCCTGTTGGCTGGTAAATAACCTTGGTAGCATCGTTCGGATCGGGCATAGCTTCATAAAGCTGGAAAGAACGCTGACGCACCTGCTGGTTAATGGATGTGGCATCATAAGAAGCGATCACCCTGGCAGAAAGTCCTTGCGTGATGAAATTCAATTTCTGCTCCAATCCAAGTGATGTTGTAACCTGGTTAGTCATCGTATTGCGGAAACCAGAACGGTTCAACATTCCATAAGGGACATTATTGATATTACCACCTTTAAGCGCGGTAGAAAGCACTTCACCGCTTGGGGTCAGGTCATTGTGATAATTGCTTGGTGTCTGGATGAGTGAACCGATCACGATAGAATAGCCTGCTACATCATTCAGATAGTCACCATTATTTGGTACGATCACAGGGTCATTTTTCTTCTGCATATAACCGCTCACATTGAGAAACATTTTGAGCGATTTATTGATATCAATATCAAAGTTGGAGCGGAAGTTAAACCGGTTTGCCTTTGATTGAGGGTCATAGTTATATTCAGAAAATTTTTCCGACTTGAAAATGCCTTCCTGGTACAGATAACCGACAGTAGTGAAATAGCGCATCTTGTCAGTACCGCCGCTGAAATTCACATTGGCCCTGCGCATAGGGAAAGCATCGCGCATGAATTCATTTACAAAATCACGCGTAGGGTACAGTTCCTGGAAATCACCGGTACGATAATGTTCCAGCGCTTCAGCACTATAGATCGGCGCGCGCCCGTTCTGTGTTTCCACCTGGTTTCGCAGTGTTGCATAGTCATAAGCATTTACCATTTTCGGTAAACGGGTAGGCGCTTGCCAGCTTTGTTCAAGCGTTACATCGATGACCGGTTTGCCTACATGGCCGCGGCGTGTGGTGATCATAATTACACCATTCGCACCACGCACTCCATATACAGCAGTAGCGGAGGCATCTTTCAGGATAGAGATTGACTCTACTTCGCGCGGATCAAGCGCGGTAAAATCCCGCTGTACCCCATCTACGAGGATCAGTGGTTGCTGGCCATTAATGGTGCTGCGGCCACGGATATAAAATTCCATTTGCTCGCCGCCAGGTACACCTGAACGCTGAAGTACACTCAATCCGGGCAAGCGGCCTGCAAGCGCAATACCGATATTGGCTGCAGGTGTCTGTCGCAGTCCTTCCGCTTTCATAGTGGAAATGGCGGCAACAACGCTTACTTTTTTCTGGCGTCCATAACCAACCACCACTACGTCAGACAGATCACCAACGCTGGATGTGAGGCGCACGACGATATCAGAAAAAGAATTTACCTGCACAGTGGCAAGATTAAACCCGACATGGGTGATGGACAATGTCTGCCCTACCGCAACGCTGATAGCAAATTCGCCATCAGTTCCGGTCTTTACAGAAACTGCAGACCCCGACACATTCACCGTTGCATCGGTAACAGGGTTGCTGCTGGCAGAGTCGATCACTTTACCATGGAGGATAGACGTTTGAGCAAAAAGCTCTGTACTAAAGAAGATAGATAGTACAAATAAGACAGTCAGTAGGTGGAAGCTTCTCAGCTTCGGGCAATCGTTTAGCATGTAGCGTTTATTAACTTTTGAAAAATCGGAAATCTTTCAATTCGAGATAAATGTAGAGGAGTCTTTTTTTATTCTTGACCTGAACTGTACTGAAAAAAGAAAAAATAATTTCTGTTTGCTGTCCTGATCTGTCATTATAAGTATTCTTTATGTAATACAATCCAGTGAAAAAAGGCAGCAACGTAATTGAGAGTTATTTTTTATCCATGCATGAAAAAGGCAAGGATACATCACAAAAAATGTTGCCGGAGGCAAAGAAAAATTCATAGAATTGGAAGAAGGCGCCTTAGAGCAGGATCATCCTGCTGAAAAGCCAAATCCTGTTTGGATAACCGGGCCAACTGCGCGAAATACGGATGGTGTACCATCTATCAAACAGAAAACAGAACAAACGGGATAATGAATTTCAGTTTGCAGATCTGGAATATTTTATCGGATATTCCTGGTGGAACAGGATATGGCCGGTCTTTTCAGCTTTAGCGAGGATAAGGTTAAAAAAACAGGGGTACAACAATGTAAATATGTTACAGATAGATTGCCGACCGAACAGATAACGCTCATTACGATGTATTTCGGTTTGTCATTCCTCCTCCCAACCTTGATACGTTGTCAACTCCACCTCTCCCAAAAAGGATTTGTTAGTTACGACAAAGTTTTGGAGGGGAGTTAAATGTCTTGCCAAAACATAATACCCACGGTTAGTAATCTTAACTACTGATTCTATCTCAAATTGAACTGCCATTGATTATTCAGAAAGTGGCGAATAGGATTTGTAGCATTTGATGGGGCTTGGTCACTTCCCGATACAAAACTTACTAAACACATAATCCAACATATCCTCAGTGCTCACTTGACCAGTGATTCCTCCCAAATAATGCAACGCCCTTCTTATATCCGGCGCCAACAAATCCCCCGGCAACGAACTATCCAACCCAGTTTTTATATCCTCCAACGATTGAGCCGCTTCCTTCAAAGCCTGGTAATGCCTAGCATTCGTCACAATATTATTCTCCGCCTGCACCTGCCCTTCCAGCACTTTCTCCGTCATCTCTTGCTTCAACTCATCAACATTCAAATGCTGCCTTGCCGAAATAAAAATAATACTCCCCCAACCGGCAAACTTTTCTTTATAGGAAGAAAGCTGATCGATCTTATTGGCCACCAGCAAATAATTCGTTCCCTGCATTTTCAACTCATTTACCCTTTGCTCTATCTCTGCTATATCATCCGATGCATCGAACAAATACAACACCAGGTCCGCCTGTTTCATTTTTTCCAAACTACGCTCCACACCCGCGCTTTCAATCACATCACTCGTATGCTGGCGAATGCCGGCCGTATCAATCAGGCGAAACAGGATGCCACTGATATTGATCACTTCTTCAATGGTATCACGGGTGGTACCGGGTATATCACTGACAATAGCACGGTTCTCATTCAGCAAAGTATTCAGCAGAGTGGATTTACCCGCATTAGGTTTGCCAATGATCGCTACACTCACGCCATTGCGGATCACATTGCCCAAACGGAATGAATCGATCAACTGACCGGTTGATTCCCGAAGCTCATTAACAAGACTGTAAAACGCCTTGCGGTCAGCAAACTCCACATCTTCCTGGGAAAAGTCAAGCTCGAGCTCTATCAATGCGGAGAAACGGATCAGTTGCTCCCGCAGATCACGGAGTTTGGCAGAGAAGCCTCCGCGCATGGCATGCAAAGCTGCTTTATGTGATGCAGCCGTGTTGCTGGCAATAATATCGGCTACAGACTCAGCCTGTGCCAGGTCCATTTTTCCGGCCAGGAAAGCCCGTTGGGTGAATTCTCCCGGTTTGGCCAGCCGTGCACCTTTACGGATGCAGGCTTCCATTACCTGCTGATGGATATAAGGCGAACCATGGCAACTGATCTCTATCACATCCTCGCCGGTATAAGAACGCGGGCCGCGGAAAAGAGAAAGCACTACTTCATCTATCGGCTTTCCGTTCTCCTGCAGATAACCCACGTGCAGGGTATGCGATGGCACCTGTAAAAGGTCTTTAGAGGGGAATAATTCGTTGACGATCGGAAAACTGTTTTTCCCACTCAACCTGATCACTCCAATAGCACCAATGCCCGGCGGAGTTGCCAGGGCTATAATAGTATCATCCCAGCCTGAAAGATTGTTATTCATCTGCTTCAAAAATAGATTTAATCAGCTAGCCTGTAAAACAAAAATCCCCTCCCGAAGTTCGGGAGGGGATAAATTCGCACTATTCGCGGCTTATCAATGTTATCCGCGAAAGAATGCCTTATTCGCGCCATTCGCGTTAATATTATTCGCCAGTCACCTGGAACGTAATCGGCTGTTTCCGATAAGCGTTTACACTACGTCCGTTTTGCACCGCAGGTGTCCAGTTGGGGCCTTTTTTAATAACCCTCACGGCTTCCTGTTCCATACCGTATCCATGATTTGTAAGAGCTCTAACATCACTGATAGAACCATCTTTACTTACTACAAACTGAACATATACGGTGTAGGTTCCTTCCGGAGCACCGTTATCAACGGGTGTGTTACCATTCAGGTTTCTTTCGAGGAATTTTCTCCAGGCACCTTCACCACCTTTAAAGGAGGCTTCGATTTCCACTTTTTCGAAGATCTTGTTTTCGTCTTCTACTTTTTTCTCTTCTACCACACCTTTACCGTCGTCGATAACGGCGGGGGCTACGATACCTTCGTCTTTGATACCTTCCTGGTTCACCACGTCAATTTTAGCTTCTTTCAGCTCTTCCTGGGCGGGTGGTGGTTCCTGCACTTCCTCATCTTTTACGATTTTGGGAGGCGTGAACTGTTTCATTTCA
>DATAJQ010000263.1:0-23882 GCA_036262095.1 Chitinophagaceae bacterium | reverse complement strand
TATTCCGTCTGATCGACACATAGCCAATGCTTATAACATCAATCATATTGAGAGAAATAATTTAAACCTTCGCACACACCTAAAACGCCTTAGCCGCAGAACCATCTGCTTTAGTAAAAGTATCACAATGTTAGAAGCGTGCCTTAAGATTTATTTCTGGAATCCAGTCGTTTAACATTGACGTAAGGTGAGAGGAGTGTTTTTTTTCAATTGAAAGAAAAAAATGGGTTTATCTTAGGGGCTGTACGAGAAAAGTTCTTTGAGTAAAACCTGGTGCAGGCGCTTACCGTTATGGGTTCAATGGGAAGGAGAATGATAAGGAGGTGAAGGGAGAGGGAAATAGCCAAGATTATGGGATGAGGGTCTATGATCCCAGATTGAGGAGGTTCCTGTCTTCTGACCATTTATCAAGTTTATACCCTTGGTACACACCATATCAATTTGCAGGTAATATGCCAATATGGGCAGTCGATGTTGATGGATTGGAGCCGGAGATTTCCACAGAGGAAAAGCCTAAAGATATAGAAGGTGTAACGGTTACTGGGAAAAGACCTAAAGAGGCTACTTCAAGAGAAATAGAAAGAACTGAGTCGACATATGGTACAGCGGGAGGATGGTATCGAACTTTTAAAGAAACCCAATACTATCATCGAGGTTCGGAGGTTTACAACACAAAGAGTGGGTGGTATACTCAAGAAAGCTATGTGGCACAATTGTCACGAAACTCTGTGGGTATGGGGAATTCTCCGGGTCTTGATATGGCTGCTGCAGGAGCGTCACCTTTACATGCAGCAGCGGCAGGTTCTGTTTCTTCTGGAGTTAATGATAGGTTGAATGATTTTTATGGAGAAATTGGAGATCCAGAACCTCAATTTTTTATGATAATGGGAATTGCTGCTAAAGAAGCTGCTTTGAATAGAACACTCTACACTAGTGGATTTTGTGAACCTTCTGAGTTTAATGTTCAAGATTTGATTGGGGTTGGATTGCTGGCAAGAGGGATTTTCAAGTATGTATTAAGTCAAACGGTAAGAAAAATTGATGCTGAGGCTGTGAAATTGCTTGCGTCTTGGAATAAAAGTGCGGATCCATATATTGACTGCTCAGATTTTGCATCTTGGTTCAAAAATAGCATAAGAGGCGGCGGGGTATACGAAATCAAACCTAAACTGGGTAAATGGATAAAAGGAATCGAGTTTGGAGAAAATGCAGAGTTTACATATCATCAATTTTTTATGAAAAATGGTTGGGTCTATGATCCTATGTATGGCCCAACACCAATAAGGTATAGGTAATGTATCAGATTATCAGGTTTTGTCTAAATTGCTCATAAATAATCGAATACGAATAGCTTTGAAACTGTTATCCGTATTTTTTTGTGAATTTTTCACTCCGGTTAAAAATATAAAGGGCTTATCAGCCCCTTTTTTTGTACTCGTGTATCAAATTATCTGGTCTTGATGAACGCTGATCAAAATGGATTTCTTAATCGTGATTATTCTTACCCATTTAATACAGGTAAGTATCTTTTCCGTAAACCCCTTCGCCAATGCTGAGTAGAATTACCGGATGCTGAAGTGAGTGACACAACAGGCGATGATAGTAGCAATGCAGCCGGGCCAATAAAAAAACTGTAAAAAAGCGATTTTCAATCATAGAGGACCATTCGCGCCATCCGCACCCATTCGCCTCATTCGTACGGATCACATTGGGATCCGTACGCAGCGGCAATTACAGTGAAGACATGGATGCGCAGGCAGCAGGCAACACCTTTCACCCTTATATTGAAAATTAAGCCCAAATAATTACCTTAGGATATTCTTAAACCCCAAAAAATATCCCTATGGGCAAATTTGTAATCACCAAAAGATCAAATGGCGAATTTCAATTCAATCTGAAAGCCGACAATGGACAAGTCATCCTCACAAGCGAAGGCTATTCAGCCAAATCCGGCGCTACCAATGGCATCGAATCTGTCAAAAAACATGCCCCTGCCGACTCCAATTATGAAAAAAAATCTTCCAGCAATGGAAAGCATCACTTTAACCTGAAAGCATCAAACGGGCAGATCATCGGATCAAGCCAGATGTATGAAAACGAATCTGGCAGGGATAATGGAATTGATTCTGTAAAGAGAAATGCTCCCTCTGCAACAATAGAGGATCAGACAGTATAAATTCTTATTACCTCTTTCTTTAGGTAATAACCCCATTACCTAAAGAAAATAAAAAGGAGCCCTGAACAGGCTCCTTTTTATTTTCAGTAAAGCTGTCTCCCTAATATACTCAATTATAATAAACCGGAAATTCCTCTCCGGTTTATTATAATTGAACTGATCTACAGGTTTATTTTTTCTATAATAATAAAATTAAGTATACCTGCGTAACTATTTGAACCTCCCACGATCGGATTGAAATAAAGCTTCATCGGCACACCCGAACTAACCGATACACTGTTAAATACTGCTGCCTGGGATGTATTACCTCTTGTATTAATAGTGATCGCAGATTTACTATCCACGCGATATTCTGTTTGACAATTCAAGCTGGGGCTGACAGAGCTGATCAAAGATCCCAGCATCGTTACAGTATACGTTCCCGCAGGAAGGCCGCTTATTTCCAGTTGCGGCTTGGCAGAGTTGTAGGTATTGCTGTTGAAGAAACATCCTTGTTGTACGCGCAGCGGAGCTTTGAATCCATTTCCGTCATCAACGATTGCTCCTGTTGAATCGGCAGAAAAGCTGTACCAGGGCGTCCAGTTGGTAGTGGCCCCGGTGGTAACTGTTACGCTGTTGCCTTCAAATGTCGTACTGTAGGTGGCTTCCAGCAGGTGGGGATTACCTGCTACCACTCCCCAGCCGGCTTCGATGTAGCTTGTTTTCGACACGCCGATCCGTAAGGTTGGGTTAGTCGGCGCTTCCTGCACCGTCACCGTTACATCGGCATATCCTGTTCCGCCATCCTGGTCAAGAACGGTGCAGCGGAATACATAGGTGCCGGTCTCTGTAAAGCTGACCGTTGTTTGTAAACTGCCCGGAGTATTGATGACTGCTGAAGATGGCCCGGATACACGCGTCCAGTTCATGGATACGATAGGGCCGTCTGGGTCTTCTGCCAGTACAGAAACGGTTGCCACCGTAACTGGGAATTGAATGGTCTTATTGCCGCCGGAAGTTACGATTGGGGTCTGGTTGGGATTTCCGGTGGGTTCTTCCTCCACAGTAAGCGCATTCAACATACCAAACTGGGCCTGTCCTGCAGGCACGCCAACAAACAGGCTGACAGAACCGCTGGCGCTGGGAATGATTCCGCGGAAAATCGCTCCATTGCTTGTATTTGTTTTGGCATTGATCGCTTTCGCATTATTCAAATTGTTGTTGACGATATACAAGGTCGGATCAGCATCCACGGTGAAGGTACTGGCCATCGAAGGATAACAACGGATCGTATATCTTTTTGTTGGGTAAAGTCCTGTGATCCGGAGCTGGTTGGAATTGCTGTCTGCATACGAGATTGAATTGCTGTACCAGGCTGTGCGAAGTACATCTGCAGGCACTGCAAAGCCGCCCGGGTCAGCTACTGTTTCCCCGCTGGCATCGCCGGCATTTCCACCATAGGAAGTTCCCCACCGCTGAGTGGTGCTTGCTATATTCAATACTGAGATACCTGTGGCATTATCTGTCCAGTATTTATTATTGGTGGCAGCATTGAGCGGACTTCCGGAAACGTCGGTCCATCCCTCGATGGAATGTGAACTAAGGCTAAAATTGAACTGAGCCTTAGGGTAAGCTGCTTCAGAGGTCACGATCACGGCCACGTCTGCATAAGATACTTTATTCAATGCATTCTTCACCTCGCAGCGGAATACATAAGTGCCTTCCATCAGGTTAGTGACGCGTGTAGATGCCTGGTTGCTGCTTTGAATGGAGGCCAGGCTGTTACCCATTACCCTGAACCAGTTGTAAGATTGGATCGATCCACCCGGGTTTGCATCAGATGCGGTTACTGTCAGCGTAGTGGAATCTTTGGGAATTAGAATACGTATAGGCCCATTACCGGTTACTACGGGGGGCTGAGGGCCAGGATCTTCCTGGTATGCTGCGGTACCCTGCGCAATATTACTCCAGTCGGAATAATAGCCATTGTGATACACAACACGGACACGATAAAAAGCACTGTCTTTAGGTATTACCAAAGAAGGCTGACCGACTGAAGTTACATATTGATAAGTGGAATAAATGCCGCTAAAGCTGCTGGCCTTTTGCAGTTCATATCCGGCTACCATATTATTGGAAATGTAATAACTGGTGAGCATGTCACGAACAGCGCCAAAGAGGATTTCGCAACCTGCATCATTGAGATGGGTTTGATCGCCTACCTGTATGGAGGGCAGAAGTGCATTAGGGTTTGCCGGGTCCTCCAGCAATTTATAGGTGTAGGCACATCGCTCTCCGAATTTTTGTTTTAACAGCCCTGCCATCACCCGCGCTGAATCCTTTAATTCATTGGGACGGGCACCGGCAGGATTCGTACTCATCACAAACAAGGTTGCTCCTGCTTTCTTGCAGGCTTCAGCGATCAAAAGTGTATTTGCCATTGCCTCGTTGATCGGCGTAGCTCCGCCTGCACCGGAATTCAGGAAATCATTGCCGGTATTGCAAAGAATAATGATCTTATTACCATCGGCCAGTGCTTTGGTAATATTACGCTCATTGTCTACATACGGATTGCTGCCTGTTGGTGCAAGCCGGCGCGAATTATAACCGTTCTGACTATAATTTATGACTACAGGATTATGGCAGGCCCCATAAATGAACTTTTGCAATCTTCCCATGGTGGAATAAGAATAGCTGGAGGCATACTCACCTTTACCCTGACTATCTCCGATAATGCCGATTTTCGGAGAGTTATAAAAATCGGTATTGGTCTTCCACCATTTTAACTGCATATTTCCGGCATCATAAGCGCGGATATTCAGATCCACTATCCGGTCCGGGTATTCATATACATATCCTCCGCTTCCTCCGGTGGCTGTTATAGTTGTGGTATCTTCTCCAAGAATAAAAAGTGTACTGTCACCTGCTTTAATCATTTTCAGGTTCCGGAATTCAGTGACTCCATTGCCTTTATTAAATAAAATGCCGGGGATATTACGGGTCTGGTTGCGGATTATTAACTCTGCGTCACTTACACGTACTGAATCGGAAACTACCTGGAGTCTGGTTTGGGCGGCTGTTCTTACACTGCTTAGGCATAGAACTATCGCCAAAAGAACGGATATCTTTTGCATAGTGGTTGGATGTGGCTTGGTGGTAAAGGAATAAAAAAAAGCCATGAAAACATCCCTTGTGAATAAGTGGTTTATTTTTTTTCGTATTTATTAGAAAATAATAGAAATCCATTATATCTTTGAGCCCGTTGCCATAGGCATCCAAACCTACACGAGATTCCACCCTTACATTTCAATCTCCTCGAATTCCATTTTAATTTATTGATTTTCAGCTTTTAATGATTTTTTTTCATTACTGCTGATGATACTTTACTGTAACCTAGTTAATTCTAACTACCTATATGAGGCGATTTGTTACCCTTTTAAGCGTTTGTCTGCTTTTGGTCGGCCTTCCTGCTTTTGTGCAGGCACAGACCGGGATCCTCGATCCCGCTGACCCCGTTGTAACATATGATCCTTCCAGGCCGCCCACCATACCGGCTTACGGAACAATGGCAAAATGGGTCAGGACCAAACGTGTCAGTTTTGCGACCGAAACTTTTAAAGCCTATTATTATAAAGGCCTGCAGTTCCGGTTGAAGTTTCCCAAATCTTATCAGCACGGCGTAGCCGATGGTAAGAAATACCCTGTTTATATCTTCTTCCATGGAGTAGGGGAAAGGGGAACAATCTATGACAATGAATACCAGTTGTATCATGGCGGAGATACACATCGCAAGGCCGTTGATAACGGAACTTTCGATGGGTTTCTGTTATATGCTCAAAGCTCTAACGACAATGGAGGCTGGAGCCAGTGGCAATATGATGCCATTGCAGAGATCGTGCAGAAATACCTGGTGCCGCAGGTAAAAGCGGATATCAACCGGGTTATCATTAACGGTTTGTCCGGAGGCGGTTCCGCCACCTGGCAAATGACACGCAGCTACTTTAAACTCGCTGCCACCTCATTGCCGATCAGTGCACCGGTGAATGTGCCTACTACCACCGCTTCTATTCCTGATTTAAAATATACGCCGATCTGGACATTCCAGGGTGGCAAGGATGATGGCCCAACACCTTTTACTACAGAAAGTGTGGTGAATGCTTATAAGAATGCAGGCGCCAACATGAATTATACGCTTTACCCGGACCTGGGGCATAACTGCTGGAATAAAGCCTGGGCTGAGCCCGGGTATTTCCCTTTCCTGAATAAAGCTCATAAGGCAAACCCCTGGCCCCTGAATGGAAGAACGGAATTTTGTCCTGGTGAAACGATCAGCCAGGTAATTGGGCTTACTCCCGGATTTACCAGCTATGAATGGAGAAAAGATGGTGTATTGATACCAGGCGCCAACGGCAATGAGATCACGGCAACTGCATACGGTTCTTACTCTGCACGTATCCTTCGTGATACAGTATGGTCCGACTGGTCGCCGGTACCGGTTGTGATCAAGGAAAAAGCACCTACCATTCCTCCTGCCATTACCATCACAGGTATGATGAGCCGTGCCATTCCATCTGTAGATGGCAGCACGTCTGTGCCTCTTGAAGTGCCTGCAGGATATGCCAGTTACGAATGGCAACTGGTAGGCAACTCTACTGTGCTTGGCACTTCGCGCAATTTTGAAGCCACTGCTCCCGGTAACTATACCGTGAAAGTGATGGAGCAATATGGTTGTTCAAGCGATTTCTCTGCTCCTGTTAAAATTATTGATGCGAACGGGGCCAACAAGCCTGATGCGGCTACAGGACTCAGCGCAACTGCTTTATCTAAAACATCTGTTCGCCTGAACTGGGTCGACAACCCTTCTCCGGCCTATAATGAAACGAACTACGAGATATTTGAGTCCAAATCGCCTGACGGACCTTTCAAACTGGTAGCTCTTGCAGATGCCAATGCATCTTCTTACACCATCAATGGACTTGAAGCGAACACTACTTATTATTATAAAATAAGAGCTGTCAATGAATCGGCTGCTTCTGCTGCCACTGATGCAGTAAGCGTGCTGACGATGAAAGATGTGCAGGCGCCAACTGCTCCCGGTAACCTGCATGTTACAGGAACTACAAAAACTTCTGTAGCGCTTGCATGGGATGCTTCCAGCGATGATGTCAGCGTTAAGCTTTACCAGGTATATGTTGATGGTGTGATGTCATATACCACTTCTCAAACAACATTTACGGTCTACAATCTTACTTATAACCAGAGCTACAACTTTATCGTTAAAGCCAAAGATCAGGCTGGTAACGTTTCGCAGTCAAGCAACCAGGTAACTGGTCAGCCGGTGATGAACGGACTGGTGTACAGGCAATATGTTTATACAGGTACCTGGACCAAGATGGCGGATTTCAACACACTTGAGCCTGTTGCAACCGGCACGATGTACAATGTTTTCATTACACCCAGAACACAGGAAGACCGTTTTGCATTCCTCTATGAAGGTTATATCAGGATCCCTGTTGACGGCACATACACCTTCAACACCAATTCTGATGATGGAAGCAAACTCTGGCTTGGAAGCCGCAACGGAACCTCTTCTCCATACAGCTTCACAGGTGCTGCTACAGTAGATAATGACGGTGGCCATAGTGCCAAGACCGTAAATTCTGCTGCTCTTACCCTTACTGCAGGTGTATATCCTATAGCGATCGGTTACTTTGATGGCACAAGCGGGCAGTCGCTGACTGTAAACTGGAAGACGCCTCAAACCAATGGTAGCTTTACCGCTCTTCCTGACAGCATCTTCTATGACGTAAAGGCTGTGAATGGGCCAATACCCACCAAACCAGGTAACCTGGCAGCTACAGCAGTTTCGCATAAGCAGATCAACCTTACATGGACAGACAATAGCAGCAATGAGAACGCATTTGAGATCTGGCGTACCAGTGATCCGGCTGTTGCTTCAACAATGGTAGGACGTACCGCTGCTAATACTACTTCCTTCTCCGATACTACTCTTGCGGCCAATACCACTTATTATTATCAGGTAAGGGCAACAGGGCATTATGGTGAATCTGAATTCAGCGACAATGGCTATGGAGTGAAGTATGAATACTACGAACAATCAGGATTATCTGTAGTTCCGGGTTTTGAGACTCTTACTGTCCGTAAGACCGGCTTTATACCTGGTTTTATGTTGGGGCAGCAAGACAGGGAAGATAACTATGCCTTTAAATTCAGCGGAACGATCAAGATACCGGTTGCAGGAAAATATACTTTCTATACTACTTCCGATGACGGATCGAACCTGTATATCGATGGGTTTACCTCCACGAACAGGGTAGTGAACAACGATGGTGTTCATACTTCAAGGGAGAAAAGCGGTACAATTACGCTGACTGCCGGCACCCATACTATTTATGTGTCCTATTTCAATAAGAGCACTACTAACGCATTTGATGTGAAATGGCAGGGCCCCAATGGCAGTAATATTCCCAAACAGAATATCCCGCTGACATTATTGGGTACTGTTATGCCAAATGCGAAAACACTGGCCATGCCAGGTTTGCCCCTCGCTCCGTCTTCACTGACAGCAACGGGTGCAACTTTCTCCAGTGTTGTGCTTAACTGGCAGGATAATTCAAACAATGAAGCCGGTTTCGAGATCGCAAGATCTATTGGCAACAACACTGATTACACATCTTACAAAGCTGTGCCGGCGAATACAACCAGCTTCACTGATTCATTGCTTGTTCCTAATGGTGTGTACTATTATAAAGTGCGTGCAGTGAACGACGGTGGCAACTCTTCTTATACTAATGAAGACAGTGCTGTTACCGTAAACCGTTTGCCGCAGATAAATGCTATCGAAAGCCAGTCTATGCGTTATGGAACGCAACTGAATATTAATGTGTCTGCAGCTGATGCCGACGGAGGCATACTGTCCCTGTCTGCAAACGGCTTGCCTGCTTTTGCAAGCTTTACCCAAACGCCGGGTACCAACACGGGCATTATCAGCTTTAATACCCCTGCGATCACAGATCAGGGAACGTACGCTGTAACGATTATTGCTGCCGATGCTTTTGGCGGAAATAGCAGTACTTCATTCAACCTCGTGGTGAGTGATAACTTCAGCCCTGTGCTGGCTGCTGTTGATAATGCGACATTGAGCGAAAGCCAGACATCTTCCATCAGCCTGAGCGCAACAGATCAGAATGCAGCAGATGTGATGACCTGGTCATTTACAGGACTGCCTTCTTTTGCAACAGTTAATGCAACTGGTGCAACGGCTTCCATATCCCTGGCTCCCGGCTATGCGGATAATGGTGTATATAATGTAACAGCTAAGGTGGATGACGGAAAAGGCGGGTTCGATACAAAATCATTTACTATTACTGTAACGGATGTGAATCCGAACTATAAAGTGTATGTAAACTTTACATCCAGCACTTATCAGGCCCCTGCTCCATGGAACAATACCAATAAAGCTCCTGCAGCAGGTGATATTTTCGCTGGTTTGAAGAATGATGCAGGCGTAACTACCGGTATCAGTCTTCAACTGATGAATGTTTGGCAGGGTCTTAATACAACGGGTGCCAATACCGGCAACAACTCCGGTATATATCCTGATAATGTATTACGTACTTCTTATTACACCAACACTACTGTGCAGAATGTGAAAGTGTCTGGTTTGTCGCCTGCTAATAAATACAACTTTACTTTCCTCGGAAGCCGCTACAATCCTGCGGGAGGTGTGGCAACCGTTTATTCGATCGGAAGCCAGAGCGTTTCATTGAATGCAGCCAATAATTACCTGAATACTGTCAGCATCAATCAGGTTTCGCCTGCTGCAGACAGCACTATTACTTTCACAGTAGCAAAAGAAGCGGGTTCAACTTATGGATACCTGAATTCTGTAGTGATCGAGGCTGTGTATGACGATGGTTCAGCTCCTGCAAAACCGCGCGATCTGGCGGGTTCATTTGTGGATGGCAAAGCACATCTTACCTGGACTGACGCTGCTTTCAACGAATCAGCTTACGAAGTGTACAGGTCTGCAACACGCAATGGTGCTTATACACTGCTCAACCCGGGTGGTAATAATGCCAACCTGGTTTCTTATGATGATGCGACTGTAACAGGTAATAAGACCTTCTATTATGCAGTTCGCGCTCTCAATGCTAATGGAATTTCAGCGTTCAGTGATACTGTTTCAGTTACTACGCCTAACACCAGCCCGCTGCTTGACGCAGTAAGCAACCAGCAGGTGAATACCGGTCAAACCGTAAGCCTGAATGTGTCAGCAACGGATGATGCAGGTGATGTGATCACTCTTTCACTTGCAAATGCACCGGTGTTTGTGACGCTGAACCAAACCGGCAATGGCACAGGAGTTATCTCTATTCAGCCTGGCAACACTACCGGTGTGTTCAAGGATATCAAACTTACCGCAACAGATCAAAGCGGGGCGAGCAGCAGCAAACTGTTCACTGTAACGGTTGTTGACACATCACTTACTTATACGTATGTGAACTTCAATCTGACTTACCCGGTAGCCGGCTGGAACAACTTCAGCAGAACACCGGATGCAGGAGCCAGCCTGGCCGATTTGAAAACCTCCGGCAATGCATCTACCGGCATTACGGTTACGCTTACAGACGGATGGGTTGGAAGTTCTACCGGCGGTACGCTTACCGGCAACAATAGCGGTGTGTATGCTGATGATGTAATGCGCACTTCTTATTATGATCCTGCAACTTCAGGTAAACGTATTCTGCTGAGTGGATTATCAACTGATAAGAAATACAACCTCATCTTTACAGCGAGCCGCGCAAGTACAGGAACCCTGATCACCAGGTATGCAGCCGGTGGAAAATCAGGCGACCTGAATGTTGATAATAACACAGCAGGCTTTGTAAAACTGAGCGATCTTTCTGCAGACGCAAATGGCCAGATCGAGATCGTAGTATCGAAAGTGGGCTCCACTTCCAATGCTTATATCGGTGCCCTGGAGATACAGTCTTATCCGTTCCTGCCAATTGCATTGCCGCCTACCAATGTTACGGCTACCGGTCTTTCTACTGATAAGATCAGGCTTAACTGGAATAATGCAGGCAGTGCAGGTACAGGATACGAATTGTGGAGAAGCACTTCTGCGGATGGTGTGTACAGCAAGATCGCTGATATGGCGCTCAACAGTGTTACCTATACCAACACAGGTCTGACCGGCGGATCGGTTTATTACTATAAGATCCGTACGGTGATCAGCGCAGGACAATACACTGCATTCAGCAATATTGCCAGTGCGTCTACTGTATCTTATATCGTGAACCTGAACCTGAATGATGCAGCAGCTAATGCAGAAAGCGGCGGCTGGAACAATACGAATACCCTGCTTTCTGATGACTTTACAATGTCTAACCTGATCAATTCAGCAAATCAGTCAACAGGTATCAATTTTAATGTAGTAGAGAACTTCAGTGGTTTCAATAATGCGCTGGGCCTCACTACCGGCAACAATTCAGGAGTGGTTCCTGATAAAGTGATGAGCAATTTCTACTTCATGGATTTTGCTGACACAGCAAGGGTTAAGTTTACCGGGTTGAACCAGGCAAGTGCATATAATTTCATCTTCTATGCGGGCTCCTCTTATAACCAGGCTAATAATACGGTGTATAAGATCGGGGATCAGACAGTAAGCCTGAATTCTTTCGAGAACTATTCCAATACCGCCAAGATCAGTAATATCAGGCCTGATGAAAATGGCGAAGTATGGATCACTGTATATTCCTCTGTAGGTTATGGCTTCATCAACAGCATCTCGCTGGAAGCGATCCCGAATGTGGAACCTGTGACACAGCAGACCCAGCAGATCACTGGCCGTTCCGGACCAACTGCACCTCAGATTGCGGCAGCAGCAACCACGCTGGCAGCATTGGCAGAAGCGGCGCCGAAACAGGAAGTTTCAACTGTTGAAGATGAAACATTGATCAAAGCTTATCCTAATCCTTTTGTAAGCGATCTGACATTGCAATTGTCGTTGAAGGAAGACGTTTCCAGGTTGACGGTCATTGTATATGATATGAGCGGAAGGGTTGTGTTCAGGAAAGAATTCACCAATGCACTGAAAGGCATGTGGAGACAGCAATTGGGATTGAATGGAAAGATCACCGGCAGGGGTAATTATATCCTTCAGGTGGTTGGAGCCGATCAAAAGCCACGGGTGACCAAGGTGGTTAAATACTGATAAGTTCAGGATAAATCCTTTAAAGGAGCCTTGAAAAAGGCTCCTTTTTTTTGTTCAAATGATTCAAACTGTAAATTGCAACCTGTAAATACACACGCATGAGACATTATTCAAAGCAACCCCGGTTCCTGCTGGCTGTAGACTGTATCATTTTTGGCTATGATGGGCAGGAATTGAAGCTGCTGGTGATCCAACGGGGATTTGAGCCCTGCAAGGGGGAGTGGAGCCTGATCGGTGGTTTTATACAATTACACGAAACAGCTGAAGCCGCAGCAAAACGGGTACTGAAAAATCTTACCGGGCTGGATGTGATGTATATGGAACAACTGCATGCGTTCAGCGAGATCAAAAGGGATACAGAAGAACGAACCATATCAGTAGCCTACTTTGCATTGATCGATATCCAGAAATACAAACAGCAACTGAGTGAGGATTATCATCCGGTTTGGTTTTCGATCAATCACCTGCCGGATCTTATCTTTGATCATAACCAGATGGTGGAGCTGGCCAAGGAAAAACTGCGCTATAAAGCGGCACTCCATCCTTTGTTGTTTGAACTGCTGCCGGCAAAATTTACGATCCCGCAACTGCAGAACCTGTATGAATGTGTTTATAACACCACCTTCGACAAAGGGAATTTCAACAGAAAGATATTATCTACCCATTTGCTCACCAAGCTGGCGGATAAAGATAAACTCGGCTCAAAGAAAGGGGCCTTCTATTATAAAGTGAATACAAAAGCATATAACGACAACTTCCATTCCTTCCTCAATTTTGTGGCCAACCCGCATAAGATTGCGAACGGATCATAGAGGCATTGCCGTTAAAATGAAAAAGCCACCGGATTTCCGGTGGCTTTTTCATTTTACAAAGTGGCCATATCTATCACAAAGCGGTATCTCACATCACCTTTCTCCATCCGCTCATAAGCGGTTTGGATATCTTTTATATTGATCAGTTCGATCTCCGATACGATATTATGGGCAGCACAGAAATCAAGCATTTCCTGTGTTTCGGGCAAACCTCCGATAGATGAGCCTGCCACACTTTTCCGGCCAACGATCAATGAAAAGGCAGGGATCCTGTTAGGTGCCGGAGGAACACCTACACAGATATGTGTGCCATCTGTTTTCAGCAAGGATAAGTAAAGCGCGAAATCATGTTCGGCACTCACTGTATCGAGTATGAAATCAAAACTTCCTCTTGCCTTTTTTACCTGTTCTGCATCAGTGGTGAGAACGAAATGATGCGCTCCCAGTTTTTTGGCATCAGCCTCTTTTTTAGGAGAAGTGCTTAAAATGGTTACTTCCGCGCCAAGTGCCACACCGAATTTTACGGCCATATGGCCAAGCCCTCCAAGACCCAATACAGCAAGTTTATGCCCTTTGCCCACTTTCCAGTGCTTCAGCGGTGAATAGGTAGTGATGCCGGCGCAGAGCAGGGGAGCTGTGGCTGCAAGCGGGAGTTTGTCGGAAATATGCACTACAAAATCTTCCTTCACTACAATGGTATTGGAATAACCGCCATAGGTAGGAGAGCCATCGCCGTATTTATCAAGGCTGTTATACGTCAACACATTGCCGTTGCTGCAGTACTGCTCCAACCCGTCACGGCAATTGTCGCAGGTGCGGCAGGAATCGACCAGGCAGCCTGTGCCGGCAAGGTCACCGACTTTAAATTTCTTTACATGATCTCCTACTTTAACCACTCTTCCAACGATCTCGTGCCCCGGTACCATCGGGAAAATGCCGGGAAACCAGTCATTGCGCACCTGATGGAGGTCGGAGTGGCAAACTCCGCAATAGAGAATATCGAACTGTACATCATGTGGGCCTACTTCACGGCGCTCAAAGTCCCATGGTGTTAATGGAGCGGCAGGATTTTGTGCCGCATAAGCTTTTGCTGCGATCATAGTGATAATCTTGTTTTATAAAAGAAAATTCAGCCGGTATTTTCCGGGGATCGGATCAGAAGGAAAGTATCCTGTATGTTCCTCTTATACCGGCGTTGTATTTGTGCCCCAAAGTTAAGCGGGGCAATGATAGGTCGGATTGGGGAAATCAAACTAAAACCTGTAAAATTCAAACAACTCAACTCCTTTTTAAGTGAGCTGGTGTTCCGACCTTTCTTTTCTCAGGCGCTTCAGATACCGCTGTTTTATGCTGTAACGGTCTTTTGTGATTTCTATCTGTTTGATCAAAAATAACAGCGCATACATGGGCAGCATTAAAAGCAATGCCAGTGTGATCACAAGATTATTGCCTGATTTGACGATAAGATTGCTCATAGTTTTCCACACTTTTTTGTAGGGTTGGCAAGCATGGTACTCTAAGTTACTACTGCTTTTTGTGGAAAACTTCAGGCAAGAAGCTTCACAACATTAATTTAACCCTGCCTGGGAATAAAGGGGCTTCGCCTGGTAGTAAACTGTGGATTTTGTTAATATAAATGTGCATCCTAACATCATAGTAATACTGTGATAACAATCCGGTAACACAGGGAGCAGGAAAGAGGCTTCGGTTTTGCTTCCTGTATTACCGGATTGTTCATAAAGTCATTGTGGGAATCCTAATGAGGGGTTTCTGTAAGTTCAACAGGTTTGATGTAATACATATTTTCAATCGCTTCCTTCGTCAGTAAGGCAATCTGTTTGTCTTGTAAAGCAGTCTCCTTCCATTGGTCTGTCGGAGTCAACGACAACTTACTGTTTTCATTTTTAAGTGTCATCGGAAGATTAAACCCTTTTACACAGTTTGTGTAGCGATACTTCACTTTCTTTTGATCCGGGGAAATATAAAATTCAAACGAAGGTATCTGTGTGGTGCGCAGGTATTGATTGAAAACCGGTGCATAATTAAACTTGGCCCGGGCAGAGATATAGTTTTCTATTTGCTGGGTTGTAACAGTTTGATGATAGAAGGTTTTACTCAGGCCCCTCAGGATGCTTCTGAACAATTCATCATTATCCAGCCCATGGCGGATGGAATGCAGCATATTTCCTGCCTTGGGATACATATCGCCGCTTCCCTGCGCATTCACTCCGTAAGCTGGAATGATGGGCTTGTCATTCCGGATACCCCTGCGGATACCTTTATTATAAGCATCTGCTGCTTCCTTGCCAAAGATGTAGTCGACAAACAGGGTCTCGCTGTAATTGGTAAATCCTTCATGCACCCACATGTCTGCCAGATCTTTGGTAGTGATATTATTTCCAAACCATTCATGCCCGCTTTCGTGGATGATGATGAAATCCCATTTCATCCCGATGCCTGTGCCGCTGGCATCACGGCCACGATAGCCAGGCTTATACCAGTTGCCATACGACACAGCGCTTTGATGTTCCATGCCTGTGTGTGATGTTTCGATCAACTGATAACCGTCTTCATAAAAAGGGTAGGGTCCGAACCAGTGTTCAAATGCATTCAGCATATTGTGTACTTCCTTCGGCATATAATCCCGGGCTGTTTGAAGATTGTAGTCGAGTGCCCAGTAGTTGATATCAAGCGATCCTTTTTCCCCTTTATACACTTCCTTAAAGTTGGCATACTTGCCAATATACGGGATAATGCAATAATTGCTGATAGGATTGGTTACTGCATAAGTATAGGTGGCTGTTCCGTCATCATTGATTTTCTTTGATTGCAGTCTTCCATTGCCGATCGCTGTTAAAGTATCAGGCACGATCATCGTAAGGCTGGCTCCTTTATCCGGTTCATCACTTTGATGGTCTTTGCAGGGAAACCAGACTGAAGCGCCCAGGCCCTGGCAGGCGACGGTCATCCAGGGGCGTCCCAATGAATCTTTTGCCCAGATCCATCCTCCATCCCAGGGTGCACGTCTTGCTTCATGCACTTTGCCCTGGTAATAAATGGCAAGCGTATGCTGGCTGTTCTTTTTTTGTGAAGGCATATCCACGTGCCAGGCATTTCCTTCTTTGGTATAGGTAAGCGTTATGGCTTTATCCAGGATTATACTGTCTATCACTAAAGGTTCCTGCAAATCCAGTTGCAGGCGTTTGGCTGATAATGAAACGGCCTGATAGGTCAGCAGGTTCTTTCCCGTAATGGTTTTGGAATTATAATCGGGCTTTACTGTAATATCATAACGCTGCACATCCCACCATGCGCGTTCAGGCGTGATACTGCCGCGGAGGGTGTCTGCATGGGTATAAACAGGTTGCTGGGCGGAAGCGCCTGCAAACAGGAGCAGGCAGGCAAGCAAAGAAGCGAAAATTCTTGAGAACATGGACGGTTATTTAATTGCTGAACCAGGATTCGTTGGGAAACAAATTTATTGATTTGAAAACAGGAATATGTCAATAGTTAATTTCCTGCTGGAAAAAGTTAATATCTGTTGATCAGTTTTTCTCTTTCGTGAATTACCTTAGGTGCAACTAAAACAGGATTAAGGCATATGAGAAAAATTTTCTTTCCGGCAAGCTTATTAACAGGTTGTCTGATTACCCTTAGTATTCCCGGTCAGTCACAAACGCAAGTGAGCACTGACCTTTACGCACAGGCCAGTGAAATGACCAATATCATGGTGCAGTACAATGCAGACCGTGGAAGCCTGACCCGCTTTTACTCCACCACTGCTTCTGCATTTGAAGGACGTGGGATGCGTGAAGGGCAGAATACGAGTTCCCCAGAGCGGAGGCAGCGCTTGCTGAAACTGATCGATGACTATGAAAAAACAATGGCGAAATCCGGCTTTGAGAAAATGAGCATAAACGGAAAAGTGGATTATATCCTTTTCCACCGCAATCTTGAAGATGAAAAAGAAAGACTGCTCGAAGATGGAAAGACCTACGACCAGATCGTGAAATACATTCCTTTTGCCACACGCATTTCCGCACTGGAAAAGCCACGTCGCCGCGGAGCGAATGTTGATGGCCAGGCCGTGGCAAAAGAACTGAATGATATCTATCACCAGATTGAAGCGGCCAAAGCGGAATTGAAGAAAACGCCTTCCATGGAAGCTTCACTGGCCACTGCCGCTTCAGGTGCTGTGAGAGACCTGCAGGGCGTATTGAAAAATTATTTCAGTTTTTATAATGGCTATGATCCGATGTTTACCTGGTGGGTCCCCAAAACCTATGCATCTGTAGACAGCCTGCTGGGCTCTTATGCCAATGATCTCAGATCGAAAGGCAAGGAAACAACTGATCAGAAAGATGATGGCAGCGGCATTATCGGAAAGCGTGCAGGGCGTGAGGAACTGATCCGCCAGTTGAGAAAAGAATTCATTCCTTATACACCGGAAGAACTGGTAGATATCGCTAACAAGGAATTCGCCTGGTGCGATGCTGAATTGCTGAAGGCTTCAAAGGAAATGGGATTCGGCAATGACTGGAAAGCTGCACAGGAAAAGCTTAAGAATTCTTATGTGCCCGCCGGTCAGCAGCCTGCCGCCATGTATGATCTTTACCTGCAATCAGTAGAATTCCTGAAAAAACATGATCTCGTTACTATACCGGCTTTGGCAGAAGAATCCTGGCGCATGTATATGATGTCGCCGGAACGCCAACTGGTAGCGCCGTTTTTCCTGGGTGGGGAATCACTGATCATATCTTATCCCACCAATACAATGGAATATGACGATAAGATGATGAGCATGCGCGGTAATAACCCCTTTTTCTCCCGCGCCACTGTGCATCATGAATTGATTGCAGGCCACCACCTGCAGCAATACATGACAAGCCGCAATAAAACCTATCGCAATTTCGGCACTCCATTCTGGACTGAAGGCAATTCGCTTTACTGGGAACTGTTGTTGTGGGACCTTAAATTCCCTCGCTCCGCAGAAGACCGCATGGGGATGCTGTTCTGGAGAATGCACCGTTGCGCACGCATCATTTTCTCCCTGAACTATCATTTGGGAACATGGACGCCTCAGCAATGTATCGATTTCCTGGTTGACCGGGTAGGGCATGAGCGTGCCAATGCTGAAGGTGAAGTGCGCCGTTCATTCGTGGGTGGTTATCCTCCTTTATATCAACTGGCCTATATGATCGGTGGTATGCAACTGTACAGCTTGAAAAAAGAACTGGTCGATACCAAGAAAATGACCTATAAACAATTCCACGATGCCATTTTCCGGGAAAATTCATTGCCGATTGAAATGCTGAGAGCAATATTGATCAACCAGCCTCTGAAGCCCGATTATAAAACGAGCTGGAGGTTTTATGATCTGAAATAACCGGGCCGCTCAACCCTGGTATCACAAAGGGCGCCAGGGGTACGCAAAGAACGCAATATGGCGCTCTTTGCGTATCCTTAGCGCCCTTTGCGATCTATTATCACCTTTTAAATAAAAATTTCCTTTGTCTTGTAACTTTTTACGATCTTAATCGTACTTCTGGGATAATTAACCACTGTTATGCTAAAGAACTTCTTCAAGGTTGCCTGGCGCAACATGCTTCGCAGTAAAGGGTTTACCCTTATTAATATTACAGGATTGATTGTTGGTATGGCCAGTGCGATCCTTATTTTACTATGGATACAGAACGAAGTGAGCTATGACCAGTTTCATGAAAAGAAAGACCGCATTTATGAAGCCTGGAACAGGGCCAGTTTCAGCGGGGAATTGAACTGCTGGAACACCACTCCAAAAGTGCTGGCAAGGACCCTGGAAAAAGACCTCCCGGAAGTGGAAGCTGCTGTAAGAGTGGATTGGGGCAGCAATTTCTTATTCAGCATAGGCGATAAGCGGATAACAGTGCAGGGTTCAATGGTGGATTCCAATTTCCTCCAGGTATTCAGTTTTCCCCTGCTGAAAGGTGATCCTTCCCAGGTGCTGAAGGACATGCATTCCATTGTACTTACAGAAAAGCTGGCAAAGAAATTATATGGCCATGAAGACCCTATGGGCAAAGTGATCAAGATCGATAACAAAGAGAATTTCACTGTAACGGGTATTCTGAAAGACCTGCCTAATAATACCCGCTTCAGTTTTGAATACCTGATGCCGTGGTCCTATTTACGATTCACAGGAGAGGATGACCAGTACTGGGGGAATAACAGCACCCGTACCTATGTTCTGCTTAAGCCCCATGCCAGCCTGGCTTCTGTAAATGCAAAAATGAAAGTGTTCAAGCCAAAGTATGATCCCGAGGACCCTAAATGGGAAATGTTCCTGTATCCTCTCAGCCGCTGGCACCTGTACTCCAATTTTACCAATGGCAAGGAAGATGGCAGCGGACGCATCACTTTTGTCCGTTTGTTTGCCATTGTAGCGGCTTTCATTCTCCTGATCGCTTGTATCAATTTTATGAACCTGGGCACAGCCCGCAGCGAAAAGCGTGCAAAAGAAGTGGGGATCCGAAAAGTGGTGGGCGCACGGAAATACTCACTGGTAACACAGTTTATCGGGGAATCCATCCTGCTTGCGCTTATTGCCGGGCTATTTGCAATAGCAGTTGTGCAACTGAGTCTCAGCGGGTTCAACCACCTTACTGACAAACAACTTTATATACCGTATGCAAGTGCCGGCTTCTGGTTATGCGGGCTTGCATTTGTCGTGTTTACCGGCTTCCTGGCAGGCAGCTATCCTGCATTCTTCCTTTCTTCTTTTCAGCCGGTGAAAGTGCTGAAAGGAGCATTCAAAAAATCACAGTCGCCGGTCACACCGCGTAAAATACTGGTGGTACTGCAATTTACTTTTGCCATTATACTGATCATCTGCACTATTATCGTAAAACAGCAGATCGATTATGCGCAAAGCAGGCAGACCGGTTATAATAAAAATAATCTTGTATATCATCATTTCACTGGTGATGTAGAAAAGAATTACCAGTTAATTAAAAACGAATTGCTCGCGCAGGGCATCGCCACTTCCATTACCAAAACCAGTGCACCCATCACGCAAAGCTGGAGCGATGGATGGGGGCAGGAATGGGAAGGTAAGGACCCGAATGATAAAACGGATTTCTTCCGGTATAATGAAGATGAAGGGCTGGGTAAAACTGCCGGCCTGCAATTTGTACAGGGCCGCGATTTTGACCTGCGCCAGTTCCCGACCGATTCAACCGGTCTCATCATTAATGAATCGGCTTTGAAAGTAATGAAGTTCAAAGACCCGATTGGTAAAATTGTAAAGGACAATGGCACCGAATGGCATATCGTTGGAGTGATCAAGGATTTTATTCTTACTTCTCCTTACACACCAACAAAGCCTATGCTGATCGCCGGCGCAAAAGCCTGGTTCAATGTGATAATGATCAGGATGAATGAGGAAAGGCCTACAGCCCAACTATTGCAACAGGCAGAAAAGATCTTTAAGAAGTATAACCCCGAATATCCTTTTGCCTACAAGTTTGTGGATGAAGAATATGCCAATAAATTTAAAGGCGAACAACGTGTGGGCACATTAGCTGCTTTGTTTTCCGGCCTCACCATTTTTATCTCCTGCCTGGGTTTATTGGGATTGGCTATCTATATGGCAGAAGCAAGGATAAAAGAAATCGGCGTACGCAAAGTGCTGGGTGCCTCTGTTGGCGGACTTATTGCTTTGTTGTCAAAAGATTTTCTGAAGCTGGTAGGCATTGCTTTCCTGATAGCAACACCTATTGCCTGGTGGGCTATGTATAAATGGCTGAGCGATTACCCTTACCGTGTTTCTATTCAATGGTGGGTATTTGCAGGTGCAGGATTTTTGTCCATGTTTATTGCGCTGGCCACAGTCAGTTACCAGGCAGTAAGGGCTGCACTGTCAAACCCGGTAGAAAGCTTGCGCACGGAATAAAACGATTTCTATGTTCTAAATTCCGACAAAGACAACGAAGACCACAAAGAAATACATGCTGAGCCTTTCACGCTCTCTACGATTTTATTGATATCTCAATAAAATAAAATATTTCTTTGTGGTCTTCGTTGTCTTTGTGTGAATTACCGAACCGGGCCATTACTCAAAGAGCGATTTCCCCTTTTTATTGTTTAAGTTGTATTTTACCCTAAAATATAACCGATGCGCCACCCAATATTTGCCGCAATCCTTTTCGCAGTTTTTCTTTTCGGAGCTTGCAGCAATCCCGACAAACCCGTTACCTATAAAGAAGCGGAAGATTTCAGCAAGCAGATCGATTCAGCTATACACCATCGTAATCCCAAATACTTCAATACCCTGATCAATATAAAAGAACTGGGAAAACGCATACGGAAGAACTCATCGGAAAAAATAAGTTCTGCCATGGAAAAGGGCGCAGGAACAGGGCTTGAAAGAGCCAATATGGGAGGCCAGATCATCCTGGCTATAGAGGAAAGAGGTTCTTATGAGCTGGTGAAGCATTATGAAAAGGATGGGGTGCAACACCTGTTATACCGCATGTATTCCGAACAGGGATTGAATTATCATGACTTTGAATTGGTGAAAAAGAACGGGAAAGTAGGTATTGCAGATTTCTATATTTATATCGCCGGCGAAAACTTCAGCTCCATGCTTGCCAACCTGCTAAGCATACTGGATAGCCCGGCCGGTAGTGAAAAAAGCGAAGATGAAAAATCACTGGAGAATATTCAACGGATCAAAAAACTCATGAACGAGGGCAAGTATGAAACCGCTAAAGAAGTATTCGATGGATTACCCGATAAATTCAGGAATCAGAAAACGATCCAGATCCTCGGCATCCAGATCACTTCACAAATGGACAATGAAACGTACCTGCAGCAACTGAAAGATTTTGAAGCCCGCTATCCTAACGATCCCAATACGTATCTCATGACGTTAGACGCAGCCATTCTGAACAATGACTATGAAAAAGCGCTTAATAATATCAATCACCTCGATTCATTGATCAATAAAGACAAATTCCTGGATTTTTACCGCGCATTAATGTATAATCTCATGAAAGAACCGCTCAAAGCGCGGCAGCATCTCGAAACCCTGGTACAGAACTATCCTGCCTTCGAGAGCGGTATACTGGAACTGATGGCCAATTATCTCGAAGCAAAAGATTACGACAAAGCCAGGCCGATGATCGAAGAGTTCCGTAAAAATGAGGAGTTTGACCAGGACCTGCTGGAGTCGGTGCTGGCCATGTATCCTGATTATACAGGTTAAGCGATCACCAATTATCTTTGGGAAAAAATAAAACATGTCTTATTCTCAAAGGAACAATCACGAAATAGATTACAAGATATATGGAGAAGAGCTCCAGTTCGTAGAGATCGAATTAGATCCTTCTGAAACGGCAGTTGCTGAAAGCGGTGCCATGATGATGATGGAAGATGGCATTGCCATGCAAACCATTTTTGGCGATGGGTCGCAACAACCGCAAGGCAGCGGCTTATTGGGCAAACTGATGAGTGCAGGCAAAAGAGTGCTGACGGGTGAAAGCCTGTTTATGACGGCTTTTACCAACGTAGGCCAGGGTAAAAAGAAAGTAAGTTTTGCCGCACCCTATACTGGCAAGATCATTCCGATGGACCTGCTGGAACTGGGTGGAACAGTCATTGCACAAAAAGACGCTTTTCTATGTGCTGCCAAAGGTGTGAGCATCGGCATCCATTTCCAGCGTAAGTTGGGTACAGGTATTTTTGGTGGTGAAGGATTCATCATGGAAAAAATAGAAGGCGATGGATATGCTTTTATGCATGCAGGCGGTTATATCGTGGAGAAGGTGTTGGTGCCTGGTGAAGTATTGAAAGTGGATACAGGCTGCCTGGTAGCATACACGCCATCTGTTGATTTTGATATTGAATTCGTACGTGGTGTCCGCAATTTTATATTCGGAGGTGAAGGGCTTTTCTTTGCACGGTTGCAGGGGCCGGGAAGGGTTTGGATCCAATCCCTGCCGATCAGCCGGCTTGCCGGAAAGATGGTAGAATATGGAACCTGGAAGAGGAAGGAAGAGGGAAGCATATTAGGAGGACTGGGCAATTTACTGGATGGAAGGGACTAAGTAAAGTTGATCAGCATTTCTATATTATACAAGCCGGGAGATCATTCTCCCGGCTTTTTGTTTACACATACATACGGATACATGCGGTTATCACCCAATGTTACTACGTGTTAATACCTGATCATAAGCGGCCAGAAAACTACAATTTGCCGGTATAATATCTTAAGTAACTAAACCATCCTCATATGTCCCTATCTACCCTCCCGCCAGATGCTGGCAGATTTATTTCATTGGATGAAGCGAAGATCATGACAGCCCGCTACCGTGCAGAAAAAGAGAATATCCTGGCGCCTGATTGTAAAGGAAAGGATATCCTGTCTATTTGTGAAACCTTTAACCGTGCTGAATTTGAGTATATACTTGCACAGGAAGGATGTGCCGGTCTGCGCTTTTATTTCGGTATGACAGAAGAACTTAAGGTAAAACTTATCGCCGTTGGTGTGACCGGTGATAACAAAGACATCCTACCTTCGTCATCAGTGCCGGCCACTGGTGATGAAAGAACAGGCATAGTAGAATTTGGAAGGCCCTGCCCTGATTATTGCCCTGATACGTCGCTTAGTAGTAACATGATATGAGGTTTACAATCT
>DATAJQ010000262.1:0-32338 GCA_036262095.1 Chitinophagaceae bacterium | reverse complement strand
GCGCATTATGTGTTGATGAGCCATATCCGCTACGTATCACAACTGGAACTGGTGCAACAGTGTTACAATGCTATCGAAGCCATTAATTACCTGCGGCAGCACCCGGTTGACCTGATGTTTCTCGATATCAACATGCCCGAGATCTCCGGCATGGAGATGCTCAAAAGCCTGAAGAATCCTCCCCGCACCATTCTTACTACTGCGTATTCGGAATATGCAATGGAAAGCTATGATCATGGAGTGGTGGATTACCTGCTGAAACCAATCAATCTTCCCCGCTTTATTACTGCCACAGAACGTTACTTTGAACTTTCCGTAAGGAAAGAACCGGAAAGAGAAAGCCAGTCATTTATCATGGTAAAAACAGGAGGAGTGAACACGCGTATTGAACTGGACGATATTTTGTATGCCCAAAGCCTGGGCAACTTCATCCGTATCTGCACTTCCCAAAAAACATATATCGTTTCGCTGACCACCAGTGAACTGGAGGAAACATTGCCTGACAACCAGTTTCTACGGATCCACAAATCCTTTATTGTATCCCTTAACAAAATCCACGAATACGGTAAAGACACGGTTACGATCAATGACCAGAAAATGCCGGTCGGCATTACTTACCGGCAAAAACTCTACGAAAGACTTAAATAACATTATAATACATCAACAAATTTCGGAAACCCTTCCCGTCTTCCCGCCTTACCGGTAAAATTTTACCGGTAAGGCGGGAAGACGGGAAGGGCTATTTTAAACAGCACCAACTTTCTTTATTCAAAACAGCTTGTTTCAATCTGTTTCCCCTTTTCCTCAACCCGTGTAAGTTTTAACGGCCGGTTAACGGAGCAAATAGTAGCTTTGTGTAACAGTGTTTTCACAGGGAAAATCCCGCATGAAGTGTTGATTCCCTGTTAAATAAAATTCAATCCCTCCTGCGGGCTACAAAATGTTCCAAAAACCTGTTATCTTGATAAGGATTAAAACCTATGCAATGAAAATATCTATACACAGGAATTTATTGACACTGGCAGTCATGCTGTTTGCCGGTGCTGCCATGGCGCAGACAACGCTGGCCCCTGATCAAAATCCTGATTTCGCCGTTAGCCGGGCAAAATATATGAAGACAGCTGATTCCATCAATACCTGGCAAGGTACCACCGCACAGGAAACCTATAAAGCTATTGACTACCTGGCCGACAAAGCTGAAGCAAGAGCTAACCGCCGTGCATTCCGCCAGCAATTGCGACTGGAAAGGGCGCGCTACGGATATTCTTCCTACGACTGGTATAATTCACTGAATTATGGCAACGGTTGGGGAAACTACAATAACTACTATTCACCCTACCATTACAACCGCCGCAGTAATTTCTCCTGGAACCTCGGCCTGGGTTGGTGGTGGAGATGGTGATTGAACCAGCACAACAATACATTTTTATTATCATAAACCATTAATTCCTTTATAATGAAAAAGGGTTTACTCATTTTTTTGCCTCTTACTGCATTGTTCCTGTTCAGTAACTGCGCCCATAAAGTCACCCGCATTGATCCTTCTGAACAGATAGATCTCAGCGGCCGCTGGAACAATACTGATTCAAGACTTGTAGCAGAAGATATGACTAAAACAATACTCGGAGCGAACTGGCTTACTAATTACATGGCTGCCAAAAATGGACAACGTCCAACCGTGATCGTTGGCCTGGTAACCAATAAAAGCCATGAGCATATCGAAGCAGAAACTTTTATCAAGGACGTAGAGAACTCATTTGTTACTTCACAAAGAGTAAGACTGGTGCAGGGTGGCAAAAAAAGGGAAGAGCTGCGTGCAGAAAAAGCTGATCAGCAAACCAATGCCAGTGCCAGCACCATGAAGAAATTCGGATTGGAACAAGGCGCCGATTTTATACTCCAGGGTTCTATCAATTCTATAGTAGATTCCCAGAAAAGAAAAAAAGTAGTTTACTACCAGGTAAATCTTGAGCTCACCAATATTGAAACCAATGAAGTGGTTTGGATAGGCGAGAAGAAGATCGCTAAATATGTAAAGAACTAAACCCATTTGAGTATCGCTCAATACGGGTGAATGTTCCTCTTATTCAAAAATATAAAGAGCTGGGCTATTGCGCTTTTACCTTTGGTAATGCTGGCGTCCTGTGCTACCTATAATCAACAGGTGCAGGGTTACTACAGCAGTCTCCGGGAAGGTGATTACACTAAAGCTGCCAGAGAGCTGGATAAAAGCAAGCTGCTGAAGAAAAACAGGAACCGCCTGCTTTACCTTCTTGAGCGTGGCAAGGTTTGCCACCTGATGGGGCAATGGGATAGTAGCAACACCTATTTCAATGAAGCGGACCTGCTTATGGAAACGGCCCGCACTTCGGCAAAGGATATTGCACTGGGCAACCTGCTCAACCCCATGATGCAAACCTATAAAGCGGAAGATTTTGAAAAATACCTGGTACATTATTATAAAGCCATCAATTACCTGCAACTCGGTGAAACAGATGATGCACTCGTGGAAGCCCGCCGCATCAGCCTCCGCACCTATGCCCAGGAAGATAAAGTAGGCAATAAAGACAAATACAAGAATGATGCTTTTTCCTTAATGGTGCAAGGCATTATTTATGAGAAAGGCGGGGATGTAAACAATGCATTTATTTCCTATCGCAATGCTGCTGATGTGTTTCTGGACAACCAGGGGAAATATTATGGCATAGACATGCCCGAGCAGTTGAAGAAAGACCTGTTGCGGACTGCAGATCAGAACGGGTTTATGGATGAGCTCGGCCGGTATGAAAGATTATTGAATACAACGTATCAAAAGGAAGAAAAGACGGCAGGCGGAGAACTGATCCTTTTCTGGGAAAATGGTTCTGCTCCTGTTAAAGCACAACAGGATATCTGGTTCTCTTTGTTCAAAGATGCGGGTGGTGCTTTTTTCTTTACCGATGCAAATAACTCTTTCACAGTTCCCTTTGACTTCAGCAGTGGTTACAATCGAGATAATATTAAGCTGGAAGATCTGCGCAGTTTCCGTGTTGCACTTCCCAAATATGAAGCCGTTGCTCCGGCTTATACAGGTGCTACAGCACTGGCCGGGTCGCAATCGTTCAAATTGGAACCAGCAGAAGATGTGAACAATCTCGCCTTCGCTACTTTGAAAGAAAGGATGCTGAAGGAATTATCCTCAACATTGACCCGTCTTGCCATTAAAAAGCTGGCAGAAGCTGCCATAAGGCCTTCCGATAAAAAGGACTACGACAAGAACAAGACCGAAGAGCAAAAGAAAAAGGAAAAGAAAGAAGAAGCAACCCGTGAAGCCATTGCGCTTGGCCTGCAAATTTTCAATTTTGCTTCTGAAAAAGCAGATACCCGTAACTGGCAAAGCCTGCCCCATACGATCTATTATGTCCGCATTCCATTGCAGGCGGGTGAGAACCAGATCAACCTCCAGCTTAGCGGACGTGCCTCCACGGCAGTGCCTGTAAAAGTGAATGGGCGGGGAGGAATGCAGGTGATGACGGTGAATACGATAAGATAGAAATTCCTATCTTCAGTTCATGAATGTTGTTATTGTTGACGATAACAAAATTGCCCGCACCACGCTTAAACAACTTGTTTCCCGGGTGAAAGACCTGGCGGTAGTGGCAGAATGCGAAAATGCAATGGAGGCTTATAATGTGTTGCAGAAAGAGCCTGTGGACCTGCTGCTGCTGGATATTGAAATGCCGGGTATGACCGGGTTGGAACTGACAAGGAATCTCGGTGCCAAACGTCCCCTGATCATCTTTACCACTTCGAGAAAGGACTATGCAGTGGAGGCATTTGAATTGAACGTAGTGGATTATATCGTAAAACCAGTGACCCTGCCCCGGTTCATACAAGCTATTGATAAAGCCAGGGATATCCGGCAAAGCCTGGAAGAAGAAGTGAATATTGCCCCTGATGCGTTTATTTTCATCCGGGATTCCAATATTGTCCGCCGTCTCAGCCTCGATGAGATCCTGTATGCGGAAGCTATGGGCGATTATGTAAAACTTCATACCCAGGGTAAATTCTATGCCATCCATACCACCCTGAAAGCAGTGGAAGAGCGGCTGCCGGCCGATCAGTTCCTGCGTGTGCACCGGTCCTATATCGTTTCCATCCCCAAAATCGACACTATCCAGGACGGGGCCCTCATTATCCAGGGCAAGCCCCTGCCTGTAGCAGATGCTTACAGGGCCGCACTCAATAAGCGGATGAACATCCTTTGATCCCACCGATCAGTTTTCCCGTTTTACCGACACGTTTACCCGTTCCATCTATTCTGCCCTTACAGATGAAGTGGGAAATAAGAGCTTTGGGTTGTTGAAGCAATTGAATACGGGCAGTTTGTGATGAAATGATCGGATGTTCAGTATTCAACCTTCAAAAAAGCTTTTATTCTCATAGCAGTTTGGTTTTGGTTACGGGCTGCATGTCTATGCGGCCCCCTTTTTTTACAATGAAAACAATCTACACGATATTATTCTTTCTTGACCTGCTGGTGCTGATCATCCTCTCTTATTTTCTGTTGAGGCTGATGGACAAAGGAGGGCATGTCTGGTTAATGCTCGTTGTGCTGCTGGGACTGATCGGAAGCATTATGCTGCTGGCAACATTCCTGGGCAGGTATATCAAGCCTCAGAAATAAGGTTTAAACCTTTAAACCTTAAATTAATCCTTAACTTACAGCAGAGTAATCCGCATGACCAGTAAACGCATTATCTACTACCTGCTGACCGCCTTCATTACCGGCAATCTCCTTCTGATCTTTATGCAGTATAATTCCGCCCGGAATATTGATGATCTTATCCTGGGCAATGAAAAACTGTTGAATGAATTCAAGACAGGCAGTCAGCTCCGCGAACTTGAAAAGGATATGATATCCATGGAAAGCGATGTGAGAGGCGCTATTGCCATGTCGGATGTTTCCATCGCGGATAATCTTGAACAACAAATAGGGAATGTGCGAAATGACCTGGGTCATCTTCAGCAAATAAATGATGACGACAGCACGATCCGGTTCATTGATGAACTGGATGAACTGGTGCAGGAAAAAATATCTTTCAATCGCCAGGTCCTCGACACTTTTGCCCATTCCGGAAAAAAAGCTGCAGAAGCGCTGATGGCCAATCAGCATGGAAAAAGACTGATGCATTCCATTACCTCAGTAGCGCATAAGATAGATACCAGCCGGCAGGTTTTGCTTACAAGGGTAACAGAATCGATTGATGAAAGTGGACGTAAAGCCCGGCGCTGGGGCACTATTCTCATCGTGATCGTGCTGCTGAGCGGAGCCGGCCTGTTCTGGTATATCATTAACCGGATTGCCAGCCAGAATCAATTGATCCGCCAGCTGGATGCATCAGAGAAGAAAGAAAGGGAAGCAGCCAGGATAAAAGAAAATTTCCTGGCCAATATGAGCCATGAGATCCGCACCCCAATGAACGCGATCCTCGGTTTCACCAATCTTCTGCAAAAGAAAACACTGGAACCCGAAGCCGAAGGATATGTGCACAGCATCCGCCAGTCGGGCGAAAACCTCCTGGCCATTATCAACGATATACTTGATCTGTCGAGGATAGAAGCCGGTATGATGCGTATTGAACCGGCGCCTTTCAGCGTTCGCAGTCTTGTGCATTCAATAGAGACCATGTTTACAGAGAAAGCCAGGGAAAAAGGGTTGCTGCTTACCACTGCTGTAGAAGAGCAGGTGCCTGATATACTCGAAGGAGATGCTGTAAGGCTTACGCAAATACTGGTGAACCTGATCGGCAATGCAGTGAAATTTACTCAAAGGGGAAGCATTAATGTTTCTATTAATACAGAGCCGCTCCAAGCTGGCCGGGTCACTATGTTCATCTCGGTGAGCGACACAGGTATTGGCATTGAAAAAGACAAGCTACCCGGCATATTCGATCGTTTCAGGCAGGCAGAAGATTCCATTACCCGCAAATATGGGGGAACTGGATTGGGACTTGCGATTGTAAAAGACCTTGTTGACCTGCAACAGGGAAGCATTGCAGTGATAAGCGAGCCTGGCCTTGGTACCCGTTTCCAACTCAGCATCCCTTATAAGATCCCGGCGGAAGGTAAGGCGCCAAAACATAAAGTGGCAAAACATGAAATCATATACCCGGCCACCGGTAATACGCAAATACTGGTGGTGGAAGACAATGAGATCAATCAATCACTGATGAAACACCTCCTTGGGAGCTGGCAAGTGAACCCGGATATTGCTGCCAACGGAAAGGAAGCCATAGAAATGTTGCGTCATAAAAAGTATGATGTGATACTGATGGATATACAGATGCCGGAAATGGATGGTTATTCTGCTGCACAGATCATCCGCAACGAACTAAAGCTAACTACACCCATCATTGCCATGACGGCACATGCACTTGCAGGGGAAAGGGAGAAATGCCTTGGATTTGGCATGGATGAATATATCTCAAAGCCTGTGCGCGAACAGGAACTGCGTGGATTGATCAACCGGTTGGTTGGTACAGGATCAAGTGCGCCTTCCTCCGTGCAAACCGGAATTACCAATGAGTATAAGTACATCGATCTTGCTTATATGCAGGAGATCAGCGGCGGTAGTAAGGAATATGAACAAACAGTGACGGCACAATTCCTGGAAATGGTTCCCGGCGATCTTGAAAAAATGCAGGCTGCATGGGAGGAAAAGGACATGGTGAAGCTGCGCCAGTTGGCACATACAATGAAGACGTCCGTATCAGTGATGGGACTCAATAATGCACTGGAGCAGATGCTCGACACTATTGAATTCAGTGAAGATGAAAAGCAGGTCGGTGATAAGCTGCAGAAGCTGATTGACTATTGCCATCATGCACTGGAAGAGGCAAAACAGTTTTATGATACATTGAGTTAACGGAACTACCTTATAATATGAGAAAAATGATCTATTACGCAGCATGGCCTGTTGGTTTGCTGCTGTTGACTTCCATGCTTATCACCCGGAAGCCGGTGATAAAACATCCTGCTCCTGCTATCCCAAAAGAAAGAAAACCGGAACTCCCGATCAAATACATCTATTTAACATTTGATGATGGCCCACTGGAAGGAAGTGAACATATTGATAGCGTAGTGTTGCAGGAGCGATTAAAGATCAGCGTATTCCTGGTGGGGCAACTGGTGATGAAAAACAAAAAGTTGCAGGCTTACCTGGAAGAATACAAAACGAATCCCTATATCGAAACCTATAACCACAGCTATACCCATGCCAATGGGAAGTATAAAGTTTTTTACAGCCGGCCCGTTTCTGTGCTGGATGATATTCAACAGGATGAGGCAGTGCTTGGATTGCATTACAAGATTGTCCGCTTACCCGGACGTAATATCTGGCGGTTGGGTGAACATAAAAAAGATGACTTCAGCGCAGGCAACAGCGGAAGTGCTGCTGCAGATACACTGGCAGCGCATGGTTATAAAATATTTGGCTGGGATACTGAATGGCAGCATCGCTCTTCTGATGGTACGCCTGTTCAAACAGTTGATGAAATGGTGAAGGATATCGAAACAAGACTGGAAACCGGTAACACATTCACAAAAGATCATATCGTGGTGCTGATACATGATGAGATGTTCCGCAAAACCTGGGAAGAAAGTGAATTGAAGCAACTGATTGATAAGCTTCGTACGCATGAGAATTATGTGTTTGAACATGTACGATTTTATCCGTCGACCGTTGCCCGTTGAGGGTTGACTGATGGTCCCAACTTGTGGTTACCGGGCAACAGTCAACGGACATCGGGCAACGATTACAAATGCCTGTTCACCGACTATTCATAAACAAGCACCATTAACTGATGTAGGTTTAAGGTATCAAATCAACACAACACCATGAATGAGATGATACCCCTATGGACCATTGAGTACAATGTGCCATTAACTGCAGTGCCGGATGCAACGGACATAATGGAGGATGAATATCCGGCCCACTTGTTGAATGTGCAGATAGACTTTCAGAACGGGCAATTGCTGCTGGACGGGAACTGGAAATTTATTATGGGTTCCAATAATCAGGCAGAGGAACATTGGTTCAACGCCCACAGCGAAACGATAAGGTTAAGTGCATCACTTTTTCCGGGTAAAACCATTGACCTGGCTGATATGACGGCTGGTGCGGCTTTTGCAGTGGAAGGTATATTGTCCGACAACGAGGGAGAGATTGAATATACAGGCCTGCTATTGATGGATCTGGCTAAAGAAAATAAAACACCGGGAACAAAGTGCTGGAATATCAGTCTTTACTTATATAACAGCGGATCGGATGATTGTGAAATAAAATTGAAATGGCCGGTGTATACTGCGGCCGAGTTTGCCGAGTTGAATTAAAGTGTTATGAGCAACACAAAACCAGAAGCAAAAATGCTATTCAAACCGGCCATGTACTGGCGGGAGATCATTGCATTTATCGGTTTGTTCCTGGCATTTATCTTTTTCCGCAGCGAGCGGAGGGAACTTCATGCCATTATTCCTCACCTTGAAAGTGCAGACAGGGCCTGGATAATAACTGGTTTTGCCGTAACAGGTTTATTCTTTTGGCTGCAAGGAGCCATGTACCGTAAAAGCTTTGCTGCTGTCAGGCTCGAACTACCCGTGGTGCAGGGCATTGTATTATTCCTGAAAAGAAATTTCCTCAGTGTATTCCTTCCGGCAGGAGGCGTAAGCTCATTGGCGTATACTCCTTCGTATATAAGACAGAGAGGTTTGGGCCGGATGCAGGTGCATCAGGCCAGCGGCATCTATGCATTTGTAGGATTACTGACCGTCTTCCTTGCCGGCTTGCCTGTCATCGCTTATCTGGCTTTTACCAAAGGTGGCTTGCACCATGCGGGCACCGGCCTGATAAGCCTGCTGGCGATATTGGTATTGTTATGGATGGCCACTATGTCGTTACGGCCGGGTAAATATCTATACCGGCTGATCAGCAAATACTTTCCTTCTGCTGTACCAGTGCTGGATGGATTGTTTACTGCAAAGCTCGACAACAGGGCTTTTGGAGCAACTGTTCTGTATTCGCTGGGTATTGAGCTGTGCGGCATGGCGCATGTGTATATTGCCATGCTGGCACTGGGCCTGCCTGCATCTGTGGGAGTTGCTGCAGCGGCCTATATCATTTCTGTGTTGCTGATGCTTATATCGCCATTATTGCGGGGCCTTGGTGCGGTGGAAATGTCGCTGGTATATATTATGGAGTTGTATGGATACAGTGCAGGTCAGGCTTTAGCCATTACCATTCTTTACAGGGTATTTGAATTCTGGTTGCCGCTGGTTTGCGGCTTTCTGGCTTTTGCCTGGAAAGGGAGGAAATTATTCCTGCGGCTGGCTCCTGTATTGCTGATCTTTTTGCTGGGTATCATCAATATCGTTTCGGTGATGACACCGCCCATTCATCACCGGCTTATGTTGCTGAGGGAGTATATTCCGTTACAAACAGTGCATGCTTCCAACCTGCTGGTTTTATACATTGGCCTGATGCTGGTGGTTACCGCTGCATTTTTATTAAAAGGGTTCAGGGCTGCCTGGACCATTGCTATATTACTTTCTTTCCTGTCTTTACTGGGTCATCTTGGCAAAGCATTGGATTATGAAGAAGCCATTTTTGCAGCGGTTACTTTAGTGATATTGCTGGCTACAGCCAAACAGTACCGACGCCGTGCCAGTAAGAAATGGCTGCAGATCGGTTTCAGCACAGCTTTATTCAGCCTGGCAGCGGTGCTGATCGCCGGGTTTATCAGCTTTTATTTTATAGACAAAAAGCATTTTGGCATTGATTTCACCTGGAAGCAATCGCTGGAACATACATTCCGCATGTTCTTTTTGCTCCAGGATGATGCTTTGCAACCAGTTACCCGGTTCGGTCATGAATTTGTAGCGTTGATAAGATGGTTAGGGTTTCTTACCTGGGCTTTTGTATTGTTCGCCCTGATCAATCCTTACCTGCATTTGAACAAGGAGGAGGATACCGAGAAGGAAAGGGCCAAGAGATTGGTAAGCCTGTATGGACAATCATCCGTTGATTATTTTAAACTGTACAGGGACAAGCAATATTTTTTTTCAACGCAGTTCGATGCTTTTATTGCTTACCGTGTTGCCGGCGGCTTTGCCATTGTACTGGAAGAACCTGTATGTGCGGAAGAAGATAAAGCAGCCGTGATACGTGAGTTTGATGCGTATTGCAGGAAAACCGGATGGAAAGCTGCATACTACCGCGTGGATGAGAATAGTGTGGCCTTGTTTGGTGCACTTCCAAAACTGATGATCGGCCAGGAAGCGATCGTGGATGTGCAACTGTTCAATCTCGAAGGCAAGGATAAAAAATCGCTTCGGAATGGTTTGAACAGCTTGCAGAAAAAAGGATTCACTACTCATTTGTACAGGCCGCCGCATGAGCCGGCTTTACTGAAATCATTGAAGAAAGTGTCAGATGAATGGCTGGAATATTTTGACAAAGGTGAACTGGTTTTTTCGCAAGGCTTATTTGATACGGAAGAATTGCAACAGCAGGATATCATCACCGTGGAAGATGCAGAGGGCGAGGTAAAAGCATTCCTGAACATCATTCCCGATTTTTCGCCGGAAGAGTGTACCTACGACCTGATCCGCAGAACAGCCGATGCACCTGGAGCAGCAATGGATGCGTTGATCATCCAATTGATCCAATATGCCAAAGAGAGAAAGCAGCTATATCTTAATATGGGCCTGGTGCCGCTGACGGGTATTGAACAACCGGTGAATACGGCAGAGCAATTATTGAAAATGGCTGCAACAAGGATCAAACGTTTTGGTCATTACAAAGGTCTGCGTGAGTTTAAAGAGAAGTATGCAACAATGTGGGAGAACAAGTATCTTATCTATGAGAATGATTTTGATCTTCTGCAACTGCCGGTAGCTTTGAACAGGGTAATGAAACCCTGAATAAACAATCTGTCTGTATATGAAACGATGGATAAACATGTTAGCCTTCCTGCTTTTGCTGAACCAATTATCAGCGCAGGATAAACTGCCGTTAAAAGAACAGCTTACAACAACAGATAAGCCGTTTGTCTTTCTGGTGAGCGGGGATGGTGGCGTGAAAGGATTTACAGCATCGCTTTGCACCGCTCTCCATGACAGGGGTTATTCCATCGCTTCCCTTGATGCGCATGCTTATTTCTGGGATAAAAAAACTCCTGAACAAACAGCTTCGGCTATTGCAGGTTATCTCACTACAGCATTGCAATCAAGGACCAATCATCATTGGGTGATGATCGGTTATTCTTTTGGAGCGGATATCACCCCGTTCGTAGTGAACCGGCTGCCGGATTCGCTGAAAAATCAACTCACTGATGTGGTGCTGTTGTCTCCCTCCACTTCTACTGATTTTGAAATACATCTTTCCGACATGCTTGGTATAGGTAAGAAGCGGAGCATGGACGTGGTAGCGGAGATCAACCGCCTGGGGAATCAGAAGACTGCCATTCTTTTTGGCGAGGATGAAAGCGGGTTTCCTGTAAGCCAGATAAAACTGGCAAAATACCATAGCGATGTGATCAAAGGGGGTCATCATTTTGACGGAAATTTCCAGGCTGTGGCGGAGAAGATCACCACTATAATAAATAATAAATGATCGCTAAGATCATTGCTTTCACCAGCCATTATCTGCCCTTCGCTATCTACACGAAATGCCTGTTCGCCGATTACCCGTTCTATTCCCCCCAGGGTGCCACCTAGCTTTGGGTTGTAAATGAATGCTCACCTATAAATAAATCAATATGAAAAAGATAATGATAGTACCTGTTGCCCTATTGCTGGCAGGTGCAAGCCTGAACGCACAGAACACTTCTGCAAGTATTGCCAAAGCGAATATGAATAAAAAGGAAGCCAGGGCGGAAAAGAAAGAAGCCAAAAAAGAGCTTCGCAAGCTGGAGGGGAATGAGGTAAGCAGTTTAACAAAAGACCATTTCTACCGGGATTTTGGCGATGCCCGTCCAACATGGAGAAGAACTACTTATTTTGATGAAGCAACGTTTATGAAAGAGGGGAAACCCATAACCGCGTATTATGATAATAGCACGCAGTTGGTAGGCACCACCAGCACTGTCGATTTCAGTAGCCTGGCAATGAAAGTCCAGAATGATATCAAAAAGCATTACCCGGATTATACTGTTGACAGAGTGATCCTGTTTGATGATAACGAAGCCACTCAGGCAGATATGATAATGTATGGTTCAATCATTTCCGATGAGGACAATTATTTTGTGGAGTTGACCAAAAGCCAGAAAACAATTATACTGAAGGTGACACCGGAGGGAGATATAAGTTTTTTTACAGACAAGAAATAATGACTGAACTTTATTGATTACCCTGGCTTTTCATTTTTAGAATCATAACAGGTAAGGGATCTCCGGAGTGGAGGTCCCTCTTTTTTTAATAATATGTCCATTTTCCAGCAAAGCCTTGCCCATCTTTATGAGGTCAACGCAATAACTGGAAAGCTTAAACGTATATATATGACCGTATCAGGGCTTAGCCCTACCCCTGCTCAAAGAATAGGGGTTTCCTATTAGCTCTCTGTTATGTGATTATGAAATATTGCTTTTTCTGTAAAACAGGTGCCTTTATAACGGTCGATGCTTCCATTTCAACTTGGTTTTTGTGTATCTTCAAACCCGCCGGGGTTCTGCCATTTGATTGACACTCAGGCAGCAGGAGAAGGGTAAGGCGATTTTTACCGGCAAATAAACTGGCCCGGTTTTTTCTGAGTGGGGGCCATTAAAAAACTGGTCGGTTATAGGCTAACAGCCTGTGACTGAGGAGGCGAAGCTTTGCTTTATACCTACACCATTACGGAAAAGTATTATCTTAGAGACATATTATCCTTTGTCGTTATGAAAACAAAACCATTCTTACTGTTCTTTCTTTTATTATCTGTTCAGGTCGTTTTCGCCCAGAATGGGCGGATGAAGCCTTCGGTGTTTGAGCCGGGGCAGAAAAGGCCGATTTATTCTTTAGGTGGGTATGTGGTTCTGAGTGGAAAAGAAAACTATCCCCTGGGGTTAAATGGGGAGTTTAAAATACTCAAGCTGACGAGGTTTTTGAATAAAGAAGCAGAGCAATTGAGTAATAGCTTTATTACTACAACTTTCGGGATATATACTGTTCCTCAGGCGGACACAAAAATTGGTTTTTTTGATAAGAAGAAAACGCCTACTATGAATATTGGGTATATCACTGCCGGTTATCGCTACTATTTTGGCACGTATGATTATGATATGAGTGATCCCTGGCAATGGTTCATGGAAGGTAACCTGGGGCTTGCGATGATCACTTATCGTGATCCGGGAATTGCCTTTTCTGCCGGGGCTGGGTTTTCTCTATCCAAGCGTCTTGATGGCCATTTATTTTATTCCGGATTCTATCATAATGATAGAGTGGATCGGAATATCGGTAGCCTTTCTTTTGGTCTGGCCTATAAATTCCGTTAATAGCCTGTACTATTCCGGTTTAAAATCTAAAACTTAAATGAAAAACACTGTTTCCTCCATTTTCTTCTTTTTATTGATCACCGCACTTTCACTCACCAGTTGTACCAGCTCAAAGAAACTAACATATTTTAGAGACTTATCTGACACAGCCTCATTACAAGTGATTTCCGCTGCAAAGCCCCCGCCCATTCAATTACAGCCGGATGACCAAGTTCAACTGACTATTTCAAGTCCCAATCCTGATGCTAGCAGATTTTTTAATTTGATGTCTGCTAATCCGAATACCCAGTTGGTGGCATCTTCGTCGTCTCCGCAAAGCTTTCTTAATACCTACAATGTTTCTGCTGAAGGCAGTATTTCCTTGCCTGTTCTCGGTAATTTTCAGGTCGAAGGGATGACCCTTGACCAGTTAAAGCAAACTATTGTTACCTCGCTAAAGCCGTATTTAACTAATCCTATTGTTTCAGTCAGGTTAACCAATTTTAAAGTAACTGTAATTGGTGAAGTTAACAAACCTGTTTCAGTACCTGTTTCCGGTGAGAAGATCAATGTGCTTGAGGCGCTCGGTACGGCAGGGGATATAACATTATATGGCGCTCGTAATAAAGTGAAAATTATCAGAAAGAGAACAGATGGAAGTACTGAGATTGCCAAACTTGATTTTAACAACAGCGGCGCTTTGCAATCTCCATATTTCAATCTGCGGCAAAATGATATCGTATATGTCCAACCCAGTAAGAACAAAAGCTTTCTGGCCAATAACACTACTTTTTGGGCATCCCTCGTTGTGAGTATCGCATCCATTGCGGCTATAATTATTACACGTAACTGACCCCGCCTTTGCTGTAATATATTTCAGGGGTAAATTTCAATCTTATATAATGAGTGGTAAAGAGTTTTTAAAGGAAGACCTGCGTCTGGAAGGGGAGGATTTTGACTTGAGGAAATGGTTATTCCGGCTTCGTCAATCCTGGTATTGGTTTATAATCAGTATTGCCTTGTGTTTAATGGGGGCGTGGTTTTATCTGCATTATACAAATCCGGTATATCAGGCTGTAGCATCTTTAATGATTAAGGACGAAAAGAAAGCTGGGGACCTGTCGGATAATTCCGTTTTAAAAGAATTAGGAATAGGCAGCAACAAATTAGTGGAGAATGAAATAGAGATATTGCGCAGCTATGACCTGATGGAAAGTGTGGTGAAAAAGCAGCAACTTTTTATTTCGTATTTAGGAGAAGGCCGTATACGTGATGTTCCTTTTTTCGGAAGCGATGTTCCCTTCTTTATAGAAATTCTGAATGCCGAAAATATACAGGGCCAAATTAAATGGAGCATAAAAACTGAAAAAAATAAAATTCTGCTAACTAACGAGAAAGGTAATTCACAGGTATTGGCGTATGGGCAATTATACGACATAAACGATGTGAAATTCAGATTGATGCCCAATGAAGAGTGGCTCAATGTGCATAACCATGACGCTGTAAAAGCTAATATATATCAGGTTTCTATTGTTCCTATTGAAAGTGCAACTGCAGGGTTTATTGGCAATCTAAGTGTAGAACCGGTGAGCAAACAAGCGTCTGTAGTGAGTTTAAACATAAAAGATGTCAACCGTGAAAGGGCACGCATTGTTCTGTCTTCATTGATCGATCTTTACAATAGCCAGGGGCTTGATGATAAAAATAAGGTGACAGCCAATACGATAGACTTTTTGAATGAACGGCTGAAGGCTGTCGGCTTTGATCTTAAGAATGTAGAAGGAGATGTTCAGGCTTTTAAGTCTAGTAATCAGATAACTGATATTTCCAGCGATGCCAAGCAGTTTATGGAGATGGCCCGTGATATTGACAAGCAAAAAGCAGAAAGTGAAACCAAACTGAATATTGTATCTGCTTTAGAGAGGGAATTAATGATTAATCAGGACAATCCGGGACTTGTTCCGAGCACTCTGGGAATTGAAGAACCTTCACTTGCCGAACTTGTAGAAGTTCATAACACTCTGATACTTCAAAGGGAGCGGGCCCAAAAGGATAAGGAACTTGGTCCAATGAATCCACTATTGGTAGATCTGAAAGAGCAGGTTCAGGAGGTAAGGCGCAAACTTCTTGCAAATGTCAGAAATCTAAAATCTGCCTACCTGATCGTTTTGAATGATATAAGCCGGAAAGAAACCCAACTTAAGAGCCGGATTGGCAATGTACCTCAATTAGAGAGAAAACTTGTTGAGATACAACGGAACCGCAATGTCCAGGAGCAGTTATATGGTTTTCTTTTACAAAAAAGAGAAGAAGCTGCAGTTACGCTGGCCTCAAACATTCCGGACTCGAGGATGATTATGAGAGCGAGGAGTCTGGGTAGGATATCTCCAAAGTCAAAGATTACCTGGGCAATAGCTGTTTTAGTTGGCCTGGTTGTTCCCCTTGTAATAATTATCACCCGTGATTTTATGAATAACAAGGTCGGTGATGAACAAGAAGTAAGGCAAAGGGTTGGTATCCCTTTTCTTGGAATTGTATCACACATAAGAAGAATCAAGTCTTCAGTGATTATTTCCGATAAATCCAGATCTGCAGTAGCCGAGCAAATACGTAGTTTACGCACTGCGATAGGATTTACGGGAAAGGATAAAGAGGTAAAAACAATCCTGGTAACTTCTGCTCAGCCCGGTGATGGGAAAAGTTTTATCAGTATCAATCTTGCTGCAAGTTTTGCTTTGCTTGGAAAGAAAACGTTATTGATTGAACTTGATCTGAGAAAACCGCACGTCGCGAAATACCTGAGCATAAATGCAGCTAAAGGGATCTCGAATATTCTGGTTGGTAAAGCGGCATTGAATGATACAATTGTTGCGGTTGAAGGTTATAATGACGGGTTGTACTTACTTTCCGCAGGGCATTTACCACCTAACCCTGCTGAGCTCATTTCGAGCAACCGCATGATAAGTTTAATGGAAGAGACTATAAAAAAGTTTGATATTGTTGTTATCGACACTCCTCCATTTGGCCTTGTGACCGATGCTGTCTTACTTCAGCAATTTGCGGATATAACTCTTGTAGTTTTAAGGCAGGGGCACACTAACAAAGATGTATATAATGATCTGAACCGGCTTGCATATCAGACTTCTGATCATCCTATGTATGCCGTTCTTAACGGTGTTGGATGGCAGAAGCATTATCAGGGATATGCATATAGCAAGTATGCTTCATCTTACGGTAAGGGTTACTTTAAAGAAGATGAATAATCAATTCATAGCATGCGATTTCTTTCACATCCATATTTCAGGAATTCTTTTTGGGCGATTTTAGGCTCATTTGTTTCAAAAGGGCTAAATTTTATTTCAATCGCGTACGTTGCAAGAATCTTGGGCCCGCAGAACTTTGGTGAGTATAATGTTATTCAAACAACAGTTGGGTTATTTGGTACGGTTTCCGGCCTTGGTTTGGGATTAGCTACTACAAAACTGGTAGCAGAGTGGCGTGACAGAGATAAGGAAAGAACGGGACAGGTTATTGGTACTTTATATTCTCTATCAGTACTTATAAGCATTTTAATATCGATAGTGTTTCTTTTAACATCCGGATGGATTGCAAGCAGCTTGTTGAGCAATACTGAATTAACAACTTTGATGCAGGTAACTTCTCTTATAATTTTATTTGATGCTGTCAATGGCGTCCAGAACGGAGTATTGTCAGGATTTGAAGTTTTTAAAAAGATCACAGTAATAAACTTTTGGGCAGGTATAATCTCTGCTCCCCTGTTGATCGCAGGGGCTTTTTATAAAGGTCTGATCGGGCTGACCTTTATGTTGCTGATTTCCAGGATACTGCTCGTGCTTATAACCAGGTTCTATCTTAGGAAGGTTCTTAATGAGAATAATATTCCTGTTGAGTACAAAATAGACAAGAGAAAGCTGCAATCAATTTTTAGCATCAGCATACCATCATTCCTAAGTGGAATGGCGACGAGTCCTGTGAACTGGGTAGCTACGACCATTTTTGTCAATCAACCTTTGGGCTATTCTTCACTTGGAGTGTACAATGCAGCCAATCAGTTACGGCAGTTAGTATTATTTCTTCCGGACAGTGCCGGCAAGGTCTCGATCCCGAGGATGGCAAATGATTTTGGCAATGGGAATATGACCAGGTTCAGAAAAACTGTTATAATAACATTTCTTCAAAATCTGATCTTGTCAGTGTGCCCTGCGGTCTTTATTTATTTTTTCAGTTTCTTGTTTAAAGATTTTATGGGAGCTGAGTATGTAATAGAAGGAAGTTTGATTTTCCTTGTTCTGCTTACTGGAGTCCTGATTGCACTGACAAATGCTATCGGCTATATTTTTATCTGCTCAAATTTGATCTGGTATGATTTCTTTCTTCGGATCTTCTGGGGACTAGCATTGATCCTTTTTCTGATCTTTTATGGAAAGCATCATGGGGCATTGGGGTACGCGATTTCTATTGTAGGTGCGTCTGTAGTTCATATGATAGCACAGGTGATCGTTTTGTTGTACAAGTTGAGTTATAAAAAATTGAGTATTCAAGTCAGCATATGAATGTTGGAATAATTACGGCAGCATCCGAAAAATATGCAAACTCATTGTACACTTTATTAGGTTCATTGAAAGGGAATTGGCCGGATCATCCTCCCGTGGTGGTATATGATCTTGGCCTGGAAGAATCAACACTTTCCTACCTGAGTAAATGTGGGGTCACAGTAAAGGATATTCCTGCATTTTGCAAACACTGGAAAGCTCACTACACTTGGAAGGTATGGTGCATGAATAATGCTGAGTTTGACGTAATTATTTGGATGGATGCAGGAATGTGTATACTGGAACCTCTGGATGAAATTATCAACATAATCAAAAAGAGAAGCTATTTTCTTGTACCTAATTATCAGTTTCTGGATTATGAAGTGAGCGCTGCTGCCTGTGAAGCATGTGGCGTCCCTTATTCTTTCCGGATCGGAAAAGGAACTATTGCGGGTACTTTTATTGGGTTCCTGAAAAATGGCCTTTTCGGTAAAATTATTGCTGAAGTGATGGAGATAGCTTTGGTAGAGAAGAATATAATGGCCTATGCTCCAAAACATAAGCATGATCAATCTATTATATCCACTCTTACTTATAAATACTTTCCCAATCCAGAACTAGAAGATGGACTTATTTATCTTGGATGGAAATCTCCAAGAATGGTTTCAGGGCAAAAAGTTTGGTTGCAAAGGCGTCAGGTATTAAAAGAGGACATCAGGATATATAAAAGGAACCTTGAAAGCGATGTAGCACGAAGGTATATTCCCAAAGACCCTCATAAAGATATTAATGTGGTTCGTCGGGTATTCAGGATAAGTAAATTCAGGCTCAAAGTAATGGCCAGTAAAATGCTAAAGAAGCAAAGAACTGATGGCATTAGATAAAACATTGCAATTGACGCCATATAAATATGGCATGCGTAATTATTGGATCGGCTTGTCGCTGCTTGCGTTCTGTTTTTCCTGGCTGAGCCAATTATTAATCGCTATTGTAGTACCAAAGAATTTCTTTGAGATATTTCTTATTCCGGCCTTTTACTATTTGACAAGACGGGACAGCTCAGTAAGGCCTGTTTTCAAAAGCCTGTTACGGTCACAGGGTTTTATTGGATTGTTTTTATTCATTACTGTTTTTTTCATACTTGGCTTTTTTGTCAGTGAGTTCAACTTTGCAGATACTTATGCAGATTTTCGGGCCAATCTGACATTTGTATTCTTTCTGATGCTGGCCCTTTCAAAAAAATGGAAGGAACAAGAAAGGGAACAGTTCCTGGTACGATTACTGGTAGTTGTTTCAATGATGGATTTGGTTGCGCTTCTTCTTCGGCCATACTTTGCATTTCAGGTAGAAGCTACAGTGAAGCAGACTATATCCATCGTAGCGCCAGCTATACTGGCGCTTTACTATATACGAAAGCGAAAATTCCTGGCATCTTTCCTTTTCGCAGCCATAATGAGTTATGAAGCCATTGTTGCCTTTTTCAGGAATTACTATTTCATTAGCCTCGTTGTGTTTTTCATGCTGCTGGTAGTTGTTCTTCAAAACCTGCTCAGCGCCCGGGCTCGCATTTCGACAAAATTTAAATCATTAATGCTGGTAACGGTAATGGTTGTTATAACAATTATTGCCATTCCTATTGTGTATAATTACTGGATGAGCGATGGTTCGAAAATGATTCATTCAATTAACCGGACTGAAGAACTACTGAATAATGAATCAAAGGAAAATGAACGAATCAACTCGCTTACGGTGGTTTTCGGACATTCGGATGAATTCTTGTTGCCTCATGGTATTGGATGGAGAGCGTTTACCAGGACAATTGAGGCCTCATTTAAGGGCGAGGGGATTATCAGTTCAATGGATTCCTGTATTTTTTATATAGGCTACCACTATGGTATAATAATGCTGCTACTGGTCATATTCTACCTTTTTAAAAGCATTATCCGGTCTTTCGGAGAGAAGAGTAGTGAAAAACGCGTCATCACTCCTTTTTTTCGTATCTTATTCCTGGTATTGTTCCTCGCTTCGTTTATGACTCAAAGTGTGATGCTTACGATACCTCAATCCGCATTTGTGTATTCAATCCTTTTTTCTATTGTAATAAAGCCTTTTTAAGCCGGGCAAACTATATGTATAGGGTCAATATTATCACACCGTTTCAATCAAATGAATTCTCCCGTCAAATGCCTCCGGAATTAACGGAAGATTTTGAATTTCATGAGAACGGTGATACAGATCTGGATTATGATATGATTGTAGTATATGAAGGTTTATCCAGGCCAACAACTGTAAAATGCCCGCCGGGAAACCTGGTTTATATAGCCGGGGAACCGCCGGTAAGCAGGGTCTATACCAATAGTTTCCTGAAGCAATTTAATTTCGTTATTTCCTCACATACCTCTATCAAACATTCCGGGAGCATATTATATCAACAGTCGCTGCCATGGCATTTTGGGTTCGACTTTGAGACCCGTCAGTATCGGTATCGATATGAAGACCTGAAAAAAATTACTGCCTTTCCCAAGAGCAGGAAAATATCAATTATTGCTTCCAGCAAAACGATGATGCCAGGACATGCAAAAAGGAAGAAATTCCTGGATGAACTTAAAGCGAAATTTGGAAATAGCATTGATTTCTATGGTAAAGGAATAAATCCGGTCAATGATAAAGCAGATGCGATCGCTCCCTACTATATGTCAATATGCATTGAGAACTCTGCAATTGACAATTACTGGACGGAAAAAATAGCCGATGCCTACCTTGGGTTGAGTTTACCGGTATACTACGGCTGCGCCAATATTGACAGGTACTTTCCAGCTGAATCATATATCCGGCTTGACATTAATAATCATAAAAAAGCTTTTGAACAAATTGAATACCTGCTGGTGAATTGTGAAAAAATATATGCTGAGCGAATCACTTATATTGAAAATGCCCGGGCCTTGCTTATGGAGAAGTATAATATTTATCCCTCATTGGCAAAATTTATTAAAGAAAATAACCTTTTGAAAGGAGAATATCAAGTACACAGCCTGCTGCCTAATCATCAGTTTGGCGAGTATAAAACCAGAATGTATAAATTAAGAATTAAACGGTATTTACAAAAATGGTTCAGTTGAGACCTGATTTATATAAAGTTTCTATTGTAGTTACGACAAAAAACCGGAAGGCGGATCTGGAAAAATGTATTAAATCCTGCCAATCCCTGAAGAACGTAGCTGAAATACTCGTGTTCGATGACGGATCTACGGATGATACCTCAGCATTTGTTCAGGAAACATTTCCGGAAATTTCATTATACAGAAGCGAACAGTCATTGGGACTGATAAATGCAAGAACTAAATGTGCATCCCTGGCCAAAGGCGACCTGATCGTATCAATTGATGACGATTGCGTATTTCAACATGAAGATGCAATAGTAGAGATAACAGAATACTTTAGTCACCCGAAAGTTGCAGCAGTAACTATCCCGATTATCAATGTATTTATTTCCGATGCCATTGTGCAACAGGGAATGGGATCCAGAGAAGACTTTTATATTACTGCACAATACATGGGAGGTGCCCATATGATCAGAAAAGATATTTTTCTGCAAATGGGGGGATATTATGATAATTTGATCAGGCAGGAAGAAGAAACAGATTTCTGTATGCGGTTATACGGGAATGGATATTGGGTAAGAATAGCTAATTGCCAGAAACCAATTTTGCACTATCATTCAGCTTCCCGGAATTTGTATCTGATATCCTTTTACAGGGCCAGGAACCAATTTATTCTTAATTACAAAAATGCACCTCTTTTCTTGATCCCTCTGGCAATATTAAAACAGGCATTCTCACTGATTCTCTTTGAAAGAAAAAATGGTCAACTAAAAGCTTGTTTGTCTGGTTTCAAAGATGCAATTAAAAGCATCTTCTCCGGCAGAATTAGGAGAACACCTGTAAGTTTCAAAACATATTTCTTTTTTAAGAAGTTACGATCGAAGCAGTGGTTAAGAATGGAAGTAGATTAGCCCGAAGATCATTGATATTGTGAACTATTACTGATACAAAATCATGGCATGCAGCCCATAAAGAAAGTGACCATTGTTTACCATTATCTCGCCCATTATCGATTGCCGATTTTTCAGGAATTGATGAAGGATAGCGAGATCGAGTATACAATACTGTCTGGAGTAGATTCGGAGATTGACATAAAGAAAGTCGATACTTCAATAGCGGGTAATCCAGTCGATAAAGGCGGTTTGCGATGGTTTTTTCTGAAAAACCGCTGGCTTCTTAAAAAAAGGTTCCTTTGGCAAAGCGGGTTGCTTCAGCGGATAATGAAAGGTGACAGCCAGGTATATATTTTTCTTGGATCCCCTTATCATATCTCTACATGGTTTGGTGTAATGCTGGCAAGACTAAAAGGAAAAAAAGTTTATTACTGGATGCATGGAATATATTCGGATTCAATTTCCATGATGGATTATGTAAAGATTTTTGCGTTTTACAGAGGGGCTAATGGATTTTTTCTTTACGGCCATCGGGCTGAGGATAAGTTGAAAAAGTATTTCAGTAATAAGGCGATACATGTTATCTACAACTCTCTCGATTATGCTTCTGCTTTGCAGTTGCGCCGGCATATCACCAGTAAGGAAATCATGGGTTTTAGAAGTCTGTTTTTTGCGAATAAGAACTTGCCAATTGTTGTTTTCATCGGCCGTTTGAATAGTGTTAAAAGGATAGATTACCTGATTGAAGCCCAAGCTATATTGAGAGATAAGCATAAGAGACCCTTCTTTAATATCTGTGTTATTGGGGATGGTGAAGAAAGGGCGGGATTGGAAAAATTAAGTGAAGAGAAAGGGACCCGTGAAAATATTTTCTTTGCAGGCGCTGTATATGATGAACAGAAAAATAGTGAATATATTCAGTATGCAGATCTTTGTGTCACACCAGGAGAAGTAGGATTGACGGCCATTCATGCGCTTTCCTATGGCACACCGGTTATTTCACATAATAACCTGAATATCCAGATGCCCGAAGTAGAAGCTATTAGAATTGGAGAAACAGGTAGCTTATTTGAATATAATAGTATTGAGGATTTAGCAACTGTTATCGAAACCTGGCTGACTAAATATCCGGTCAAAAGTGAAGTGATAATCAGAAACTGCTACAATGTGATCGACAACAATTACAATCCAGAAATCCAGGCGAAAATATTTAATAACGTTTTGAGATCAGCTTAATTTGGGACAATGAGTTTATTAATCAGCCTAAAACAAAGTGATGCCCTTGCCAGCATTTACAGGAGCTATAAGAGGATGAAGATAAAATATGTTTATGGACTCAGGAATGTTCATTCAACATTTAATATTGGGGGACATTGTCGCATAAGCCGTGATCTTATTGCAGGAGAGTATTCTTATGTTGGGAATAATTGTATGATTTATCCTGGGGTTTCAATTGGCAGATATACCATGCTGGCTCAGAATGTACAGATTATCGGAGCAGATCATAACTATTTAACTGCCGGAGTACCGGCAACATTCTCAGGAAGACCAAAGCTGCAGCGAACAAAAATCGGGAGAGATGTTTGGATTGGAGCAAATGCAATAGTCATGGCAGGTATTACAATTGGCGACGGCGCCATAATTGCGGCAGGCTCCATTGTTACAAAAGATATCCCTCCTTTTTCCGTTGTTGGTGGGGTTCCGGCAAAAGTGATTAAAAAGCGTTTTGTTTCTGAAAGTGATGAAAGAAAGCATCTTGATATGTTGAACGGCCCGGTGCTTGCTAACGTCAGAAATAAGCCGATTCAACTTGAAGAATAAAATGACGCAAGCGGATATCAAATTTAAGAAAATGATTAACCAGGATACATTTGTTGGACCGTCTTTTTCATTGCGTAACCGGATTTCACGCCTGTTATGGAATTTTTCTTCCCTGTTGCTGTTCAGGATCAGTCCAAGGCCGTTTCATAAATGGAGGGCATTGGTGTTGAAGATATTTGGAGCCAAAGTTGGAAGAGGTGTTCATGTGTATCCTGGTGTAAAGATATGGGCCCCATGGAATCTTGAATTAATGGATGAGTGTGGCGTAGGTAGTGGAGCAATTCTTTATTCACAGGGGAAGATAACCATTGGCCGACGTGCTATTATTTCTCAAGGAGCACATATTTGTACAGGTACGCATGATTATTCAAAATCAGGCCACCCATTAATAACTGCCCCTATTATTATCGGAGATCAGGCGTGGGTAGCAGCGGAGGCATTTATTCATCCGGGAGTGACGGTGGGAGAAGGAGCCGTAATTGGTGCCCGATCTGTTGTAACGAAAGATATGCCTTCCTGGATGATTTGTGCAGGCCATCCCTGCAAGCCCTTGCGGAAAAGGGTCATCATTGATTAATTCGATAACCAACAATCTTATGAGAGCCGCAGGACAAAAGCTTACAAAACTGGAAGCATTGCGTGGCGCAGCCGCATTTTATGTAATGCTTAGCCATACATTTTCCAATTGTTTGATTATAGGAGGAAAAGATCTGTCAATCCTGATGGATTTTGGACAGGAAGCGGTTATACTTTTCTTTGTCCTTTCTGGTTTTGTGATCCAGTATTCATTCGAACGTTCAAAAGATAAATCTTTCAGCGTATTCTTTTCAAAGCGGTTCTTTCGAATTTATATCCCTTTAGTGATCGTTTTTTTGACCAACTATATCCTGCTTTGTTTTCAAAGGGGTGGAATTTTCAATCCGGACTGGTTGGAACTGACAGGCAATATTTTTATGCTGCAAGATGCGGAGGCTCTCAAGCCAAACGTGATTTGCAGTTTCTTTTTAGGTAATTCACCATTATGGTCACTTTCCTATGAATGGTGGTTTTATATGTTATTCTTTTTAATCGCAACCCGATACAGGAAACAGGCTTCTTCCATTATTTATATTACCGGAATAATCGCAACTGCATCTTATCTCCTTTACCCGAATTTTGTAAATAGAATATTGATGTACATGAGTATCTGGTGGGCCGGGGCCGATATGGCTATGTTATATCTTAGGGGCGCTAAGATAGACTTTAAAAGTTTACGTATATCATTGCTCGTGTTGCTTGCAGAAATAGTGCTTCTTATTATGAACGTATACTTCAATAAAGAGAAGATCGCCAACGAACTGGGTTATTCTACAATTGGCGTTAGCCCTTACCTCGAATTAAGACACTTTTCTTTTGCGTTCATTTCAGTTTTTGCTGCTATTATTTGGCAGAAGCTGCATTGGGTGCTATTTTCCAGAACAGTTGGATTATTTGAGCCCTTTGCTAAAATATCTTTTGGAGTCTATATATCCCATTGGTTCCTTGTGGCTAAAGCTTCTTACCTTGATGGGTTTGTAGGAAATGTTTATTTAAGATACACTCTTTATTTTGGTGTATGTTTCTGTTTTTCGTATATCGTAGAAAGGAAGATTTATCCATATTTCAATAATAAGTTTTTAAACAGCATGCGTCATAAAGAGAAAAAGCCGGCTTTGGCGAATGAGCTTGCTCAGACAACTTATTAGTAATATAATACCTGTCCTGATATTTTATGATTTCCATTTTGATCCTTACTAAAAATGAACAGCAAGATCTTCCTGATTGCCTGCGATCTGTAAGTTGGTGTGATGATATTCATGTATTCGATTCTTTTAGTGATGATGATACAGTAGAGATAGCAAAAAGGGCGGGGGCGAAAATTACACAAAGAAAATTTGATAACTGGTCAGCTCATCAAAACTGGGGGCTGTCAAATATTCCCTTCAAATATTCATGGGTATTATATATTGATGCAGACGAACGGGTTTCGGAAGAACTGAAAAACGCTGTTTTATCAATAGATACCAAGATGGATGAAGCTGTAGCATATGAAATCCGCCGCCGTGATTTTGCATGGAATGGAACCTGGCTTAAGCATGCCCAGATATCCCCTTTTTATCTACGTTTTTTCAGACCTGATAAAATGAGATATGAAAGGTTGGTGAATCCTGTGTCTATTCCGGATGGCCCGGTAAAAAAACTTGAAGGATATCTTGACCACTATCCTTTTAGTAAAGGTTTTCGTTTTTGGTGGCAACGCCATTTAGGATATGCAGATATGGAAGCTGCCATGCGAATGGAAGATATTGGAAAAGGCACTTCTTTTTCTCTTAGAAAAGCTCTTTTCAGTAAAGACTTTACAGAAAAAAGATATCATCAGAAAGGATTTTTTTATAAAATGCCTGGTCGCCCATTGATAAAATGGTTTTATATGGTATTCGGAAGAGCAGCTTTTCTTGACGGACGGGCAGGGTTGACTTATGCGACCCTGCAGGCAGTTTATGAATATTTTATTGTGCTAAAAACAAAAGAACTTTCTTCAAAAATAAAAAAGCAACAATAAGGGACCTGGCAAACCTAAAGTTGTTATTTTGATGGAAGGCTTAATAAGTGTGAAAAAGATATTACTTATAGGAGGCAATTATTACCCCGAACTCACCGGTATTGGCCGCTATAATGGTGAAATGATAGACTGGTTGGCTAGCCAGGGGTACGAATGTACCGTAGTCACTACTTATCCTTATTACCCTCAATGGAAAATTACCCCTGAATATAAACGAAGGAATTTCTGGTATACCCGTGAAAAAAAGGGAAGTATCAATATTCATCGTTGCCCGCATTATATACCCCAAAAGCCGGGCGGTATGAAAAGAATGATGCTGGATTTTTCCTTTACCGTTTCTGCCTTTTTTAAAATAATCCAACTTGCATTTGGCCCGAAAAGAGATATCGTAATGGTAGTAACACCTCCATTCGTACCGGGATTTCTGGGAGTGCTGTATAAAAAATTAAGAGGCGCCAGGATGGTCTATCATATACAGGACCTTCAGATAGAAGCGGCCCGTGATCTGCAAATGATCCGTTCCAAAAGAGCGATCAGTATATTATTTGGAATGGAGCGTTATATTCTGAAGAGGAGCGATCAGATCAACAGTATATCAACCGGTATGGTTAAAAAGGTGAAGGAAAAGACAGGCCGGGATATAGTGTTGTTCCCTAATTGGTCAGACACAGCCAGGTTTTACCCGTTGGAACAAAAACAGGCGCTGAAATCAAAATTTGGTCTGGCCGAAACCAATAAAGTGATACTATACTCCGGCGCTATTGGTGAAAAACAGGGGCTGGATATTATCTTGCAGGCGGCAAAGAAGCTGGAAGAGCATGCTGATTTTAAGTTCATAATATGTGGCACTGGCCCTTATAAAGAGAATCTTCAGCGGATGGCAATTCAAATGGAGGTTAATAACCTTGTATTTTTACCTTTGCAACCGGCTGAAATACTCAATCAGTTCCTTAATATGGCTGATGTACATCTCGTGATACAGAAAGCGGACGCCAGCGACCTGGTGATGCCTTCAAAGCTCACGAATATACTGGCAGTTGGAGGGCTTGCGATTGTAACAGCCGGACCTGGGAACAGCCTTTATGATGAAGTGCATACCCACCAAATGGGTATTCTTTCCAAAGTTGAAGACCCTTATTCACTGGCTGATGCTATTTACAAAAGCCTCTCTGAAGATTGCAGCCATCTTAAAAGGAATGCCAGGACCTATGCAGAGAATTATTTGTCAATTGATAAAGTAATGTGTCGGTTTGTGGAAAAGATCGGGGCAATAGGAAAGGAACCAGGAGAGCAGGCTGATCATGAAGTAGCCTTGAGAACTCAGCCTGCTAACGACCTCAAATAATAACTCAAAAAATCAATAACTAACACCCTGATTAGCAAATAGGGTTTAAATTTGCCGAAACTATATAATATTCTATGAGAAAAAAAGCCATTATCACCGGGGTCACCGGTCAGGACGGAGCCTATCTTTCCGAACTCCTCCTGGAAAAAGGATATGAAGTACACGGTATCAAAAGAAGGTCATCCCTCTTCAATACAGACCGGATCGATCATCTTTACCAGGACCCGCACGAAAAAAATCAGCACTTCAAGCTGCATTATGGCGATCTGACCGATAGCACCAACCTCATCCGCATCGTTCAGGATGTGCAACCCGACGAGATCTATAACCTCGGTGCCATGAGCCATGTAAAAGTGAGCTTTGATACGCCGGAATATACCGCCAATGCTGATGCGATTGGCACGCTCCGCATACTGGAAGCAGTACGTTTGCTGGGGCTTACGCAAAAAACAAGAATATACCAGGCCTCCACTTCAGAACTGTATGGACTGGTACAGGAAGTGCCGCAAAAGGAAACCACCCCATTCTATCCCCGCAGCCCGTATGGTGTTGCCAAATTATATGCTTACTGGATCACTGTAAACTACCGTGAAGCTTACAATATGTATGCCTGCAACGGCATCCTGTTCAACCATGAAAGCCCATTGCGTGGTGAAACATTTGTGACCCGCAAGATCACGCGGGCTGTGTCGCAGATTGCATTGGGCATGCAGGACAAATTATATATGGGAAATATTGATGCACGCCGTGACTGGGGCCATGCCAAAGATTATGTGGAGGCGCAGTGGAGGATATTGCAGCAGGACGTACCGGAAGATTTTGTGATTGCCACAGGCGTTACCACTACCGTGCGTGACTTCATTAAGATGTCATTCCAGGAAGTGGGTGCAGAGTTGGAATTCAAAGGCAGTGGAGTGGATGAAAAAGGTTATATCAAATCATCCAACGATCCTGTGCACCTGCCGGCTGGAAAAGAAGTGCTTTGTATTGATCCGAAATATTTCAGACCAACGGAAGTGGAACTGCTGATCGGTGATCCTACCAAAGCAAAAACAAAACTTGGCTGGGAACCGAAATATGATCTTGCTGCGCTGGTAAAAGAAATGATGGCATCTGATCTGGAGTTGTTCCGTAAAAACAAACTGTTGAAAGAAGCGGGATTTGAGATACTGAAGCAGCATGAATAAACAAACCCGTCGAAGCCAGGGAAATGTGTTTGATCAATTAAAGACTCAACTATTATGGAAAAACAAAAGAAGGTCTATATAGCAGGGCATAGGGGAATGGTCGGAAGCGCCATTCACCGGAAACTGAAGCAGGAAGGATTTAATAATATCGTTGTCAGCACTTCGGACAAGCTTGACCTGCGCGATCAGGATCAGGTTGCAAAGTTCTTTGCTGCGGAAAAACCTGATTATGTGTTCCTGGCGGCAGCAAAAGTAGGTGGCATTGTGGCAAACAATACTTACCGTGCAGAATTTATCTATGATAATATCATGATCCAATCGAACGTGATCCATCAGTCATACCTGAATGGTGTTACCAAACTCATGTTCCTTGGTTCCTCCTGTATTTATCCCAAAATGGCTCCCCAGCCATTGAAAGAGGAATATATGCTGACGGGGCCGTTGGAAGAGACCAACGAGCCGTACGCTATTGCTAAAATTGCCGGCATAAAAATGTGCGATGCCTATCGGTCTCAATATGGTTGCAATTATATCTCTGTAATGCCGACCAACCTGTACGGGCCAAACGATAATTACGATCTTCAGAAATCACACGTGTTGCCTGCCCTCCTGCGCAAATTCCATGAAGCAAAACTGAGTGGAGATCCGGTGGTAACGGTTTGGGGAAGCGGTAAACCGCTCCGTGAATTTTTGCATGCCGATGACCTGGCAGAAGCCTGTTATTTCCTGATGCAACACTATAACGAGCCGGGACTGGTCAATATCGGGGTAGGTGAAGATATCAGCATTGCTGACCTGGCTGCACTGGTAAAAAAGATCACCGGCTTTAATGGAGAGATCGTTCTGGACAGTTCCAAACCTGACGGCACACCGCGGAAACTGATGGACGTGACCAAACTGCATAAACTTGGATGGAAGGCAAAGATCGGGCTGGAAGAAGGGATAAGAAGGGTGTATGAAGAGAAGTTTTTGGAGAAGGTTGGCTGATGTTGTTATAGTATTAATTTACCCTTTTGAAAAAGATATTTTGGCAATTTCTGGTTATCGCTTCTTTACTGATGCTGCTGATCCCGGATTTTCATCCGGAACGATGGTATAGCGATGGCTATCATCGCTGGCTGGACGTATTGCAGCACAGTGGTTACTTCTTCATTTTCACCCTGGCGGTACTTTGGGTCTTTCCTGCTTTTCGCCGTTTTTCACCTTATTACTGGCTACTTATTCTCCTGGCTGTTGTGTTGGAAACAGCACAATACTGGATACCCAAAAGAAGTTTTTCATTGATGGATATGTGCAGTAATGTGCTGGGCATATCTGCTGCGTATTTCTGCTGGTGGGCTGGTAAGAAAATAATAAGCTCTAAACAGGCAGGATGATCTTACTGGCAGTTATCAGCCCCTTGCCTCCGTATCTATTTTTGTATATTTGATTTTACCGAACCAACCCACCACTTCCTATGCGAAACCGGTATTTGTATTTCTTACGGATAGTGCTGATCCTGTGTGACCTTATCATAGTCAACGGGTGTTACTGGGCTTGTTATTACCTCATCAATAGCGTATGGGATGGTAAATTGCGGTTGGAAACCTATACGGCATTTATTTCCCCCTATAATCTTATCTGGCTGGTAACGGTGATCCTTTTCCGGATGTATCATGATGAAACGGTAAGGAAGATCGAAAGACTGATGCGCTCCACCTGGAAATCGGTGGTGATGCTGATGTTGTTATTCAGCCTCTATCTTTTTCTTACCAAGAATTATGCACTGTCGCGCCAATTCATTCTATTCCTTTTTGCGTCTCTTTCTGTAGGTTTTTTCGTCAGCCGTTTTATTATAACAGTATTGGAGAATTCCAAAATGCAGGGGCGTTCCAGGTACCGTGTAAGTGTGGCCGTAATGGGGTTCAATGATACCGGTATTAAACTGGCTGAATATTTCGGCAGGCATGCCAGTGAGTTCAGGTTTGAAGGGATACTGGACGAAGGCGATAAAACAACTTTCATCAATAAGAATAGCCAGCAATTGCACGACGTGATCCGGAAAGGTGTGCGCCTGGCGGCTTTGCGCAGCATTGATGAAGTGTATGCTTCTGTGCCGCCGGCTTATTTGGTTACCGCCCATACCCTGGTGGAAGAGGCAGAAAAGCAATGCGTAAAATTGAAAGTGGTGCCTGACCTGAACAGTGTTATTGCCGCACATTTCCAGATCAGGTATATGAACGATTTTCCCGTGCTTTCACTAAGGCAAGAGCCACTGGAAAATCTTCATAACCGTTTTAAGAAAAGGCTTTTCGATATCGTATTCAGCTCACTGGTGATCATACTGATCTTAAGCTGGCTTTACCCCATCATTGCATTGCTGATCAAATTGCAAAGTCCCGGACCTGTTTTATTTAAACAGAAACGTAGCGGGCGTAACAACAAACCTTTTACCTGTTACAAGTTCAGAAGCATGCGCGTGAATAAAGACAGCGAAAAGGTGCAGGCAACAAAAAACGACAGCCGCATCACACCGATAGGAAGTTTTCTCCGCCGGTCGAGCCTGGATGAACTGCCTCAGTTCTTTAATGTGCTGAAAGGTGAAATGAGTGTGGTAGGTCCGCGACCCCATATGCTGGCTCATACGGAACAATACCGCACTATCATTGACCAATTCATGGTACGACACTTTCTGAAACCCGGCATTACCGGCTGGGCACAGGTTTCAGGCTTCCGGGGCGAAACAAAAGAGGTGGAACAAATGGAGAAAAGGATCCAGAAAGACATCTGGTACCTCGAAAACTGGAGCCTGATGCTTGATATACGGATCATTTACCTCACTCTTTACCAGGTGATCCGCGGTGATGAAAAAGCATATTGAATTCTGCCCTTTTCAGAGTATACTGGCAAGATAGTTGCTTATAAGGAGCCGTGTCATTGTTAATCGGTTAATAAAAAATTTGTGTAGTAGAAATATTGGGTACGTGTAAACCATTACAAGTACAAATGCGCGTGATAAAAAGGTAGATTTCCGACATATTAGTACGCGATTATGTCTAAACTTATCACCGATTTCATCAGGTAATGCTTTACATTTTATAGTTTTTTATTTTCCTTTGTAATAGAGCTATCATCGTTGTTATTATATAATGATGAAGTGCAAAAGCTCAGACCCGGACATTAGTCAGGGTTATTTCCCGATGTGCTTGCCGTATGGAGAGTAATGAAATCTGTAAAGTCTGAAAGAAAACTGATGATTATCTATTTCTTGCTAGGCACTATTGTCGGCGGTTCATTGGTTATTATAAGTGTTTGGGACAAACTGGTCCTCTACAGAAAAGAAGTAACCAATTCCCGTGAAAGCATTAATCGCCTTGAAAAACTGAACCAT
>DATAJQ010000261.1:0-3332 GCA_036262095.1 Chitinophagaceae bacterium | reverse complement strand
GCAGCTTTGCGCCATGCAAAAACGCTCTTCCTGGCCCCGTATCCGGAAATTTTTTAATGATGTTCATCTCTGGCTGGGACTCAGCAGTGGATTGATCGTGATCGCTGTTTGCTTCAGCGGCACTGTTTATGTCTGGAACACTGAACTGACCGAAGCTTCGGCCTCCCATTTATATAAGGTAAAAGCCTCCCCGGGCCAAACCCGTATCCCCGCTGATTCCCTTTTTCAGAAAATAAAAGACAGTTCAAAAGCATCCATTACCAGCGTGATGATACCTGAAAGCGCTGAGCGCACTTATCAATTCAGCACAAAGAAAGAAGGGAGCAGCGGCCGCGGTGTAACATATTATGTCAATCCATATACCGGTGATATCACCGGCACTTCCCTGGAAAAGAATGGCACAAAGGAATTCATGTCTACCATGTTCAGTCTGCACCGCTGGCTTTTGCTGGATAAGATCGATAAGCGGGAACTGGGAAGCACCATTACCGGTTGGGCAACGATCATTTTCACCCTGGGTTGCATCACCGGGCTGATCATCTGGTTTCCGCAAAAACTGAAAGCCTGGAAACAGGGATTGAAAATAAAATTCAGCGGCAACTGGAAACGCACCAATCATGATCTGCATAATACACTCGCATTTTACTCGCTTTTCTTTTTACTGCTGATGGGACTTACCGGTCCGCAATGGAGCTTTGACTGGTATCGCACCGGCATGCAGAAAACACTGGGCACATATAAGCCAAAAGAAGCGGCTAAACCCGGCGATGCAAAAAAAGGAAAGGAGAAAAAGGATAGTGCAGCTGTACCATCGTTGCTGGCTATGCAAACATATATCGGCATTGCTGATAAAGCCCTCCCCTATGGGGGTGATTACACCATCACATTGCCTGCAGACAATGCCAGCACATTAATGATCAGCAAAAACAAACGCGGCTTTTTTGCACCTGCAGCAGCTGACCGCCTCACGCTGGACGTTGCCAGCGGCAGTGTTAAGAAAAAAGATATTTTCCGCGATAAACCGTTTAATGAACGGGTGGCAGGTTCCATTAAAGCCATCCATGTCGGGAATGTGTATGGCACATTTACCAAGATCATTTATTTCCTGGCCTGCCTGGTTGCTACCAGCCTGCCGATAACAGGAACCCTTATCTGGTGGAACAAACTGAAAAAGAAAAGAAAAAAACAAAAGCCTTTGGCAGCCACGAAAGAAGAATTGATCCCCGCCTGATCTATTGTTCTTCGCTGAAGTAAACTTTATAGTAATACATCTTTACCGATTCATCAAACCCCTTTTCAATAAGATCGCGGTTGCCATGTATATAGATATGAAAGTTCTTATCGAGCTTTAATACGCTTTTATAGGTCCTGGCCTGCTTTTTAACCGCTGCATTGGAGATGGAAAAAGAATCTCCTATCTCCGTGCCGGACTCCTGTTCGTAATGCCGCTTGTAATCTTTCCATTCCTGGATGGCAACCGGATTATCCAGCACCACATTGGAAAACTCATCAAGATTGAACTGTTCGTTTTCCTTGAAATAACGGATGGAGCGATTCAGCAGATCGATCTTGTCCGGCTTTGACACTTCCAGCTTTTCATCTATTTTATCCGTAATAAAATTCTTGTAAATGCTGAGTACGTTATGCGTTTGATTGTACTCATCGTTGCGCACCTGCAGCTTCAGGAAGCCGTCTATCCAGTACACCGCCTCACCTGATTTGTTGGTATGATCTACCACTGCCACCTTATATCCCAGCTCTGCTTCTGTATTGAAGACCAAACAACCCTTATCCAGCTTCCTGATATTGATCGCCTCCTGTTCATAAGAAAGACCAAAAGCACCGGCCGAAGGAGTGACCTTTAAATAAGTTTCCTTGTTCTCCGATTTGAATAAGCCGATAGCATCCACCAGTGTTCCCTCCACCTGGATATTGTGGAAATAGGCCACATAAAATTCACCGGGCTTGATATTCGGATGATCCGCTATATCATATAATTGTTTGGCGAGTTGGCGGCTGTTCTCGTGAAAAGAAGAATTGTCCTCAAATATGGCTTTGCAATAATGATATACTTCGTTCAGCTCCAGATTGCCTGTTGGGTGAGTGAGGCGGTAAATCTCCTGCACTTTTTCAAATCCGCCTGCGAAGTACTGGCGGAGAATACCTCCCAGTGTTTCATCTTCCAGCGTATACGGTTGTTCTGAAAGCGCTAATGGTTCCGCTGCTGCCTTATTGCCTACTTTATGAATAGATAGATGTTGCAGTGATGCCTCTGTCGAAAAGATCATACTTCGTTTTTTACCCGGCCGCAAATATCAGGGATTTTTCCGCGACCGGGCAAAACCAGCCGGGTTTAGTTTCCACCGCCAACTCTTCTCTGCTCATCCTCAGAACCACCCGTTTGACGGCGTTGCTGCACTGCCTGCCCTTTGCTGAAGCGGTAAGTGAAAGTGAGGCCTACACGGCGGTTATCCCAGGTGTTGTGCACAAACATATCTATGTTGCCGTGCTGTATGTTCACGTCTGCTTTTTGCAGGCGGAACGGATCAACGATGCTCAGGCGGATCGTGCCTTTGTTTTTCAATACCTGTTTGCTGGCGCCAAAAGAAAGTATATACATCGGGTCGATAACAAACATACTTGTCATCAGCGATTTGCTTTGATACCAGCCGCTGAATTCCGCTCCCCAGGTCTTTGCAAACTTGAACTGGTTATTGAAATTGGCCGTGAAAGTGTTGAAATTCGTTTTCAGAAATTCATCGTTCACAATGCCTTTATACATGTTATTGTATCCGCTGGCATACAGGCTTACTGTCCACCATTTATTAAGTGGTGCATTATAGCTGACAGCAATACCGATATTACGGCTCGATGCCACATTCTCAGTAGTCTGGTAAGTAACCTTGGTATTATCATCCTGCTTCAGGATATCGTTGATGATATCTGTGGTATAGGTGTAATTGAGAGTAGTGCTCAGCTTGCCGTCAAAAACATGGCTCAGTTCAATATTGTTGGTAAACTGTGGTGTGAGGTAAGGATTACCCTGGTTATACGTGTACAGGTCCAGGAATTGCTGAAAAGGATTCAGTGACTGGTAATTGGGACGTTCGATCCTCCGGCCATAGTTGAGCCCGAACTGGTTCTTATCATTCATTGAATAGCTGACATATGCAGTAGGGAATACCTGGAAATAATCCCTTGAAATGCTTTTGCCTATCAGCACCTGCTTACCTTTTGAATGAGTATGCTCTCCACGCAACCCTGTTTGAAAACCCCATTTCTTGATCTGCTTGCTGAAATTGACATATACAGCACTGATCTGTTCATCATAG
>DATAJQ010000260.1:0-15127 GCA_036262095.1 Chitinophagaceae bacterium | reverse complement strand
AGAACTGGAAATAGTAGCCTTATCCCACAGTATCACTCAAACACACTCTTATGCGGTGGTATTGGGTGAGGTAAATGGGTTACGGCGTTTACCAATTGTGATAGGTGGCTTTGAGGCCCAGGCCATAGCAGTAGCTTTGGAAAAAATGAACCCCAGCCGCCCATTGACACATGACCTCATGAAAAACTTCCTGAATGCTTTCTCGATTGATCTTCATGAGATCATCATCTGCGATCTCCAGGAAGGTATTTTCTACTCCAAGCTGGTTTGCTCCTCCGAAAATGATACCATCGAAATAGATTCCCGCACATCCGACGCACTGGCTTTGGCCGTTCGCTTCGGATGTCCCATTTATACGTATGAGAACATCCTGGAAAGCGCAGGTATCCTCATGGAAGACACAAGTGGCAAGAAAAAGAAAAGCAAGCAGGAAGTGATAGTGGAAGAACAAGGGAACTCCGGCAATGAAGACCTGAAGACCATGAGTATTGAAGAACTGGATAACCTGCTGAACGATGTGTTGGAAAGTGAGGATTATATCAGGGCTATTGCTATCCGCGATGAAATAAACAGCCGCAAAAGAAAACGGTAAACATATCTTCACGGTTCTCTCAACCTTAAATTATCGCAACAGTGGTCGTTTTTCCCAATGCGAAAATCAATCTCGGACTTCGCATCCTTGCCAAAAGAAATGACGGCTACCATGACCTTGAAACGGTCTTTTATCCCCTTCCCTTTTATGATGCGCTGGAGATGATCCGGCAACCTGCCGGTGGTGAACTTTCATTCAGCTCAGGAGGGCTTCCCATTACTGGTGACGCAACTGACAATCTCTGTGTAAAAGCATATAATTTATTAAAAAAAGATTTTCCAGGCATCCCCCCTGTTCAAATGTATTTGCATAAAGCCATTCCTTCAGGGGCCGGATTAGGCGGGGGCAGTGCAGATGCCTCATTCACATTGAAGTTGTTGAATGATATGGCTGCACTTGGTTTATCTACAGAACAACTGCTTCAGTACAGCCTGCAACTGGGCAGCGATTGCCCTTTCTTTATTATCAACAAACCCTGCTTTGCAACTGGCAGAGGAGAACAGCTGAAGACAGTAAATATCGATCTTTCCAGCTACAGCATTGTTATTGTTAATCCCGGTATTCATGTTCCTACCGGCTCTGCATTTTCCTGGCTGCAACCTGCATTGCCTGCTGTTTCCCTGAAAGAAATCATTACATCACCGGTTGATACATGGAAGGAGAAACTTATCAATGATTTTGAAGTGCCGGTATTTGCCCGTTACCCGGAAATAAAAGCTATCAAGGAAGAATTGTATAACAATGGGGCTGTGTATGCTTCTATGAGTGGAAGTGGCAGCACGGTGTATGGTATATTTCCGAAGAAAACGACCTTACATATATCTTTCCCTGAAAAATATTATGTAAAACATTTATGAGCTGTTAAAAACAGCAAATAATCCCTCTCAATTTCTTATCTTGCACAAAACTCAGGCTATCCAACAAATTCAGACCATAGCTTTCTTTCTTGATCAAAATCTCGATCTTCTCAATCATCGATGATGAGTGATCATGCTCTCCGCCAGCAGCGGAGAGTGATATTGCCTGTAATTCTGTTTTAATTTACCTATTTCTATTTACTATGCAATCAACCATCGGCCTGTCTGCCAGTGTGCAGCATTATCTCGACCTGGAAGAAAAATACGGAGCGCATAATTATCATCCGCTGCCTGTTGTGCTCGAGCGCGGTGAAGGTGTTTTCGTTTGGGATGTGGAAGGCAAACGTTATTATGATTTCCTGAGTGGCTATTCAGCCGTGAACCAGGGGCATTGCCATCCGAAGATCGTGGAAGCATTCATCCGTCAGTCACGCAAATTAACACTCATCAGTCGCGCTTTTCATAGTGATAAGCTTGGTGAATATGCAGCTTTTATTACCCGCTATTTTGGTTACGATAAAGTGTTGCCCATGAATACCGGCGTGGAAGCAGTGGAAACAGCGATCAAGCTTTGCCGGAAATGGGCTTACGAAGTAAAAGGCGTACCTGACGGGAAAGCTCAGATCGTAGTATGCGAAGGCAATTTCCATGGCAGGACCACCGGCGTGATCTCCTTCAGCACCGATCCTTCTTCCAATACACATTTTGGCCCTTACCTGCCGGGATTTATCCGTATTCCTTACAATGATGCAGCCGCGCTGGAAAAAGTATTAAGAGAAAATGAACATATTGCCGGGTTCCTGGTGGAACCTATACAAGGTGAAGCAGGAGTGGTAGTGCCGGACGATGGTTATCTTACCCGGACAAAACAATTATGCGCAGAAGCCAATGTACTATTTATCGCAGATGAGATACAAACAGGATTGGCACGTACAGGTAAGCTGCTTGCCTGCGATCATGAAAACATAAGACCGGATATCCTTATCCTTGGCAAGGCTTTAAGTGGCGGTATGCTGCCTGTGAGCGCTGTGCTGGCAGATGACAGCATCATGCTTACAATTAAACCAGGCGAACATGGCTCTACTTACGGAGGCAATCCCCTCGCCTGCCAAACAGCCATTATTTCGCTTGAGGTGCTGAGAGATGAACAGATGGCGGAGAATGCAACAGCAATGGGAAAATTATTGCGGGAAGGATTGGAATCGCTTCGATCCAAACATATTGAGACTGTAAGAGGAAGGGGCCTGCTGAATGCGATCGTGATCAGCCATGCCCATGCTGATGCAGCCTGGGAGCTTTGCCTGCAATTAAAAGAGAATGGGCTGCTTGCCAAGCCAACGCATGGAGATAAGATCCGGTTTGCCCCACCATTGATTATTAACAAAAAGCAGGTGGAAGAATGCGTGGACATTATCGGCAAATCATTAACTTGCCTGGACTAAGCGGCTACGGCAATGGAAACACAATTATCTCCGTTACATCCTGAAAAACATTTGCGCAGCAGTGATCTGCTGACCGATGTCGTTATTGGCATGAGTGATGGCCTGACAGTGCCTTTTGCATTAGCAGCGGGCTTATCAGGTGCCGTATCCAACACATCTATTATTGTAATTGCCGGCATAGCAGAAATTGCGGCAGGTTCCATTGCAATGGGGCTTGGCGGTTACCTGGCGGGTAAAACAGAAATGGATCATTACGAAGCTGAATTAAAACGGGAGAATGAAGAAGTGGATACTGTGCCTGAAAAGGAAAAAGAAGAAGTGAGGGAATTCTTTGCGAATATCGGGCTGAGTGAAGAAATGCAACAGAAAGCTGCGGATGAAATATCAAAGGATAAAAAGCAGTGGGTTGATTTCATGATGAAGTATGAATTAGGCCTTGATAAACCTGACCCTAAAAGAGCTACTAAATCTGCATTGAATATAGGTCTCTCCTATGCTGTAGGCGGGCTTGTTCCCTTAAGCCCTTACTTTTTTATTGAAATCCCTTCTGAAGCATTAAAGATCTCTGCGGTCATCACACTGGCCTGCCTGTTCGTTTTTGGTTTTTTCAAAAGCCGTATCACAGGAGTTAATCCATGGGCAGGGGCTTTGCGTGTGACCGTGATCGGCGCACTGGCTGCAGCGGCAGCTTTTGGTGTGGCCCGGCTATTTGGTGCATAAAAAAAGCCCTGCATTAAAGCAGGGCATACAGTAACGAATGGTTTTTCGGTCAGATTTATTTCTTTCAGTAATAAATGATCAGGTGGAATCGTCACTGACAGATCAACCAAAAAATTTCTGAATCACGGTTAAAAATTACGCTTAGCAAAAGCGTACCCTACACTTTTGAAGATGATTGCAAGTTTCCGATAGTTTACAAGGGAGGGAACGATCAAGGATTGTTTATAAAGTCGAATTTAGAAAAAATTATCCACATGTTACACTTTAGTAACAAAAAATATTTGATTTTTTTTATAAAAACAGGCAGTCATTCTTTCTTATTATCATCCTGAGGCAATTTCATATCGGGGAACAGCGCTGCAATCAACAATATGACAGAACAGATCACAACTAAGTAGATACCCGTATGTTTTTCGGGGCACTCTCCTGCCCTGCAGGCTGTGATAAGAAAATAGTTCCGCGCTGCCCATGCCAGGTTGATTGCAGTAACGGCCAGGTTGGTACGTTTAGCCCAGATCCTTGGGATGAAATGAAAAATAATAAATAGCCCGCTTAATACAAGATGAAAATAACCAGGCTTGCCAAAACTGGTGCCGGTAGCATCCACACCACTGATCGAAATATTTCTTGCAGGAAGTGCGGCCCAGGTAATAAAGCAGGAAATGATCAATGTAACGGCTGCAGCAAAGCCTATCCATTTTATCAAGCGCATAGTATAAGTGTTGTATAGGGCGCAAGATAGGCATTAGACGATAACAACGCTCGCATAAAAAAGCAGCGCCCGGAAGAGCGCCGCTGGGAAAAAACACAATGTGACCGTATACTGTTTTTAAATAATCAGAATTTTACACCCAGGGTAAAGCTCAGCACCCTGTGCTTGTTGTTGTCGTTATTGTTGTTGGCGCTTGACTGCACTTTGGCCAGGCCAAAACCATAGTTGGCTGAAAGCACCAGGTTGCTGGCTTCAATACCGACCAGGGCATTCAATCCATAATCAAACCGTTTGGCGCGAAACACACCAGCGCCTTCTTCTTCACTGGTCAGCGGATCATCACTTGACCATTCAATGCTTTTACTGAAATCATAAACACCATCGCCTTTGAATTTACCGCCTACACCCATCGCCACATAAGGACCTGCACCGGCAAAGAAACGGGTGCTGCCGGTAGGTGTTTTAAGCACCAGATTTACCGGCAACTCCAGGTACTGCGGGTTAAAGGTCAGCTTCTGGTAAAGCGGATCGCCCGGTTGTCCATTTTGCCATTTAATACCTTTTCCTGTGTACAACAAACCTGGCTGTATCGCCAAAAAATCAGTCAATGCAAAATCTCCAACAATACCAGCTTGCCAACTGGTAAGGCCATTAGCGTCGTTATAACTCCCATCATTCTTATTGGAGATGTTGGCAAGATTCACGCCGCCTTTAATAATTGCCGAGGCTTTCTGTGCGTAAGCACCCGATGCACATAGGAACAGGATGGTTGCACAGAATAACAATTTTGTTGTTTTCATAATCATACAGTTTATGCCATATGAGAGACAAAGACTCTGCCATTTTATTTCTCACAAAAAAATCAGGAGTATAGTGGGGAAACAAATCCCCACGCGAGGTTAAGAATTATCCCACATCTTTTTTGTGTTCTTTGTGCCTTGGTGTGTTATTTCCCACTAAGACACGAAGAACACAAAGAATAAAAAAATCAGGCCTTATTATAAATCTTTATAAGCGGCTCGCGTAACGTGTCAAAAGAAGTAGTGCAGTGGGTAAACACAATATCAGCAATATTCTCCGGTGTCACCCATTTAGAAAAATCAGCATCGGGCATGGCCGACCGGTTCTGCGGTGTATCTATTGTGGAGGGAATGATTACGCTTGTAACAACGTTTGTTCCTTTTGCTTCTTCATTCATCAGCTCTGCCAGCCGGAATAAAAGTGATTTGGATAAAGCATATCCTGTCATTCCTTTTCCGGAACGCATATCGGAACCGGGTCTTGAACCGGTAAGAAAGATCCTTCCTGTTTTTTGTTTCATCATCTGCTGAAAAATAAAGCGGGCGATGATATAAGCAGTTTCAAAATTCAACTGGTATTGCTGACGGATCGCATTGATATCTGAATCCTCTATTTTACCCATGGCAAAACCGCCTGCTGTTAGTACGGCTGCGTCAATCGTCTGGTATTTCCGTAAAATAGTGGTCATGGCGGAAGTCACTTCTTCTTCGCTGGTAAGATCCACTGCACAGGCTTCAAAGCCGGGCTGGTCATCAAAAACAGTAGGCTTCTTTTTCGTGACCGTACCAATGACCGCACAGCCTTCTGCAAGAAATTTCCGGATAACGGCCTGACCAAGATTGCCGGTGGCGCCGGTAACTATAATGGTTTTCATCTTTTTATTTTGAAGTTACGAAAAACACGAATGACGCAAATGGCCTGGATGACGTGAATGCCCGCATTTGCTTTATCGGTCGCTCTCTTTTCTCCGTACATAAAAAAACAAAGGGATGCCTGCAGCTGTCAGTAATAGTCCCAATAAAGAATTGATCACAGGTTGGCGGTGTGCGATATAATTGCTTACATCATTCCAGACAGTAACAACCAGGTAAAACAAAGAAAATGCCATGAACAATACCGGCACCCATGGATAGCCCCATACTTTATACGGTCTTATTGCATCAGGCATTCGTTTTCTTAAAATAAAAATGCCTGACGCGCCTACCGCGTATGCTATCCATGTAATGAATACAAACATATCGGCCAGCATATCAAAGGAGCCGGATATAATAAAAAGAGATGTCCAAACAGCATGCAGCCATAAGGCATTGGCTGGGGTTTGAAATTTTGAATGTGTTTTGCCTGCCCAGGAGAAAAAGTTTTTGTCCTGCCCCATCGCATACGTAATACGACAGGTAGCCATCAGATTCCCATTCACTGCACCAAGTGTGCAGACCACGATCAGTACGGCCACAATTGTACTGCCTGCTTTTCCCCATGCTGCAGCAATGGCATCGGCGGCTACCAATGAAGATGCGCCCATTTTATCAACTGGCAGCACATATAAGTAAGCCTGGTTTACCAGCACGTATATAATAATACAAATCAACACGCCGAGCAAAAGACTCCGGGGAATATTTCGTTCGGGTTGTTTTATTTCTCCTGCGATGAAAGTGATATTGATCCATCCATCATAAGCATAGAAAGCGCCCGTCATAGCCACAACTATAGCTCCGAGCATACCGGCACCCTGAGGGCCTTCACCACCTTTGATGAAATTGGAAAGATCCCCCTCTCCGGAAAAGAACAGCCCTCCTACCAAAGCAGCAATCACCGCTATTTTGATAATGGTAGAGATAAGCTGAAACCGGCTGCCTGCTCTTACACTTCTATAATTGATCCAGGTGAATAATAATACCAGCAGCACGGCCAGCATTTTCACACCAATATCCTGCAAAGGATAAAGATCACCGATAAAAGGAATATGCCATTTCATCGCAAGCACTGTAGCATCGTCAAGTTTTGGCAGGTGAAGGAAATAATCAGCATACCTGGCACATACAAAAGAAATGGCTGCAACCGCAGCAGTATTGATCACAGCAAAAGCAGCCCATCCGTAGATAAAAGCGATAAAGTCGCCAAACATTTTCCGGAAATACACATAGATGCCTCCGGTCTCGGGCATCAATGCTCCCAGCTCTGCATAGATCAATGCACCACATAAAGAGAACAGCCCGGCTATGATCCATACCAGCGTAAGCCATACAGGAGAGCCTAACTGTGCAGCCATGGTTGCCGGTTTCATAAAAACACCAGAACCGATAATGCTGCCGGCAATGATAGCAGTGGCTGACCAGAAACCGATCTTTTTCGAAAGCGTGGAAGAAGGCATAAAAGAAGAAAGATAACCAAGCTGAGTGTATAAACAAAAAGCTCCACCCGGTTCTGGTGGAGCTTAAACTCATTTGTTTTCTGGTTTCAACCCGAATATCCAACATTGGACATACCCCCGGCCCGGATACAAGATCTTTCCCGAAGGATTAACAGGTAAAAGGAAGGAATATGGATCAGCCAGAAGAGATGATAAGAGCTATGGTTGCGGGCACCAAGATAGAAAGAAGATTTGTTCTAGGCAAGGGTTTTCACCTAGTTTTTTTTAAAGGGATCTGCTGACCGCATAGCAGTACTATAATATTTTTCTTCCATCTGCAAATGGTCTACCTTAAAGTCTCCCGTCTTTGATACCACCTGATCGAAGGCAGACATTCCCCTTATTTTTTAATGATTAAACCTACACCTCTATGCCATTTAATCTGATTGATGCGGCCAAGGGCCTGCTTCCAAACGATCTGTTGTCTAAAGCTGCCGGTTCACTCGGTGAAAGCGAAAGCGGTATTCAAAAAGCATTGAGCGGTGCCATCCCGTCAGTGTTGGCGGGTCTTCTTGGGCAAAGTTCTGGCTCAGGCGCCGGAGGTATCCTTGATATGGTAAAAAATGCTGCCGGCAGCGGTATACTGAATAATATCGGCGGCCTTATCGGTGGTGGCGGAGCGTCTTCCGGAGGTATTGGAGCTACGGTGATGGGATGGCTGCGGTCGCTGTTTGGCGACAAACTTAACAGCATCATTAATGCTATTGCCGGTTTTGCCGGTATTAAAACGTCTTCTGCCAGCAATGTATTAAGCATGGCAGCGCCGGCCGTGCTGGGCTCGGTAGGGCAACATGCCAAAGAGAATAACCTGAGTGCTTCAGGGCTTAGCTCTTTTCTCCAAAGCCAGAAATCTTCCATACTCGACGCCATACCTTCGGGTTTTAACCTTGCAGGAGCCCTGGGCCTCTCCAGCCTGGGGGATATCGGCGGGAAAATATCAGGCGTTCTCTCAACTGCTAATGAAAACGTCAGAAGAAGCAGCAAAGGCTGGCTCTGGCTGATCATTCTGCTGGTGGCTGCATTATTGATATGGTTGCTTACCAGCAAAGGATGCAATAAGGAAGCTACTGCGCCGGCAACTACTACGGATACTGCAGCGGCTGCACCGCCACCAGCTACTGCCGTCACACCTGTGCCTGAGGTAAAAGGAAAACTGGATACAACCAGCGGCAATTTCATTTATGATCCCGGCGAAATGATCACCATCAATCTTCCCAATAATGGCGGCGAACTGAAAGTAGGAAAATGGAGCACGGAAGCCCGCCTGGTTGATTTCCTGACCAATGCTTCAGCCACTATTGATACAGTAAAAGGAAACTGGTTTGATTTCACGGATGTGCGTTTCAAAACCGGTGGCACTACCCTTACACCGGAATCATCCACACAGTTGAAAAACCTTGTAAAGATCGTTAAAGCATTTCCAAACGCAAGGTTCAAGATCGGCGGCTATACAGACAATACAGGCGATCCGGCCAAAAACCGTGAACTGTCTCAAAAACGAGCTGAAGCTGTATCCGCAGAGATCGTGAAGCTTGGCGCCAATTCTTCACAACTTACAAAAGCAGAGGGCTATGGTGATCAGTATCCTGTAGGAGATAACAGCACACCTGAAGGAAGAGCGATGAACAGAAGAGTGTCGGTGAATGTGAAGGCGAAATAAAGAGACATCTAGTATAGAGAAATCCCTGTTGCGTTTGAAATAATCAAACATAACAGGGATTTTCATTTATGAGGCAGTTAATACCGGCCATCGGCCAACGAACAACAGCCAACGTTTCTATTTATACATGTCTTCTTTCAACGCCTTCACACGTTCATCTGCCAGGTATTCATCAAACGTCATTAACCTGTCGATAATACCACGGGGTGTAAGCTCGATAACACGGTTTGCCACGGTTTGCATAAACGTATGGTCATGGCTGGTCAGCAAAACGATACCTTTGTAATCGGTACATTGTTCGTTGAAGCTTTGAATGCTTTCCAGGTCAAGGTGATTGGTTGGCTGGTCCAACAATATCACATTAGGACTTTGGAGCATCATGCGGCTGATCATACAGCGCACTTTTTCACCACCGCTTAATACATTTGTTTTCTTCAATACATCATCTCCGCTGAACAACATTTTTCCAAGGAAGCCGCGCAGGAATGGTTCATCCACATCAGTAACATGTGGGGGAACGTATTGACGCAGCCAATCCATCAGGTTCATATCGCCTTTAAAATACTCACTGTTCTCTTGTGGAAGATATGCATGGGTAACTGTACTTCCCCATTCATAAGAACCACTGTCGGCAATGGCTTCTGCAGTGATTATATTGAAGAAATTGGTTATAGCCAGTGGGTCACGGCTCAATAAAGCGATCTTATCTCCTTTGTTGACAGTGAATGTTACATCTTTGAAAAGCGTACGGCCATCTACTGATTTGCTGAGTTTCTCTACATTCAGTATTTGGTTACCAACTTCTCTCAGTTGCTGGAAGATAATGCCCGGGTATTTGCGGTAACTGGGCTCGATCTCTTCGATCGTCAGTTTCTCCAATGCTTTTTTACGGGATGTGGCCTGTTTGCTTTTTGATGCGTTGGCACTAAAGCGCGCGATGAAGTCGATCAAAGCCTGGCGCTTCTCTTCCACTTTCTTATTCTTATCATTAACCTGGCGAGCCATCAATTGCGATGATTGATACCAGAAGCTGTAGTTACCGGTAAATATCTTCACTTTCTGGCGGTCCACATCCGCTACGTGGGTACAAACAGCATCCAGGAAGTGACGGTCGTGGCTTACTACCAATACGATATTTTCATACTCTGCCAGAAAGTTTTCCAGCCAACTGATCGTTTCTATATCCAGACCGTTGGTAGGCTCATCCAGTAAAAGAATATCAGGATTGCCGAATAAAGCCTGTGCCAGCAGCACGCGGACCTTAAATGTGGCAGGGATATCTTTCATTAATACCTGGTGGAATTCTTCCTTTACTCCCAGCTCGCTCAGCAGCATGGCTGCATCGCTTTCAGCTGTGTAACCGCCCATTTCCCCGAATTCGCCTTCCAGCTCTCCGGCGCGTATACCATCTTCTTCCGTAAAATCGGCCAGGGCATAGATGGCTTCCCGTTCTTTCGCCACTTTCCACAGCTTGCTGTGCCCCATCATTACGGTGTTCAATACAGTTTCTTCGTCAAACTCGAACTGGTTCTGTTTCAGGATGGCCATCCGCTCACCGGGAGTTATGTCCACTGTTCCTTTGTTGGGCTCGATCTCGCCGCTCAGTATTTTCAGGAAAGTACTTTTTCCGGCTCCGTTCGCTCCGATCACACCATAGCAATTCCCTTTGGTGAAATTGAGGTTCACTTCTTCAAACAATACCCGTTTGCCATAGGCCAGTTTAAGGTCTTTTACGCTGATCATTATCGTTTCTGATTTTGGAGCCGCAAAGGTACGGCAAAATATCGTTGTACGTTGCCTGTTGCAGGTTGTTCGATCGCCAATTAGCGGCAGGGATTTTCCGATTTTATACCGGCCAGGGAAAATGGGCAACAGATATTAAAAATCCCGCCCGGACAAGCCGGACGGGATGTGTATAGCAGGTTGGTTAAGCCTTAGTATATCATTACTTTACCTTCTGTGATCTTCTTACCCGAGCCATCTCCTATCACCACATAATAAATCCCTTTTGCACTACCTCTCAGGTTGATATCATGAAGCGTGTATGGGCCGTTCACATTCAACTGGGCATTGTATACACGCTGGCCCCTGGTGTCGTAAATGGCCAGGGTTTGCTTGCCGGCAGTTCCGCTGGCATTGTAATAAGATACGGTAAACCGGCCATCATTCGGTGTCGGGAAAATGAACAGGTTGGTGCTGGCTGTGGTGCCAATGGTCAGTACATTCGATTCATTATTGCACCCGGTGATCGGGTTAACGATCTGCACTTTATAGTTGCCTACTTCTACAGAGTCCACCACGTAACTGGTACCGGTGATACCAGGCAGCAACTGATCATTTTTCTTCCAACTGACATTAAAGCCGGCTGGCGCAGGATTTATCGTTGCCGATATTGTTGTGCTTTGCCCGGGCAGTATGTCGAGAAAGGGCGAAGCAGTCAGATTAACTGTAGGTCTTGCATTCACTGTCAGTGTGGCCGGATCAATGGTATTGGTTGGCACTGGAGTGGTGCAGGTTGCATTGGACAATTGCGCCCTGTAAACGTTGTTGTTCATTCCTGAATTAACATCGCTGATGGAAAGCGTTGCTGTAGTAGCTCCGCTGTATCGTCCGCCATTGGCAATTGATGTATAGGAAATGCCGCCATTCGTACTTACCTGCCATTGATAAATGACCGGTACTGAACTGGTGCCGGCAACAGTGAAGCTGGCATTACCTGTTTCGCAAATAATGACATCATTTGCATTACCTGTAACAACAACAGGGCTGATAACAGTGAGAACAACACCAGTTGAAGTAACCGCAGGGGCGCAGGTGCCATTGATCACAACACGGTACCTGTTATTGTTCATAGCTGTTGTAATGGCTCCTATAGTGTAGCTGGCTGCATTGTTCGCACCAGGAGCAGCATTATAATTGACACCTCCGTCGGTACTTAACTGCCATTGATAACCGAGCGAAGTACCTGTAGCTCCTACAGTTAAAGTGACAGGGCTGCCCACGCACAGGGTTGCGCTCTGAGGAGCAGCAGTGATGGATGGAGCAGTTTGAACAGTAAGGGTTGCTGCATTGGAAATAGTAACACCGCACTGACCTGTTACCAATACACGGTATTGATAATTATTAAGCGAAGTGGTCACCCCGGCAATCGAATAGTTTGCACCTGTTCCGCCAGTAGCAACATTGGTAAAGCTGACTCCACCATTAGAGCTGACCTGCCATTGATAAGCCAGTGCATTTGTAGCAACAACAGAGAATGCAGCTGCAGATGCAGCACAGGCAGTAGTGGATTGAGGCTGTGCTGTGATAGCAGGGCCTGTTCCCTGTTGCACAGTATAAGTAAGAATTCTTGTGTTGGTAATAGAACCCGATACACCGGTAATAGTAATATTATATGAGCCGGCAGCCAGGGTATTGGCATTATTCAAAGTAACAATGGCAGAATTGCCGGGTGTTACAGGATTGGTACTGAATACAACACTGGTGCCTGCAGGCAGGCCGCTTGCTGATAAATTAACCGGTGTTGAATACCCCAGTATGGACTTTACAGGCAGTGTGATATTGGCTGAATTCTGTGTTGCACAGGTAATGGAGGCTGCTGCGGGATTCCCAAAGGAAAAACCTGGCGTTGCAGGAGTAAGTTTAAAGTTGGCATCAGATATATCGAAGAATATATTGCCTGCTGCTTCTATTTTAATACGTGCTGTATTGGTAGTAAGAGAAGGTATATACACTTCTTCCGTACCATCGTTGGGAGTGCTTGCCGCAAGTACTACCGGGAAAGTGATGCCTCCATCTGTTGATAAGGAGATCTTCACATTGGCACAATTCACCGGCGCGAGATCTGATCCGTTCACCGACCAGGTGATGATCTGCTCAAGATTGGAGGACCAGGAAACATTGGAATTGGGAGATGTAACAGCAAAAGGGCCGGAAGATGCTACTGTTACAGTCATATCATCATCTTTCGTATTGCCACCACCCGCGTGATTATCTCTTACGGTAAGCCTGAATGTCATTGTTCTTGGTACTGCAGGAAGCTGTTCCCAGGTATTACCATTTGTGCCATTCAATATTGAAGAAAGAACAGGAAAAGTTCTTGTCGGTGAAGTGCTGTATGGCCTTGAACGGAAAACCGGGCCAGTATTATAATCTGTATGAGGAAAAGTTGTAAGCGAAGTACCTGTATTGAATTGCTCCCATGTATAGCTTAATACATCTACGGCATCAGCATCTGTGCCGGCTCCTGTTAAAGCAAAAGGAGTGGATCTGGGAATTGTATAATTATTTCCTGCCTCGGCTGTTGGCGCAGTATTGCCTGTAGAGGTTACTACAGCACAACCGCCACCTGTGGTGCCTTTTACATAATCTGTTATCTGTTGAATACTGTATGCATGGAAATAATCGTCTGAATGTTCCTGCACATCCGTATTTCCGGTAATGCCTGCATATCCCATAATGGTAGAGCCGCTGCCAGGTTCCATTTGTGCCCCGGTATTATTTTCATTTCTGAAGGTGTAAGTATGATTGGCCCCAAACTGATGCCCCATCTCATGCGTGGTAAAATCCACTACAAAGGGATCTCCTTCCGGTTGAACATGTGAAGTATAGGCACTGCCTTTCATTCCAGGCATGCAAACGCAGGCAATACATCCTGCATTACCATTATTGTTGAGCGCGCTGGCTTCTTTATGAACAAGATGCCCGATATCATAATTGGCATTACCGATCACATTATCGATCGTTGCCTGTGTCTTGCTATTCCATTCGTTTGTCCAGGGATCTGCAAAAGGGTTCAGGTAAATGAGCAGATCGTTATTCGCGATCAGGTTCATATGAATCCCAAAATCGCGTTCATAGATCCCGTTGGTCCTTACCAGCAAAGTGGCCATGGCGGCCAGCACTTTTGCTTTTCTTGCCGCATCATCCGGTTCAGTCCCATCGAGGAAATACCGCGCATATTCGCCTGTGCAGGCCAGGGCCAGCCGGTAAGTGCGGAGTTTTCCATCATCAGCTCCGCGCCCGGTTTCTCCTGAAGGTGGTGCGGGCACATCAAGTGAAGTGTTATCTGCCGATTCTTTTGTAAGGCAGCGGAATTCCTTTTTATAATTCATCACGTCCTTACGGGAAAAGACCATGTAGTATTTTCCTTCCTGGTCTACAGGGTCGATATACATCGTTTTCCTGTCTGCTCCCAATACCATGGCATGAAAGCCACGGGGAGAAAAATCAAAATGAATGGTTGCAGAAGGATCATCGATCCCCTGTCCTACATAAGTTTTAATGCCGGGATATTTAGCAGCCAGGGCAGGTTCCATTACAGGCGATTCCACGGCCCTGAACCGCTCCGGCCTGCCGTCTGAATTGGGGATGGTAAGAATAAAGGAAGATAGAGATGCGGAGACCATGCTGCGGGCCGGCACCTGTTTCAAGCTGGTACCCAGGGAAGTTTCGTCTAATTGAAAGATCCGGTATGATTCCGGCTTATAGCGACCTCCGGCAAAAAGATTTTTTTGAATAGCGCCTTCATTCATTTCTTTCCAACCACTTTGCGCCAAACCCGTTAATGAAAAACACAGAATTCCCACAAGCAGCCATGCAGTCAGGTTGATTTTCCTCATAAAACTCAGCAATTATTTAAGGTTTAGGTAAACTAAAAGTATTGATAATTCGCTGCTTGCACAAAAAAGAAAATCCCGCTTCCTTGTGAGAAGCGGGATTTAAAACCAGTGTATTTATTACCCTTGATCGGGTGGGATTAATAACCCATTCCACCCATATCAGGAGCTCCATGAGAATGAGGAGCTTCTTCTTTTTTGGGTTTGTCAGCGATCACGCATTCGGTAGTCAGTAACATACCGGCGATAGAAGCTGCATTTTCAAGAGCGATACGAGTCACTTTAGTAGGATCGATCACACCGGCTTTCAGCAGG
>DATAJQ010000259.1:0-9720 GCA_036262095.1 Chitinophagaceae bacterium | reverse complement strand
TTCCCGGCTTTCCCATTCCTGTTGGCTAATTGTTTTGTTTAGCATATTTTCTAAGGTATCATATATCTGCTTGAGTTGAACATCATGTTCGCCAAGCCGTTCCCGTATTTCTTTAAGCTGTTCTTTCAGAGAGAGATTTTGTGCTACAAATCGCCTGATCTCAACGAATGCCCTCATAATAGAAATGTTCATTTTAATGGCCTTGGGAGAATGAAGGACGCCGCTTAGCATGGCTACACCCTGTTCGGTAAAAGCATAAGGTAATAAGGCTTTTTTACGATGCTTTTGAGAACTGGTCACAATTTGTGACCAGTTCGGGGAAGGTTGACGGGAAGGTTCTGCAAGACCGTTTTGTGCAATCTGCCATTCCTGTTCTGAAAGCTGAAAAAGAAAGTCTTCCGGAAACCGGTCTTTATTTCTTCTTACTGCCTGGTTGAACGCTTTGGTAGTGGTATCATACAGCACTGCCAAATCAAAGTCAAGCATTACCCTTTCACCTCTTATTTCGTGTATCTTTCTTGTATCTTTTCTTCACTTGGCATCTTAATATATTTCCGGCAAATCTATCGGAAGGTAAAGATGAGAGTAGGCGAAAAAAACAACAATTAGGCGTGAAAAAACAAAAAGATAAGGGAAAATATAACCCAATATTGGTGGAGTGAGTAATTATCTGATAAAAAAGAAAGGTCAGTTGGGCTGAACTGCCGGCAATCTGTAATGCTGACCATCCCACACAAACAATTCGTCGATCTCGTACTGCCAGAATTTATAGATGGGAGATTTCTTCAGCAATTTTTCAACTTCTTCGCGGTTAGCGGCATTCAATGTGATCCACACGCGCTGGGTTTCCATGCTCACGATGTACTGATCAATAATATCCTTGTTGATCAGGAAATTAATATAGGTACGGTGAGGCGGGATCAGGTCGGTGAAATCGTCCTTCATTTCAAATTGTATCGTTACCTGGTACTTCTTCATATCATTTACTCTATTACAAAGACAAACAGCGGGCCTGAAAGTTGCACGGCAAAAAAATAAAATACTACCGTACTATAAAGATAAAAAGCCCTTAATTTTACCGCTCTGCTCCGGTGGTTTTTCTTTAAAAAATTAACGGGACGTTAGCTCAGTTGGTTTAGAGCACTACTTTGACAGAGTAGGGGTCACTGGTTCGAGTCCAGTACGTCCCACCACTTTTATATGAACCCCTCTTCATGAACAGGCACTGATGCTGAGATAAACATCCTAAGCTGGTCCTGTCTTGGGTAAAAAGCCCGGTCTGCCATATCTGATCTTCCTTATTTACTTCATTGCTTTAATGGGAGTACCTGATTAGAATGTTCAATCTGCCATGCCGGCTTTTCTTCGTACCCTTCGATTTTGGCGGGAGCCTGATAAAGCATCCAATCCATCACGCCTGCTCTTCTTTGTGTTCCCGGGTTTGATGGGAATACTGATTAAAGTGTCCAATCCACCACCTGGTTTACCCATTCTTCCCTGTAAGGCGTTGTCACGCGAATATAATTATCTGTGTAACCTTCGATCATCCCGGCTTTATCATGTTTTTCAAACAACACTTTGCGTGTCTGGCCCGAATGTAGCCCGGTAAAATACTGCATTTTCATGTAGGAGAGATTGCGCAAAGCCTTGTTGCGTTCGTGGCGTGTATGCATCGGCACCACCGGACCAAGCGTAAGCGCATGGGTGTTATCCCTTTCGGAATAAGTGAATACGTGGAGATAAGAAATATCAAGAGAATGTAAAAAGTCGAATGTTTCTTTAAAAGCCTCATCGGTTTCGCCAGGAAAACCAACGATCACATCCACTCCGATAGCGCAGTGGGGCATCAGGGTCTTGATCAGTTTTACCCTCTCGGCATATAATTCCCTCTTATACCGGCGGCGCATCATTCCCAGCACTTTATTACTGCCGCTTTGCAGCGGAATATGAAAATGCGGCATGAACTTATCACTATTGGCCACAAAATCAATGATCTCATTGGTCAGCAGGTTGGGCTCGATGGAAGAAATGCGGTAACGGCTGATACCTTCGACTTTATCCAGTTCCTTTATCAGTTCGAAAAAATTCTCTTCCCGTTGGTTAATACCGATCACCGAGCCGGCTCCGTCCGGGCCTTTTCCAAAATCGCCCAGATTGATGCCGGTAAGTACGATCTCCCTGGCCCCGTTGGCGGCCAGTTCTTCAGCACTCTTGATCACATTGGCAATGGTATCACTGCGACTTTTACCCCGGGCCATGGGAATAGTGCAAAAAGAACAATTATAATCACAGCCGTCCTGCACCTTGAGAAAAGTGCGGGTGCGGTCGTTCAGGGAATAAGAGGAGTGAAAACCCGTCACATCTTCAATATCACAGGAACAGATTTTTGCAGAATCGCCCTTGGCCAGTTCACGGATATGTTCTGCTATATTAAATTTTTCAGCAGCACCGAGTACCAGGTCTACACCCGGAATCTCAGCAATTTCTTTGGGCTTCAGTTGAGCATAACAGCCGGTGATCACTACCAGGCTTTCAGGAGCTTTCCTTTGGATACGGCGGACCAACTGGCGGCATTCTTTATCAGCATTTTCGGTTACCGAGCAGGTATTGATCACGTACACGTCGGCCTGTTCCTCAAATTCCCGTTTCTCAAACCCTTCCTGCTCAAGTAGTCGTGAGAGGGAAGAGGTTTCCGAGAAATTGAGTTTGCACCCAAGGGTATGAAATGCTACTGATTTGGCGACGGTCATAAGGGGGCAAAGGTAAGTAATTGGGCCGGGAGTCCAGGGTGACTCAGTTGGAGTTTTTATACGGGGTAACTAGCCGGGCCTGTGGTTTAAAGCCAGGTCTGCACCACAGGATAGAGATTTGGGACTAGCGACACAGCCTAAGTCTGTTAGGCGTAACTGGGATCGCCAAGAGCGCAAAGGATGCGCAAAGATAGCAACGTGGGCCTGGATAATATACTTAGCGTCCTTTGCGTACCCTTTGCGCTCTTGGCGATCCCTTCTGCAAATGATTAAGAAGCCTGCTCTTACAACAAAATCCCTATTTTTAGCCAAATGTTTGAACGTGAATAAGAAATGGCTGCCATTTGTATTGGTTATTGTCTTAGCAGTGATATTATTCTTTGTGAGGAGAGCGCAAAACAAAGATGTGCCTGAGCCGGAACGGAAAAAAGATCGGCAAACAACCACCGATCCCGCTTCTTCGCCCGACCGTAACCGCGGTTTTGACCGGCGTATTTCCTATATCGAATACACGCAGCATGCAAAGTGCCGGATGGAATGCCGGAAGATCTCGCAGGCTGAAGTGGAACAGATCATGAAGGAAGGGAAGATCAACTACAAAAAATCGGATATGCAGGACAGGCCATGTCCCACTTATGCACTGGAAGGAGTTACCAGGGACAATCAGCGGGTAAGGATCGTATTTGCACAATGCGATCTGAAAACCAAAGTGGTCACCTGTATTGACCTGGATACAGACTGGGAGTGCCACTGTCCGGGTGATGATGACAAATACAAAAACAAACGTTGATGAAACCACTGGCTTGGGTTTATTCCCTGTATGCGATCGTGGTTTTTCTGGTGATCATGCTGTTGATTTTCCCGTTTGTAGTGATCGCAAGTTTTTTTGGCCGGATAAAAGGAGGAAATATGATCCTCCGGCTTTGCCGTTTATGGGCTGATATATGGTTTCCATTGATCGGTATTTACCATAAACGCATTTATGAAACACCACACGATAGAACCAGGCCTTATATTTTCGTCACTAATCATATCTCTTATCTTGACTCTGCCGTGCTGGTAAAAGCTTACCGCCAGCCCCTGCGGCCATTGGGAAAAGTGGAAATGGCCAGAATACCGGTTTTTGGTTTTATTTATAAGAATGCGATCGTAACGGTCGACCGGAACAATATCATCGACCGTGCTTCCAGTATCCGCGTATTGCGCTCCATTCTTTCCAAAGGAATATCCGTACTGGTATTCCCGGAAGGGACATTCAACACTACTCATCAGCCGTTAAAAGATTTTTATGATGGTGCTTTCCGCCTGGCAATTGAGACGCAAACACCGCTCAAACCGGTTCTTTTCCTGGATACCTATAGCAGGATGCCCTATACAGGATTGCTGACTATGGCACCTGGGCAATGCCGGATCGTTTATATGGAGGAAGTGCCGGTAAAAGGATTGGTAATGGCCGATCTGCCCTCGTTAAAAAAACGGGTTTATGCGTTGATGGAACAGAAACTTATCGAATATAAAGCAGCCTGGATAACCCCAAAGAATAACTAAATTTGCTGTTTGCTTCAGCAAGCCTAATGGAAGAACAACTCAGCCTGGGACATATTAAACCGGAAACGATATCCTTTTACGCAGATATCATCGTTCCTCTAGCTCTGCCACGGACTTTTACGTGGTCAGTGCCCCCGCATCTGGAAGATAAAGTGAAACCCGGCTCCAGGGTGGAAGTGAACCTGGGCAAGAATAAAAAATATGCCGGTGTAGTAAAACGCCTCCACCAGGAAAAACCTGACTGGGGCGATCCCAAAGAAATATTGAACGTGCTGGACGCCGAACCGGTCGTGTATGAACAGCAATTGCAACTATGGGAATGGATCGCTTCCTACTATATGTGCAGTGAAGGCGAAGTGATGGCTGCAGCTTTACCGGCCCATTTCAAACTTTCCAGTGAAACCATTTTGGTATACAATGAAGAATACGGCGACGATTTTTCTGCATTGGACTCCGACGAGTTCATGGTTGGTGAAGCACTGCTGCTAAAAAAAGAATTAAAGCTGCCGGAAGTACAGCAGCTACTGGAATCATCACATGTATACCCCGTGATCAACCGGCTGATCCAGAAAAAAGTCTGCTTTGTTTGGGAGGCATTGAAGCAGGCTTACACTGCCAGGAAGGAAACCTATGTGGTGCTCAACCCGCAATATGATAATGAAGATGAGCTGGCAACACTGCTGAATGAAGACAGGCGCCTTCAAAGAGCCGAAAAACAAATGGAACTGCTGCTCGGTTACCTGCACCTGATGAAAACCAGCGGCGAAGTGACCAAAGCCGAACTGCTGAAAAAATCCGGTGCTTCCGATGCACAACTGAAAGGGCTGGTAGATAAAAAAATATTATGGCTGGAAAAAAGGGTGGTGGACCGGCTCCCCTTGCTTGCCAAAGATATCCGGATAGATTTTGAATTGACCCCTGCACAGGAAACCGCTTTGTCGGTTATCAAAGAATCTTTCAACAACAAACCCGTTTGTCTTTTGCACGGGGTCACTTCCAGCGGCAAAACACAGATCTATATCAAACTGATCGAAGAATATATCCGCAAAGGAAAACAGGTATTGTACATGCTGCCGGAAATAGCCCTTACCTCGCAGATCATCCGGCGTTTACAAAAACATTTTGGTGGTTATATCGGCATTTACCATTCCAAATTTTCCCAGAATGAAAGAGTGGAGATCTGGAATAAAATAAAAAGCGGGGAAATGAAAGTGGTGCTTGGCGCCCGCTCTGCCATCTTCCTTCCTTATGCTGAACTGGGATTGGTGATCTGTGATGAAGAGCATGATACATCCTATAAGCAGCAGGATCCTGCACCGCGATATAATGGCCGTGACTCTGCCGTTTATCTCGCTTCCTTATTTCACCAGGGACCGGATAAAACCGGCGCAAAAGTATTATTAGGGAGCGCTACTCCCTCTTTGGAAACATATCATAACGCCATCAGGGGTAAATATGGCCTGGCCGAACTAATGCAGCGTTTTGGTGAAGTGGAATTGCCGCCGATCCAGATCATCGACACCAAGACCATCCGCCAAAAAGATAATTCCAAGATCATGTTGTCGCCCCAACTTGTTGCAGCCATACAGCAGGTGCTCGACCGGCGACAGCAGGTGATCCTTTTTCAGAACCGCCGCGGCTATACGCCCTACCAGGTTTGCCAGGTTTGCGGATGGATACCACAGTGCAAATACTGTGATGTTTCACTTACCTTCCACAAGCTTTCCAATAAATTAGTTTGCCATTATTGTGGTACGAATTATCCGCCTTTACATACCTGTGCCGCCTGCGGCAATCATCAGTTTGTGCAACGGAATTTCGGAACAGAAAGGATTGAAGAGATGTTGCAGGAAACATTTCCCCAATACAAGATCGCGCGCATGGATATTGACACAGTGCGGGGCAAGAATGCTCATGACGTGCTGATACAACAGTTTGAACAACGCCGTATCGATATACTGGTAGGCACACAAATGGTCGTGAAAGGGCTTGACTTTGAAAACGTGGACCTAGTAGGTATACTGGATGCAGACGGCTTATTACATTTTGCAGATTTCAGAGTGAACGAGCGGGCTTTTCAATTAATGGAACAGGTGAGTGGCCGGGCTGGAAGAAAGCAATCTACCAGCAGCGTGCTGATACAAACATCACAACCCCAACATCCTGTTTTGTTATATGTGAAGCAGCATGATTATAAAAAGATGTTTGCTGATGAACTGGCCAAGCGCAAACATTTTTTTTATCCTCCATTCTCCCGCATCATTCAATTAACCTTCCGGCATAAGATGAAAGGTGTGTTGGAAGCGGCCGCGCATCAATTTGCCAATTCATTAAAGAACCGGTATGGCGATTACCTGGTTGGACCTGCAGAACCTGTTGTGGCCCGGGTACGCAATCAGTACCTGATGGAGTTATTGATCAAACTGCCCAAGGATAATCAAACGATCCTGAATTGCAAGCGTGACGTACAGGAACAGGTGGCTTTGATGCACCAGGACAAGCGGTTTAAGAGCGTGATCGTAGTACCGGATGTAGACAATTAAAGTATATTGCCGGATATATGCAAATACAGCGAAACTTTTCCTTAAAGAAGTATAACACATTTGGCATAGATGCCAAAGCAGCACAGTTCGCGGCTTTCCATAATATGGATGAACTGGCGGAACTCATCAACCTGTCAACCAAGATACCCTTTTTGATATTAGGCGGTGGCAGTAATATGCTGCTTACACAAGATGTGACAGGGCTGGTGATGAAGAACGAATTAAAGGGAATAGAAAAGATAAGTGAGGATGAGGAATATGTTTACATCAAAGCCGGGGCAGGGGAGAACTGGCATGCATTTGTATTGCATAGCATAGCCAACAATTGGGCTGGGATAGAAAACCTTTCACTGATCCCCGGTTGCGTCGGTGCATCGCCCATGCAGAATATTGGAGCTTATGGAGTGGAAATAAAAGACGTATTCCATAGCCTCACTGCATATCATATTAGTGAACACCGTCCATACAATTTCAACCTGGCTGACTGCGAATTTGGCTATCGTGAAAGCGTATTCAAACGGAAATATAAGGGACAGTTTGTGATCACGGATGTTACCTATCGTTTGCGTAAACACCCTGTATTCAATACCAGCTATGGCGCCATCGAAGAAGAGCTGACAAAAATGGATATAAAGGAATTAAGCATCCGTGCTATTTCCGATGCAGTGATCCGTATCCGCTCTTCCAAACTGCCTGATCCTGCACAGATCGGTAATGCCGGCAGCTTCTTTAAGAACCCATCCATTCAGGCAACAAAGTTTACTGAATTGCAACAGCAATTCCCTGCTATTGTTGGCTACAAGAACAGTGATGGCTCAATGAAACTGGCCGCAGGCTGGCTGATTGAGCAATGCGGATGGAAAGGCTTCCGGGAAGGTGATGCAGGCGTGCACGCAAAACAGGCGCTTGTATTGGTCAATTATGGAAATGCCAGGGGAGAAGAGATATATAATCTAAGTGAAAGAATAGTAATAAGCGTGAAAGAAAAATTTGGAGTTGAACTGGAGAGGGAAGTTAATATAGTGGGGAGTCGTTCCTGACTCGGGAACGACCTCCGACTCAGGAACGACTTCCGACCCAAACTAACCTTCTTCATCAAACTCTTCATCATACTCCTTTCCACCCAAATTCATCATACTGCCAATGAGGTCTTTGAACTCGATCTTACTTTCAAAGATCTTTTTACTGATAAGCGAATAGGATGCGAGGCCGTGCAATACGAATTCCATCAGAAGAGCTGCCTGGGCTTCATTGGCTTGCGCGAAATATTTTTTCACCAATGCATGCAGGCCATCTACTTTATATAAAGCCAGGATTTTGTCTTTATCACTGGTATTGAAAGAAAGGTTCAGGTGATTGCCCTTGTCGAACCAACTGGTGATGGCGCGGTAAGGGTTGTCATTTTCTTTTTCCTGCTGGGATGGTTTGCCGGTTGATCTTCTTTTTTTGAGTGAATCAGGATTGGGAAAATACTGTGTGAACTGTGTGCGGATAGCTTTATCCACCAGGTTAGTGGCCACCTGGTAAGGACCTTCCTGTTCACCTTCATATACCAGTTCCACCTTGCCGGTGATAGATGGTATGATCCCTGCAAGATCGGCGAGCCATACCTGGGTTTGTTGTTCCTGGTTGATCAATGCCCTTCTTTCTGCGGAACTGATCGCATTTTCAAAGGCCGAGATAGTAAGGCGTGCGCTCACACCGCTTTTCTTGTCTACAAATTCACTGGCCCTCGCTTCAAAAGCGATCTGTTCGATCAGCCGCTTGATCAGATCACTTACCCTTACACGTCCTTTTTGCTCTTCTGCAATGTCTGCTTCCTGCTCAGTGATCTCCAGCGCATTTTCCAGCGATTTGGGATAGTGTGTCAGTATCTGGCTTTGGATCCTGTCTTTTAATGGGGTAACAATAGAACCGCGGTTGGTATAATCTTCAGGGTTGGCTGTGAATACAAATAATATATCGAGTGGCAGCCGGAGTTTGAAACCACGGATCTGCACGTCACCTTCTTCCAGGATATTGAACAGGGCCACCTGTATCCTTGCCTGCAGGTCGGGCAATTCATTGATCACAAAAATGCCACGGTTGCTCCGGGGAATAATGCCATAGTGTATCACCCGGTCATCTGCAAAGCTCAGTTTCAGGTTGGCCGCTTTAATGGGATCGACATCGCCGATAAGGTCGGCTACACTAACATCAGGGGTTGCAAGTTTCTCTCCATACCGTTGGCTTCTGTGAAGCCATTCAATAGGAGTGGCATCGCCTTTTTCTGCGATCAGGTCACGCGCGTATTGCGAAATGGGAAGAAGCGGATCATCATTGATATCGCTGCCGGGGATCACAGGAATATATTCATCCAGGAGATTGACCATCTGCCGGGCCATCCTTGTTTTAGCCTGCCCACGCAAACCGAGGAACAGGATATTGTGTTTACTCAGTAAGGCTCTCTCCACATCGGGGATCACCGTGTCTTCATAACCTACAATACCGGGAAAAGAATTTTCATTCTTTTGCAGTTTGGTAATAAGGTTTTGACGGATCTCTTCTTTGATCGATTTAGGTTGATAACCACTTTTCTTTAGCTCACCCAGCGTTTTAATTGTACTCATATTTAAAAAGAAAGATTATTAAACTATTATGCACTTGAGAACCTTCGAATACCGTCCTTTATCAGGACAACATTGAAATTAACCAGGAATCCTACATGCAGACCGGATAATTTTAAATGACTGATCACCTGAGCTTCCCAGATGGGGTTAACAGTTGTTACAGCCTTTAGTTCAACTATTATAAGATCTTCCACTATAATATCGACTTGCATACCCTCATCAAACGATATACCATCATAGAGGAAAGGCAATTTTGCCTGACGACGGAAA
>DATAJQ010000258.1:0-1970 GCA_036262095.1 Chitinophagaceae bacterium | reverse complement strand
GGATTTCAGGTATTATATAAAGCTTGGTAAATGGAAAGTGCTGGCCAACCGGATCCTTTTGGGCGGTTCTGTTCCTTATGGCAATTCCCGCTCCCTGCCTTTTGTAAAACAATTCTTCTCTGGTGGTAATAATAGTTTGCGTGGATTCAGGAGCCGGTCTGTTGGCCCCGGAACTTACCGGTTCAATCCAAGCGGCAGCTTTCTTCCTGATCAGTCGGGTGATATCAAGCTGGAGTTGAATACTGAATTAAGAGCCAAATTATTCAGCGTTGTGCATGGCGCTGTTTTTATTGATGCGGGTAATGTGTGGCTGTATCATGGTGATACTTTGCAGGGAGCACAGTTCAGCAGCAGTTTCCTGAAGGAGCTGGCCGTGGATGCGGGAGTTGGGCTTCGCTTTGATGTATCGTTTCTTGTGTTGCGGTTAGACCTCGCTTTTCCTTTGCGCAAACCGTATCTGCCTCCGGGAGAACGCTGGGTGATCGATCAGATTGATTTTGGAAGTTCGAGATGGAGGAAGGACAACCTGATATTTAACCTGGGGATAGGATATCCGTTCTAAAAATATTATCTACATCCTGATATCCATCACTTTTTTGTTCGCCCTGCTTTCTTCCGCCATAAAGCACATAATATGACTTTCAATAGAAGCATCGATCGTTGATGTAAGGAGGTTAGGATTCTGCTGTGCTACAGCCTGTATCCAATCGGCCACCAGTCTCCAATCACCTCCACCATGGCCTTCATTTTTGTAATTGGCCACATCCAGCACTTTACTTTCATAAGTTTTGGATTGATCGGTACGGAAATCATAGATGGTGAACTTACTCATATCTCCTTCAATAAAACCCATGCTGCCCATTACGCGTGTTCTTCTGCCACCCCAGGGAGTGAAGGCTTCCATGTTGAAGCTGGCAGTAATATTGTCTTTGAAAAGAATGTTGGTAGTGTAGTGGTCGCATTGATCATTATCCATTCTGTACACACAACGCCCGTAATCAGTGGTTTTCAAAAAATCAAGAATGGCATCGCCCTGTTTATCCTTGTCTTCAGGAAGATCAAACACATAAGTCCTTTGACGTTTGCGATAATAGATCTTTAATGCCGAATAAGGGCAGGTGCTTTCAATAGCGCAACCATCTGTGCACCGGGCTGTACTGCCTGCCGGTGCATTTTCTTTACGGAACCATTTCAGATCGCCAAAAGCCTGTATGCTTTGGGATTCTTTACCCAGCATCCATTTAATAATGTCGAGGTCGTGACATGATTTGGCCAGCAATATCGGTGTAGTAGCGGCGCTGTTATGCCAGTTGCCTCTTACATAGGAATGTGCCATGTGAGTATGCTCAATAGGTTCCATATGTTGCAGGCTGATGATCTCACCGATCGCGCCGCTTTGCATAAGTTCCCGCAGTTTTATAAAATAAGGCGCATAGCGAAGTACATGGCATACTGCTACCACCTTTCCTGTTTTCTTGGTAAGCTCTAAAATATCGCGGCATTCTTTTTCAGAAGGGGAGATCGGTTTTTCGAGCAGCACATTATAACCCATTTTCAGTGCGGCCATACATGGGCCATAGTGCAATTGATCGGGAGTGGAAATGATTACCGCATCGGCAAACTTTGGTTTTTTGAAAACATCTTCCCAGGTTTGAAAACGATTGGCATCAGGGATCGCATGTTTTTTTGCATAGCGCTCATTGCGGATGGCAATGGGCTCTGCCACACCTACGATATCGAGTTGATCGGGATATTCCACTGCATAATCTCCATACACATTTCCTCTTGCACCGGCACCAAGCGTGATGGCAGTGACTGGTTTTGCCAAGGGACGGTGTAATGGATTATCGGGCAATATCAGGTGCTCACCTGTTTCATTTTTACCCCACAAAGAGAAAGGGAAGAATGTGCCACCAACAGTAATTCCAAATGCTTTTAATATGTTACGGCGTGACCATCGCGACGAAGCC
>DATAJQ010000257.1:0-38471 GCA_036262095.1 Chitinophagaceae bacterium | reverse complement strand
TAGTCGCGAGTCTATAGACTCGCGACTAAAGACTCCCGACTGCCTTTTCCCTCCCAGCTAAAAGTATTACTTTTGCAGGCAAAACCGCCCTCCATGGAGATTATACCCGGATCGTTGTTAAAAACAATCAACTCGCCCGCCGATCTGAAAAAGCTTCCCCGCGAAAAACTACACCAGGTTTGTGATGAATTAAGGCAATACATTATCGATGTGGTAAGTGTGCATGGAGGTCATTTTGGCGCCAGCCTGGGCGTGGTGGAACTGACAACGGCGCTTCATTACGTGTATAATACGCCTTATGACCAGTTGGTATGGGACGTAGGCCACCAGGCTTACGGGCACAAGATCCTGACCGGGCGCCGCGACAATTTTGTTACCAACCGCAAATACAACGGCCTGAGCGGCTTTCCGAAAAGAAGCGAAAGCGAATACGATACATTTGGTGTAGGACATTCCTCCACTTCCATTTCCGCTGCCCTGGGCATGGCGATAGCAGCCAAACACAAAGGCGAGACTGACCGCAAGACCGTGGCTGTGATCGGCGATGGCTCCATGACCGCCGGGATGGCTTTTGAAGCTATGAACCACGCCGGCGTAGCCAATTCCGATATGCTGATCATCCTGAACGACAATGGTATCGGCATTGATCCCAATGTAGGTGCACTGAAAGAATACCTCACCGATATTTCCACTTCTCCAACTTATAATAAGGTAAAGGATGATGTATGGAAACTGATGGGCAAACTGCCTGTGGGCAAGAACTTCAGCCGGGCCATGGGCCATAAGCTGGTTGAAGGCCTTAAAGGCATGGTGAGCAGCAGCTCCAACCTGTTCGAAGCATTGAAGCTCCGCTACTTCGGTCCTATTGACGGGCATAATGTGGCAAAGCTGGTAGATACACTGAAAGACCTCCGCGAGATCCCCGGCCCAAAAATATTGCATATCATTACCACCAAAGGCAAGGGATATGCACTGGCAGAGAAGGACCAGACCAAGTGGCATGCGCCGGGTCTGTTTGATAAAGTGACCGGTGAGATCTTCAAAAAGAAATTTGATACTCCGCAGCCTCCCAAATACCAGGATGTGTTCGGGCATACGATCATTGAACTGGCTGAAAAGAATGAAAAGATCTTTGGGATCACTCCTGCCATGCCCTCCGGCTCCTCCCTTAAATTCATGATGGAGCAAATGCCTGACAGGGCTTTTGATGTAGGCATCTGCGAGCAGCATGCCGTCACACTCAGTGCCGGCATGGCCACACAGGGAATGCGCGTATTCTGTAATATTTACTCTTCCTTCATGCAAAGGGCCTATGACCAGGTAGTGCATGATGTAGCTATACAGAAATTACCTGTTGTGTTCTGCCTCGACCGCGCAGGACTGGTAGGCGATGATGGCCCTACCCACCATGGCGCTTATGACATTGCTTACATGCGTTGCATACCCAACATGGTAGTGAGCGCTCCAATGAATGAAAGCGAACTGAGAAACCTGATGTATACTTCCCAACTGGAAACAAACCAGGTGCCCTTTGTGATCCGCTATCCCCGCGGCGAAGGTGTGATGCCGGAATGGAGAACAGACATGAAGGAAATACCGATCGGTAAAGGCAGGAAACTAAAAGATGGTAATGATATCGCTATACTCTCCTTCGGACATCCCGGCAATTTTGCAGCCAGCGCTATCCGCGATCTGAAACAGGAAGGATTGAACCCGGCACATTATGATATGCGCTTTGCAAAACCTCTTGATGAAGAATTATTGCACGAGGCTTGCACACAGTATGAAAAGATCATTACAGTGGAAGATGGTTGTGTGCAGGGAGGATTTGGCAGTGCGGTGCTGGAGTTCATGGCAAAGCATGGTTATAAGAATGAAGTGAAGATCATGGGAATCCCTGATAAAATAGTAGAGCATGGAACACCGAAGGAGTTGCAGCATGAGTGTGGGTATGATGCGGCGGCGATTAAAACAGCTGTGCTGGAAATGATGAAAGATAAAGTGCGTGTGAGCCAGTTATTAGGATAACCCGGCTTAAGCTTAAATCTTTATAAAATAAAAGACCCCGGTTTGCCGGGGTCTTTTATTTTATAAAGATCAGTCTACTCAAAACGCTCTCTTCTCCAAATGCTCTTCCAATGAAGTTTTCTCCACTCCTTCCTTCCACCAATCCGGAGCCGGTTTGCCTTTCAGGAAATGATCAAAGAACTCCATCATACGGACCGCATAATCCTTTCTGTTCTCCAATTTAGCAATACCATGGTTCTCTCCTTTATACGTAATCATCACGATCGGTTTCTTAAGGCGGCGAAGCGCACTGTAAAACTCGATACCCTGTGTAAAATCAACCGCGCCATCCTTATCATTATGCAACAGCAGGATCGGTGTGTTCACTTTCTTCACATAATAGATCGGTGAGTTGCGGAGATAAGAATCCCAGTTTTCCCAGGGACCACCTTTAAAGCGGCCTTGTGATGCTTCAAAAATGGCCATATTACCACCACCACTGTTCCAGTAGATCAGGTCGTACATGCTCACCATGTTAGTAAGGGCTGCACCGGGTGCCGCAGCTTTGAACATGTTTGTTTGTGTAGCAAGGAAAGCTGTTTGATAACCACCCCAGCTATGCCCCTGTATGCCGATATTATTTTCATCGATCACACCGGTTGCGATCGCTGCTTTAACCGCAGGCAATACGCACCAGACAGCACTCATACCTGGGTCATCGATCTTATACACGATATCGGGCATGAACACTGCATAGCCATTGCTGGTATACATCGCAGGGTTCCAGCCACCGCCCGGAAAGTCGGGATTGCTGTAGCCGTTCAGCGATTGTGACATTTTTTCGTAATAATAAACAACGGTAGGGTATTTCTTTCCTTTCTCATAACCGGCAGGAAGGAAAAGAGCGCCCTGTAAACTATCTCCTTTATCAGAAACATAATTGACCAGCTGCACGCCCGGGCTCCAGGTATACTTGTTGCGGTCAGGTGCATTTTCTGTTACTTTTTTTGCATTATCCAGTGAAGGGCCACCAACATAAAATTCAGTAGGCTGGCTGAATGTTTCTTTCGAATACATATAAGTGTCTGCATTCTTTGCTTTGGCGAAAATGTTAACAGACACATCATCCCAGATCAGTGATTTAGCTCCTGGCTGCAACCCTTTCTTTCCTGGCTCAATACGGCTGATACCACTTTTCTTTGTCCATTCACCATAGGTGCGGACATAGATGGGTTTTTTCAGGTCAATTCCTTTTTCATCTCGGTCAAGCACGTAACGTGTTTGATATCTTATCTTGTCTTTACCACCATTCACGGTAAGATTAACAGCTGCTTCCTTACCGTTAACAGGTATCTGCCAGATATCCCACAGATCACGGATCAATACATATTTATTGTCGCTGCTCCAGCCAATAGCGCCAGTCAGCGGTTTCACTACATTATGGTCATCTTCCGTGTTCACAAAAGATGTGGGCACTTTTTCTGTGATATTGATATCCGTTTTTGCAGGTATATCATACACATAATAATGGCCATCTTTTCCATAGAGGAACTTAGTGCCATCAGGAGATGGTTGAGGAGATGCTGTGAATGAAGGCTGGTAAAACTTCTCGGCGAAAAGCGTTTTCTTTCCTGTTTTCAGATCAACAATATAAATATCGGAATAGCTCTGGCCGTCAAGATTCAGGTCCAGTTCATACGCACGGTTATCAATTCCTATTGCATATTGCTGTTTAGGGAAAACACCGATCGAACGCATGGTGCTGTCATTAAGACGGGTAAAGGAAGAACCAGCCACATCATAAGATGCCAGGTAAGTATAGTTCTTATCCTGCATTTCCATTACCTGCTGGCGGCTTTGAAGACGTTTGTCCTGCCAGTTCCAGATGATCATATCCGGCTTGGTGGGTTCATCACCGGGGGCAACAGTTGGTTTCGCATCCGGTTTTGGCTCCAGTTTCGCCAATGCTTTTTTCAGATCGCCAAGCGATTTGATACTGGTATCTGTTTTCAGTTTGTCCAGCTTCTCTGTATCGTTCTGCGCAGTGGCTTCAGGTGCTTTCTTTGCTGTGTCGGCATTTTCTTTTTTAGCCGGCTGCAAAGCAGCAATGCCAAAAAACAGGCGCGACAGATCTTCTGACCAGTAAGGACGACGGTTAGCACTGATGGTCATTCCTTTGGGGAAGTGGAGTGAATCTTTAACGGGGTCATAAACAGTTACAGCAGGAGTTGCGGTAAGGTTCTTTACACCCATCACCACGCCTTTGTCCGACTTATACTTTTCATCCTTGGTCATCTTCAGCAGGGCAAAAGCATTTCCTTCTTCTGTCCATGCTAATGATTTGTAAGTGGCTTTGTCATTGTCCAACACAGAAGTTTGTTTGCTGCCGATATTCAGCAGATAAACACCGTTGCCGGTTTTATTAGCTGCATCGATGGTATAAGCAAGCAGGTTTCCTTCTTTATTAAAATCAAACTCACCCACGTTGCCGATATTCTGTGTTTTACCGGAAGCCAGTTCCACTATCAGCAGGTCTGTTCCTTTCGGATCATCAGGCTTGGCGGCAGGGCTTCTTTCTTTCACCATTGAAATAGCCAGGTGTGAAGAAAGACGGTCATTGAAAGAATAAGCGCCGGCCCTTTCAAATTCTTTTTGCTTGCCGGTTGCCAGTTCCACTAAAATGAGTTTTTCAAACAATTGCTTGCCGGGAGTTTTGGCAGCTGCTTTCACTTCCTTGAATTTAGAAGATTCTTTGAATGCAAGCCATTTGCCATCCTCAGAAAAAGCAAACCCGCTAAAGCTGCCGCCTACCGGATATTTTTTCTGAATAGTATCATTCACTTTTTTGACGATCAGTTCACCATCACCTTCCCTCATCAGCAGTGGATAAGCTACCCAGTTCCCATCGGGCGACAGCGTGACGCTGAATGTGCTGATAGATCGCCAGGAGGATACATCCTTCCAGCTCATTGGCCGCGGACTCTTTGGAGAATCGGCCTTTTCCTGGCTGCTGGCCAGCAGGGCCGGCAACAGGAGAAAAGAGAGTGCAAGTCTTTTAAACATACAGTTGGTATAATTGGTATTAAGAAGAAAAAATGGCGTGGGGAAGATAAGAGTTATCAGGGATAAATGTGGGAGTCATTGATGGATGGTCTTTGGTCGTTGGCCGATGTTCGAATGGCCGATGGCAGGGTGCTAGCTCCTGCTGTGTCACCCTGCCATCGGCCATTCGAACATCGGCCAACAATCCTCATTACGCCAAACTGGCGTCCATCGTAATATTGGTATTCAGCAGCTTGCTGATAGGGCAATTGGCTTTGGCTCCTGCCGCCACTTCAGCAAATTTAGCTGCATCCATACCCGGCACTTTTGCTTTCACTTCCAAATGGCTTTCTGTAATAGCGCCATTTTCAAGAGTGATAGTGCATTTGGTATCAATATTATCAGCAGTAAAACCTGCAGCATTCAGATCGAAGCTGAGCTTCATGGTAAAGCAACCCGCATGGGCAGCTGCTACCAGTTCTTCAGGGTTGGTGCCGATGCCATCTTCAAAACGGCTGCTGAATGAATACTGCGTATCTTTTAAAACCCCGGATTGGGTAGTGTTGGTTCCTTTTCCTTCTTTACCAGTGCCTTTCCAGTTGGCTGTAGCGTAGCGTTTCATAATTATATAAAGTTTATGGTTTCTATTCAGGCATTTGCCCATCTTCGTCTGTAGGTTCCGGATCATCAAACGATGATTTAAAATCGGCTTCTGAAAGTCCGTTCTCCTCCAGCTCTGCCAGGCGTGCCTCCGGTTCATTGTATTCGATGATGAAATTATTCTTTCCTTCCCCGATCATTATCTTCATGAATTTCTGCTGCACCAGCTCCAGGAGGGAGAGGAACAGGAAGATGGCGTGAACCCTGTTTTCCGCTACCTCAAATATTTTTTCAAATGATACGGTCTTTTCTGTCTGTGCCAGCGACAGCATGCTCTGGCGGCTGTTTTCCATGGTGTAACGGTATTGCACCACGGTATGAACAGGCTTATTCACCCGGTCTGAATATTTCTGCATGGCCCGTTCAAAAGCCTTCATCAGTTTGAACAGGGTGATATTCTGTATCTCTGTACCCTCGCCCGCGTCTTCTCCGATCTGTGCCAGTTCTTTCTGGATATTTCCTCTTTTCACCATCAGCATGCGGACGGCTTCCATTTCAGCCATCTCGGCCGAAGCCTCCTTGAATTTCTTGTACTCAAGGAGTTTGTTCACCAATTCTTCGCGGGGATCAATTTCGTTGCCCTGGGCATCCAGCTCTTTACGCGGTAAAAGCATCTTGGCCTTGATACGCATAAGGGTGGAAATAAACAGGATAAATTCGCTCGACATCTCGATATTGAGCGCTTCCTGCTGATGGATATAGTCAAGGAAATCGTTGGTAATCCGGGTGATAGGAATATTATAAATATCCAGTTCGTCCCTTTCGATAAAGAAAAGCAACAGATCAAAAGGGCCTTCAAACTGGGGCAGCTTAATCTGGTAGGATGCGGTATTAGCCATATAATAAATTAAAACCCCCGTTCTGCGTTCAGGCAGACCGGGGGTCAAAAATAAGGGAAATATCTTTTGGGCTTATTTCTTTAAAGAGTCCCGTATTTCGCGCAAAAGCACCACTTCTTCGGAAGGAGGGGCAGGGGCCGCTTCTTTTTTCTTCATGACAGAATTCATTGCCTTGACGATCAAAAATAAAACGAAGGCGACCAATATAAAATCTATCACAGCTTGCAGAAATCCGCCGATCGGGAAGACTGTTTTACCAATAGTTACCGATAGTTCTTGAACACCTCCTTTCCCCAAGATCAGGCTAATGATAGGCATAATAATCGTATCAGTAAGAGCAGTCACAATTTTGCCAAATGCTCCACCAATAATGACTGCAACGGCAAGATCTACGATATTGCCTTTCATCGCAAATGCTTTGAATTCTTTAAGTAGTCCCATAAACTAGGTTTTAGTGAGTAAAAGGATTAAACAGATTTAAAATTAAGCCTCTCAAAAGTTAGGGCAAAAATGCAGTATAAAAAAAATTACTCTTTTTTCAGGCCGGGGTATTGCATATTGAGCCCCTTCAGCAGATCACGGAGGGCTTTGGCGATCACATATTCCTTATACCAGTTCTGGTCTGCCGGCACAATGGTCCATTCAGGATTGTTGCAATACTCAAAACAGTCCTCATACGCCTTCCGGTAATCGCCCCAAAGTTTGGCTTCTTTAAAATCATTTTTGTTGTACTTCCACATCTTGGCCGGATCTTTCAGGCGTTCTTCCAGCCGCTGATGCTGTTCTTCAGAAGACACATGCAGGTAGAATTTCAGGATATGTGTGTTATTATGTTCTTCCAGCAAGCGCTCAAAAGCGTTGATAGCATTCATTCTTTTTTTAGCCAGTTCATCATCTATCCATTTATGAACACGGGTGACAAGAATATCTTCATAATGCGAGCGGTTGAAAATCTGGATCATTCCTTTGGCCGGTGCATGACTATGGATCCGCCAGAGAAAATCGTGACTGAGCTCTTCTGCCACAGGCGCTTTATATGATTTCACCATCACTCCCTGAGGGTTCATATTGCCCAATACATTCCTGATCACGCCATCTTTGCCACTGGCATCCATGCCCTGGATCACGATCAGCACGGAATGCTGGTTTTCTGCAAAAAGAAGGTTTTGCAGATCATCCAGTTCCACAAGCATTGCTTCCGTTTTGTCTTTTATCGATTTCTTGTCGAATTCTTCAGGGGCGCGGGTACTGATCTTATCAAGACTGATTTTACTCATAAAGCGTCATTTCTTTAATTATGGGAATACCGTTTCCTTATTCTCTAAAGATATTGATAATAGATATTTCCCTGTATTTTCTTTGTGGTCTTTGCTGTCTTGGTAGGAATAATATCTCACCAAGACGGCAAAGACCACAAAGACTTTATTAAAAGCACAAAACGCTGTGAAACTTCGTGGGATTTAAAAATTAGCGGGAATCATGCCGTTTTTGGAACTTCGCGCCTTCGCTATGAGCAATAAACTAATTAGCTGGATACTTTTTACGCTGTTGTGTTTCATCTGGGGCAGCTCTTTCATCCTCATGAAAGCAAGCAAGCAAGGGCTTACTGCTCCGCAAATAGCTGCCTTACGGATTTTTTCGGCAGGTGTGTTCTTTATTCCCTTTGCCTTTTTTCATGCCCGCCATATACCAAAGAGCAAAATGGGGCTGGTAGTGCTGACCGGTTTGTTCGGCAACCTTCTCCCGGCTTTTCTTTTTGCGGCTGCCATTATGAAGATCGACAGTTCGCTCACCGGTATTCTTAATTCGCTGACGCCGATCTGCGTCGTTATCATCGGCGCCCTGTTCTTTAAAAGCAAGACCAGCCTGCAAAAGATCATTGGGGTGATCATTGGTTTCGCAGGGCTATGCCTGCTTACTTTCAGCCGTAAAGATGTAAATCTCAACAACCTGGGTTATACCGGCCTTGTGTTGCTGGCCACTATCTCCTATGGGCTCAATGTAAATATCGTGGGCGCTTACCTGAAAGAAATAAAGCCCGTGTTCATGGCTTCGGTATCATTATCCGTCATGTGCGTAGTGGCAGGGATAGTGTTAGGGCAACAGGGATTTCTCACACTTGATTTTGCTGATCCTGTTGTGCAATGGTCCATCCTCAACGCATGCCTGCTGGGAATAGTAGGCAGCGCTTTTGCGACCGTGCTGTTTTATGCACTGGTGCAAAAAGCGGGAGGCCTTTTCGCCTCCCTGGTCACTTATGGAATTCCTTTTGTAGCCTTATTCTGGGGATTTCTCGATGGGGAGATCATCACACTGAAAGACATCGGTTGTTTATTGCTGATCTTAACAGGCGTATTCCTGTCCAATCTGCAAATAAAAAAGCCAGCACCGGTTGCTGAAAGCGATCAGCCGGTTAAACAGCCATGATCTCTTTTTCCTTGGCCGCCAGGTGCTTTTCTACCAGTGCAGTGTAACGATCGGTCAATTGCTGCACTTCTGCTTCCGCATCTTTAGCGGCATCTTCGCTGAGGCCGTTTTTCTGAAGTTTCTTGACATTTTCAATAGCATCGCGGCGGATATTGCGGATAGCCACTTTTGATTGCTCTCCTTCACCCTGGCATCTTTTTACCAGTTCCCGTCTTCTTTCTTCTGTAAGAGGTGGGAGGAATATGCGTATTAGAGCTCCGTCGTTCTGTGGAGTAACGCCGATATTGGAGTTGATGATCGCCCTTTCTATTGGTTGCAGCATGTTCTTTTCCCAAGGCTGGATGCTCAACGTGCGTGCATCCATCACACTGACGTTGGCTACCTGGTTGATCGGCATCGGCGAGCCGTAATAATCCACTACAATTCCATCAAACATTTGTGGATTGGCTTTACCGGCCCTTATTTTCACCAGTTCAGCTTCAAGGTGACTGATCGCTTTCTGCATCAGTTCTTCACCTGCGGCAATAATAGTTGAAGTATCTTCTGTCATAGATTCTGTTTACACGGTCGCCGCAAAACTAATGAAAATAGATGACAGATGGTTGATGCCCTTTGTCCACTGGCCCCATGTTATTGTCTTTCGATCATAATTATTTTATAAAGAAAAGAGGCTGTCCGGTGGACAGCCTCTTTTCTTTATTCATTCCAATTATCAGGAGAATAGCCCGATTAGGGGTTTCTCTCTGTATTGGGGTTAGCCTGAATTTCTGAGATGGGAATAGCGAACTGCCATCTTACATCACCAGCAGGGATTTCCATTACACCTCCTGCAGAAGCAGAAACATAGTTAGGCACCAGATTTCTGTTCAAAGGCAGATCAAGCCTTTTCAGATCGAACCAGCGGAGGCCTTCAGCCCAGAAATCAACGCGTCTCTGGAACATTATTTCATCAATCAATGCCTGGCCAGTATTAGTGCTCAGCACATAATTCGGGTCCCTGTTTACAGCTAAAGTGTACAAAGCCGCTTGTGCGTCTGCTTCTTTACCAGGAGTTTTGGCATAGGCTTCAGCCATGGTCAGATACATTTCTGCCAGGCGGATATAAGGAACATCACCGATGGTCGGCAATTCACGGATCGCGAATTTACGGCTCATATAAGGCTCACGTACATAGGAAGTAGCCGGCAATGGGAAATTAGCGGTAGTGGGGGTTGGCTCCCACATGTTTTTCCTCACGTCTGTTGCTGTGATCATACCATATAGAGCAGAGTTAACACGCTTTGGAGTACCTCTTACATAAGTTGTGTTCCCATCATATGAAATCTGGCCCATGTAAGAACCAAAGGTATCGCCCTGGTCAGCCTGAATATAAGCGCCCCAAATCCATTCAGGATTGGAAATGTCATTAAAACCGCTTTTGTATTGAGCATTTGACATCAGGGAGTAAGGACCAAGGTCCACAACCTGTTTGGCAAAGCTGGCAGCTGCTGCATAATCTCCCATTGTCAATGCAACGCGGGCACGTATTGCACGTGCAGAGTGGATAGACAGGTGTGATTTGTTAGGTGCAGCAGATCCATTACCGAAAAGGGTGATCGCTTCTCCCAGGTCATTGACGATCTGGGTATATACTTCCTCAACAGTAGAGCGGGGCAGTTTTACATCAGAAGATTTCAAAGGCATAGAAACACCCGGTTGTGTATTGGAACCACCGGCTACATAACGTTTTGCATAGATCTGCACCAGGTAAAAATAGCTCCATGCCCTCATTGTCAGTGCTTCTGCCTTCAACCTGTTCTTTTCAGTATCAGGGCCTGTAGCATTATCAATATTCTCAATCAATGCATTGGCATTGCCAATACAACGATAATACAACCGGAATGGATACTCCACATACGAATAAGTTTCATTTCTGTGGTTTACCCAACCTCCAGTACCATTGCCTGGAGAATACCAGGTACCCCTGGCCTGGTTCACGTCTTCACCCATGAAATCAAACATGAGCATTATACCTCCCTGACCAGGTTGATTCTGAGCACTGAAACGGTTATACAGGTAACGGTATACACCGTTAATAACGTTAGATGCGTTGGTCGTAGTAGTGAAGATAGCGGAATCGTCCACACTCCCTGTAGGATTCGCATCCAGGAAGTCTTTCTTACATCCTGCTATCGGTGCCAGCATTGCCAGCAGCATTAATAGCTTAATTCCTTTTTTCATATTAGTTATTTTTAGGCTGAACACAAACGGATTTATTCCAGCCAGAGTTTGTCAATTAGCGTCTTAGAAAGTAACATTAATACCAGCATTAAATAGCCTGTTAGGTACATACACAGGGCTGTTTGTACCAGTAAAGCTTTCTGCCGGGTTCATTCCTTTTCTTTTCGTAAGTATGAAAAGGTTCTCACCTCCTACATATATTTTCGCCTGCTCAAGGTGCAGTTTGCTAACTACTTCCCTGGGCAATGAATAAGCCAACGTGATATTGCGCATATTCAAGTATGATGCATCAATTAACCAACGATTAGACTGTGTGTTGAAAATTGAAGTTCTGCTAATGTCCAAACGGGGAACATCGGTAACATCTCCTGGTTTTTTCCATGCTTTCATCGCATCAGTATGCATAGCACCTCCATAACTGATGGCCATTAAGCCAGCATAGTTACCGTCATAGAACTTACCGCCTATTTGGTAGTTCAACAAGAAAGACAGCGTGAACCCTTTGTAGGAAACAGTATTGGTAATCGCACCAAAATATTTCGGGATGGCAGAACCTGAATAACCAAACCTGGCATTATTAGGATCTGTGGTCAGGCTATCTCCTTTGCTGCCGATACGGATACTTGTGGTGGTACCAGGAGCAGCATACCACAAACCGGCTCCATCCTGAGAATCGACACCATACCATTGACGCAGGTAGAAAGCATAGATATCCTTACCTTCTTGCAGACGTTTTGTACCGCTTGTGATCGGATTGCCATCAGGCAGTTTAGTGATCTTATTTTTCAAGGTAGTAACATTCAGATCTACTTTCCAGGTGAAATCTTTTGTACGAACAACATCAACGCCCAACTGCAACTCGATACCCTTATTATTCATTGCTCCAATATTAGCCACTTGAGAGGTAACAATTGAAGATGGACCAAGAGGAACATCGAAAAGCAGTTCAGAAGAGCCTCTAGAAAATAGTTCTACAGAACCGGTAATCCGGTTTTTGAAAAAGCCGAAGTCAATACCCAAACTGGCCGTTTTGTTGACCTCCCAGGTCAGGTTCGGGTTTGAAAGCGTACTGAAGAGGGCGCCAGGTTCTGTAGCATTATTCCAACCCAAGGAATACAATGCCTGATATTCATAATAAGAATCCAGACCATCATTACCTACAGTACCATAAGCAGCGCGAATCTTCAGATCACTTAACCAATTAGAGGCTGAAGCCATGAATTTTTCACGCATAACAGACCATGAAGCACCCACTGAATAGAAATTACCCCATCTGCTCTGCGGTGAAAACCTTGAAGAAGCATCGCGGCGATAAGAAAGGTCCAGGTAATACTTGTTGTCGTATGAATAGTTCACCCTGCTCAGATATGCTTCCCTTCTCATAAAATCCTTCTGGCCGTTTACACTGGCCAATGTCACAAAATTCACCAGTTCCTCGTTTCCGTCCAGGTTCATGCCACGGCGGCTACCGTTAAAATAATCCTCGTCTACACGCTGTGTTTCATGACCAGCCAGAGCAGAAACTGAATGTGCACCAAATCTTTGAGAATAGTTTAATAACTGGTTAAGAGAGATCGTGCGGTATTCATTGGCTGTACGGCTTGCCGTACCTCCACCAGTTACACCATCACCCACCACCTTATTCTGGAACCTGTATGTTCTAACATTATTAAGATCCACACCCAGGTTGGTCGTAAATGTGAAATGCTTCAGGAATTTGGCTTCCATGAATGTTCTGCCGATAAGGCTGTTACGCCTGTCCAGGCTGTTGTTCAGCATTGTCTCATAGTAAATGTGACGTCCTGGAGAAGCCCCTGAAGGACGGTTAACAGCACCTGGATGAATTCCATAATCAAACCACTGGTTGCCAAATGCATCAAGGATCGGTTCACCAGTCTTGGTCCATGCATGCACAGGATAGATCGGCCCCATTCCTCTTGCAAATACGAAAGGATTGATGAATGTGTTGCTTCCGTCGCCTGCTGACTGACGGGAGCCAACAAATACACCACTCATGTTTACACCAGCCCTTAACCAATCTTTGATCTGGGTATTCAGTGCCATACGGGCAGTTACCCTTTCATAATCAGACTTAATAACAAAACCATCATCCTTCAGATAATTCAATGAAAAGAAATAGTCGGTCTTGTTAAGCTTGGATGAGATATTGAATGCAGCCTCTTTGCGGAAGCCGTTCTGCTCCATAGGAGCATACCAATCAAAATCATTATACTGCAAACGTGCATTAGGATTTAATTTGCCGTCCACACCCACTACTTCATTATCAGGAACACCAAAAGGATTATAGATCAGCTGTGATGTTACTGTATTAGTAGCCTGCAGAGAAGCAGCTGCTTCGGAAAGGCCTGTTCCGGAAGCAGGATACATAAGGCTGTTTTTAATGCCTTGCCAGATAAGAGGATAATAATCATACGCACCTACCCGGTCATACTCCGGTATACCTCTTTGTGAAAAACCTGTGTTCACCATCAGGTTCACTTTAGGCGCCCCGGTTTTACCTCTTTTGGTAGTGATCACTACCACGCCATTCGCAGCACGTGCACCATACAACGCAGTAGATGAGGCATCTTTCAGTAAGGTAATGCTCTCGATATCATTCGTGTTAAGGTCTCCGATAAAACCTTCGTAAGGGAAACCATCCACTACATACAGTGGGCTTGAACTGGCATTCACCGAGCCAAAGCCCCTGATACGGATAGCAGCACTGCTTCCCGGCTGTCCATTGCCGGAAGTTGTCGAAATACCAGGCGCAGCCCCGGCAAGTGCCTGAGTAATATTAGTAGTCAAACGTGTTTCCAGTTGCTCAGCACCTATTTTGGCAACAGAACCCGTAATGGACTCTCTTTTCTGAGTTCCATAAGCTACTACTACTACTTCTTCCATACTTCCGGCTGCGGGAACGATTGTAACAGAAATATTACTTCTGTCGCCGGCGTTTATCTCCTGGGACGCATATCCCACAGAAGAAATAACAATAACTGAAGAGTTGGAAGGAAGTGTAATGGAGTAAGTACCGTCTTCCTTTGTAATTGTACCGGTTTTAGTTCCCTTAATAGTAACCGACACATTCGGAACAGGATTTCCTTGCGGATCCGTAACCTTGCCTGTTATGACCTTTTGCGCCCAGGCGCTCATGGTCAAACACAAGCACAGCAATAAAGCTGTGAGTAGTCTTCTCATTGCTTCTAATTTTGGTTTGGTTAAATATATAATTCAACTAGCAGAATCTGCAATGTTATCGCAAACCGATAAGAAAAGGTTATTCTTTACTTATTTTTTCTCTTTTTTTTTACCAAAGGATGAATTTTCAGTAGCGAAATACATAAAAAGATTTGCTAGAATATCAAAAAAATCATGCTTGATATTAAATAATAAAAAAACTGAAATACAAAACAAAAGATGCTGTATAACAAACAGACGGTTTCTTTTGAAACGTATCAATAAAACAGAAACTGCATGAAATTTGTTTTACAGATCCCTACATTCTCTCAGGAAATGGTTGCACAACGCTAAAACAGATATATACGATCATTCATTAGTTATGATCGGCAGCAGCTGCTTCTGTATTAAACGTAACGACCTTAGAAGTTGATTTTGATTCTGTATTATCACGGGCCACCATCAATGTGCTGCTTGAGCGGCGGGTATAATACAGAAGGCCAAATATAGCAAATGCCAGCGTTAACATCAGCAATAACAAATAAGTGGAACCAAGAGAACGGCAGGTATAAGCCAGTACGATAAAAGCGATATTGGCGGATACACAGGTAAGCGTAACGCCTGCATGACCTAGCCCGCGGCTCAGGAGCAGGTGATGAATATGATTGCGGTCGGGGGTGAAAGGCGAACGGCCGTTGAATATGCGGATCGCAAATACACGCAGGGTATCCAGTAAAGGAATGATCAGTATGGCCACACCGATCGCCACGGATGAAGCGAGAGGTACAGCTACGGAAGGATCGCTGGCCACATTGATGAATTTTATTACCATGATCGCATTGATAAGCCCGATCATAAGGGACCCGGAATCGCCCATAAATATTTTTGCCGGCGGATGATTGAAGATAAGGAATGCCACCAGGCTGCCTGCCAGTGCAAAGGCCAGCAAGGCATAAGCCTGGAAGCCTATTGCAAAAAAGTAGGTACCGAAAACCACCATGGTCAGAATGCCCAGGCTGCCTGCCAGGCCATCAATACCATCGATCAGGTTGAATGAATTGATGACAACAATAATGGTAAAATAAGAAAGAGCTAATTCAAACGCTTCGGGGAGCTGATCAAATCCAAACAGCCCGTGCATACTGCTGAGGCGGATGCCGCCCAGGTGTATCAGGATAGATGCAGCAATGATCTGCCCAACGATCTTTTTGCTGGCAGACAAAACAACCAGGTCATCCTTTAATCCAAGGAAGAAAATGACCAGTGCGGCCGCAAAAAAATACTGGAATTCCGGATTGAGATAGCCCTGGATGGAAAGCAGGGAAGCCAGTAAAAACCCACCGAATATGCCGACACCTCCAAGGGAAGCTACAGCCTGCGTATGCACTTTTCTTTCGTCAGGAATATCATAAAGCCTTTTCTGTTCAGCAATCTGCAGTACCACGGGTATCGCCAGAAAAGATATGATAAAAGCCACGGAGGCTGTTAGCAATATGTCTAGCATGTAGGATTGGGTTTACGGTAAAAAAAATAGGCCTGAACCATCAGTTTGCCAAGGGCTAGAATCATAAATCACACCAATTATTCAGGCGGATACACACATCGCGTGCGATCATGCAATATTTAATGCGAACAGATGGATGTTTGTATCAAAAAAGATTGCACTTTTGCAACGCCCTCATGGTGGAATGGGGAAGCAAGATACAAAAAGTTTAAAAAATTCCTAATATTTATGCCTGAACTCAAAGCAATTGCGTCACAAATCCGCCGCGATATCGTGCGAATGGTACATGGAGCCAGCAGCGGTCACCCCGGTGGGTCATTAGGTTGTGCAGATTTTCTGACCGCACTGTATTTCCAGGTGATGAAACATAATCCGGAATTCAACATGAACGCAACAAATGAGGATGTATTTTTCCTCTCGAACGGGCATATTTCACCCGTATTCTATTCCGTATTGGCCCGTTCAGGATATTTTGATATTAAAGAACTTGCTACTTTCCGTAAGATCAATTCAAGGTTACAGGGTCACCCTGCTACACATGAACACCTCCCCGGTGTGCGTATCGCCAGCGGTTCACTCGGCCAGGGCATGAGCGTTGCCATTGGAGCAGCACTTACGAAAAAGCTCAACAAAGAGTCTAACCTGGTTTTCTCTCTTCATGGAGACGGAGAGCTGGATGAAGGCCAGATCTGGGAAGCTGCCATGTTTGCAGCCCACCACAAAGTAGACAACCTCATTTCAACGATCGACTGGAATGGCCAGCAGATCGATGGACCAACCGATAGAGTAATGAGCCTGGGAAATATCCGCCAGAAATTTGATGCTTTTGGCTGGGCTACCCTTGAAATGAATGGGAATGACATGGATGATGTGATCGCTTCACTCGATAAAGCCAAATCAATGACCGGTCAGGGAAAACCAATTGCCATCATGATGCACACTGTGATGGGCAAAGGTGTCGATTTCATGGAAAATGATCACAACTGGCATGGTGTTGCTCCCAATGACGAACAACTGGCAAAAGCACTCGCGCAATTGCCCGAGACCCTTGGAGATTATTAAGACCAAAAATGATTGCCATAAACAAAAGGCCTTCTGGATCAGAAGGCCTTTTGTTTATCCGATATTAGTCTGTACGAAGTGAAAACTCCTGCCCCGCCGCTTTTTTCGAAGGGAACCAGGATGCCAGCATGGCAATGAGAAAAACAGTGCCGCTGACCAGCAGAAAATCAGCAAACCTGGGCTTTACAGGAAAATAATCGATCAGAAAGGAACCGCCTTTAAGAGGTATCAGGTGATAGTTGATCTGCAGGATAATGATGATATAAGCAAGCAACATACCTGTAATAGTACCCATCAGCGCGAGTAGCAGCCCCTCACTCATAAATATCCGCTGGATAAACGAACCGTTGGCGCCAAGCGCCTGCAATACACCGATGTCTTTTTGCTTTTCGAGCACCAACATGGTCAACGCACCGACCATATTAAAAGCAGCTACCACCATAATAAGACTCAACACTCCATAAATGATCCAGCGCTCCATGTTCATGACAGAGTATAATCCCTGGTTTTGCTGATAACGTGTTTGCACCAGGTAGCCAGAAGCAAATATTTTTTGCACCTGCCGCTGAATGAGTTCGGTACTGGCCGGATCATTGAGCGTGATCTCCACGCCGCTGTATTCATCCGCACTCAGCTTCAGGGCTCTTTTGGCAAATGCAAGATTGGTAATGCCATATTTGTTATCGAAATCCTGCTGGATCAAAAAAGCCGAGGCGCTGCGGATGGAATCATTACTGATATCGTTCAGGGGATCGATCTGCTCGGTATTGCTTTTGCGGGGAAGATATATTTTGAGAATAAAAATATTCCTGTCTGCCTGGATACCTAAAGCGCCTTCTATGCCACCGCCCAGGATCAGTTTGGGTTCACTTTCCGTACCAAGATCATATTCCCCCCTTACAATATGATCGGCCACCCCGGTGACATACCTGTAATTATCATCCACACCTTTAAGCTGAATCACTGATTGATTGTCGCCGTTTTGCACCAGCGCTTTTTCTTCCACCACCAGCGAAAAGTTCTTAACACCTTTTATCCCCCTCAGTTGTTGCAGTTGCTCCTGCGTAACAGTAATATTCTTACCGCTGGCAGGCAATACTTTCAGATCGGTATAAAAGGAAGAATAAAGCGATTTCACCAGGTCTTCAAACCCATTGAACACGCTTAATACCAGGATCAGTGCCGCCGTGCCAATCACAATGGCCAGAATGCTGATCCATGCAATCACATTGATGGCATTGGTAGATTTCTTTGCTTTAAAATAACGCCAGGCAAAAAGAAAATTCAAGGGATGCTAATTAAATTTACAATTATAGGCGGCTCATCATTCGCGCCATCCGCGCCAATTCATCTGTTTCTCCAGTTCTAAACGACCCATTCGCATCATTCGTGTTACTCCTTCTTTTCTTCGCTGATCTTTTTAAATAATTCTTCCATTTTGAATACATGGTCCAACGTATCATCTTTGAAAAACTTCAGCACCGGAATATTCCGCAGTTGATGGCGCACTTTTGCAGAAAGTTCCTTTTTTATTTCATGGTGACGGTCTTCAATTTTTTTCAGGGCATCATCCACATCTTTTACCTGGAAAAAACTAAGATAAAATCTGGCTTCCAGCAGATCAGGTGTCACTTTTACGGATGATATGGATACCATGCCGCCATTCAGCATGCTCAATCCCAGCCGTTGAAAAATAAGGTTCATTTCCTCATTCAGCAGGCCGGCAATCTGTTTCTGTCTTTTTCCTTCTTCCATAATAAATATATAATTTATGGGCTGCCCATCCCAAAACATGCGGCAGACGCCGTAAAATTACTTACTTTGCCCCGTTTAAGCGACTTATAAGACGAATGAAAAAATATTCCCGGATTTTTGGGTATTTAAAAAAACATAGAGGCAAGCTTGCGCTCTATTTTCTTTGTACGATCCTGGCCACGCTTTTCGGAGTTATATCAATCGGGATGCTTATCCCTTTTTTCGGGTTGATATTTGATACCGGGCAGGCAACCGGAGCAGATGTAGTGAAATCAAACGCATTGGGTTCTTTTATCAGCAACTTCCTGGAAGGGATTATCCAAAAGGGGGGCGCTAACGGTAAAATAAACGGGCTGACCGCTATTTGCCTGATGATCATTATTGCCACCATCCTGAAAAACACTTTCATCTATCTTTCCAACCGGATCTCTGTTCCCGTTCGCAGTATGATCATAACCCAATTGCGTGGAGACCTTTATGATAAGATATTACGGCTTCCCATCGGTTATTTCACAGAAAAACGAAAGGGTGATATCATATCAAGAATGACCAATGATATTGCTGAAATCGAAGGTTCTGTTGTCGGTACTTTTGATGGACTCATAAAAGACCCGCTTACTGTATTGGGCTACCTGATATTCCTGGTGATTATCTCGCCCCAGCTTTCTTTATTTCTTTTGATCCTGTTGCCAATAACCGGTCTGCTGATCGGACGTGTAAGCCGGAAACTGAAACGTCAATCACAGGACGCAGCTATTAAACTGGGGGAAAGTCTTTCCATCCTCGACGAAACACTGGGGGGATTAAGGGTCATCAAAGCATTTCTGGCTGAAAAGCTGCTTAGCACACGCTTTCATTCCGTTAACGACGAATTGTTCAAAGTGCGGAAAAAAATGGGTGCCCGGAGAGACCTGGCTTCCCCGCTTACTGAAGTGTTGGGAGTAATGGTGTTGAGTACGATCCTGTATTTCGGTGGCCGCCTGGTGTTGGGTGACCAGGGCCTTGAAGCAAAAGAACTGATCGCCTATATCGCTTCGTTTGCCATGCTGATCAATCCTGCAAAAAATATTTCCACCGCATTCTTTAATATACAACGCGGAGCTGCTGCCCTGGTGCGGGTGGAAGAAGTGTTGAAAGCACCTGTGGTGGTAGATGAGAATCCCAATGGCATCCAGCTAAGTTCTTTCAACGAGAAGATCGAGTTTCACGATGTAGTGTTCTCTTATGATGATGCTGTCATCCTAAACCAGGTAAACCTTATTATCAATAAAGGCAAGACCATTGCGTTAGTGGGCTCTTCCGGTGCGGGCAAATCAACCCTGGCTGACCTGGTGCCCCGTTTTCATGACGTAACCGGAGGCGAGGTCTTAATAGACGGGGTTAATATCAAGGATTATTCCCTTCATTCCATCCGCAGCCTCATGAGCATTGTGACACAGGAGCCGATATTGTTCAATGATACTATTGCCAATAATATTGCACTTGGCACTCCCAATGCTACTGAAGAAGAGATCATCCGTGCAGCAAAGATCGCCAATGCCCATAATTTCATCATGCAGAAAGAGCAGGGCTATCAAACCAATATCGGCGACAGGGGAAGTAAACTTAGCGGAGGCGAAAGGCAGCGGCTTACCATTGCAAGGGCAGTTTTAAAAAATCCACCGATACTTATTCTTGATGAAGCCACTTCTTCGCTTGACACAGAAAGTGAAAGACTGGTACAGGATGCGATCAACAACATGATGCAAAACCGTACCAGCATCGTGATCGCTCACCGGTTGAGCACGATCCGTCATGCAGACGAGATCATTGTGCTGCAAAAAGGAAAGATCGTGGAAAGGGGAAATCACGAGGAGCTGATTGCGCAGAATGGGTTTTATAAGAAGTTGGTGGAAATGCAGGAGGTAAAATGAGGCAGGCTCCTTAACAAATTTACCGGGAATGAGCTGACTCCAATCAAATCAACTTCTCAATACCTCTCTGGAAATGACCAATTTTTGGATTTCTGATGTTCCCTCCCCTATCGTACACAATTTTGCATCGCGATAAAATTTTTCTACCGGGAAATCTTTGGTATAGCCATAACCCCCAAAAACCTGTACAGCATCATTAGCTACTTTCACAGCCACTTCACTGGCATAATATTTTGCCATAGCCGCTTCCTTGGTTACGGCCTGTTTACGGTTCTTCAGGTCGCAGGCTCGCAGGATAAGCATTTCCGCTGCTGCAATTTCTGTAACCATATCCGCCAGTTTGAATGAGATACCCTGGAAATTAGCAATAGGCTGATCAAACTGATGGCGTTCTTTGGAATATTGTACGGCAGCCTCATAAGCTCCTTTCGCAATGCCAAGGGAAAGGGATGCGATGGATATTCTTCCTCCATCCAGTACTTTCATTGCCTGTTTGAAGCCATCTCCTATTTCGCCGAGGCGGTTGCTGTCGGGTATGCGGCAATTATCAAAGACCATTTCGGCTGTTTCACTGGCTCGCATGCCCAGTTTGTTTTCTTTTTTGCCGGCGCCGAAGCCCTTTGTCCCTTTCTCTACTACAAAAGCGGTGGAGTTATTTTTTGTACGCGGCTCGCCGGTGCGGCAGATCACGACAGCCACTTCGCCACTTTTGCCGTGTGTGATCCAGTTTTTAGTACCATTGATCACCCACTCATCGCCGTCTTTGACGGCAGTGCATTTCATGTTGCCGGCATCACTGCCGGTGTTGGCTTCTGTGAGCCCCCATGCACCAATCCATTCTGCAGTAGCCAGTTTGGGTAAATACTTTTTCTTCTGCTCTTCATTGCCAAATGAAAGGATATGCCCGCTGCAAAGGGAATTGTGCGCGGCAAGGCTTAACCCGATAGAGCCGCAAACTTTGGCCACCTCTTCTATCACGGTTTTATATTCTACATAGCCCAGGCCTGCGCCGCCATATTCTTCCGGCACCAGCACACCCATCAGACCCAGTTTCCCCATTTCCCGGAAGACTTCTACAGGAAACTCCTGCTTTTCGTCCCAATCCATTACATGTGGTTTAATATACTGTCTGGTAAATTCACGGGTAGTTTGTTGTACCTGCTCAGTAATTTCAGAAACCTTGAAATCCATATATGCTTGATCTTTTAAGTCAAAAAGATGTGCCACCATCCCATTAACAGAATCCGGGAAGATGGCACATTGGACGAGGTCGCCCCTCAGTGTTTCAGGCAATCGATAGAAGCCGGTGCAAGATATGGATTTTTGGCGAAAGCTAACAAACGTTAGCGTTAATTTAACGGGTTTTCATCCATCTCTTTTTAATACCGGCATTTCCTACGAAACTTACCCCAGCGATTCCAGGTTCTTAAGCTGGGCGTCATAGCGGGTTACCTTTTTTATGCTCGATATTTCTTCCTTGACTTTGCCTACTTCTTCTGTGAGGTTTTCCAATTTAAGATTGATTTCTTTGAATCCATTCATTGTGTACTTCTCGAGCACATCTACCCTGTTCTCTAACTTGTCAATTTTAATCTCCAACAGATCAACTTTAGTCTCGAGTCGATCAACTTTCTTTTCCAATTTGTCAACTTTGTTCTCTAACCGATCAACTTTGTTCTCTAACCGATCAACTTTGTTCTCCAACAGATCGACCTTGCTCTCCAACCGGTCAAATTTGCTCTCTAACACATCGACCTTACTTTCAAGTAGATCGACTTTATTCGCTACCTGGTCAATCTTTGAATGTATAGAATTGATTTCCTGATTTATGATCTGGATATTATGATTAACCTTGGCAAACTGAGTATCAATCTCGGTAAACCGGGCATCAATCTCGGCAAACCGGACATCAATCTCGGCAAACCCGTTATCTATCTTGTTAAACCCAGTATCAATAAGGCCAAATAAGTCCCTTAACAATTTTTCCGGATAAGTCAATGCTTCGTTTTCTTGTTTCATTTAGTGTAAGGTTTAATAGTTTTTACATAATGAGATTCCTCAAGGGATCGCTTGATTTGCGTATCATTCACAAATCCAAATTAGTTTAAAGAACAAACAACTACCCTATCCAAAGGCAGGTTTTTAAACGGCAAAAAACTGTTTTTTCCTGATGGACTTTGCTATTTTACCTTAACGATATTTTGTGGAAAATACTATACTGTTGGCATTAGTTCCCCGGCAACTCTATCACCTGGTTATCATACGCCAGATGCATACCCGCCGGCAACTCCGGCTCCACTTCTGCATGCTTGCCCAATTGATGGGAGATATGTGTAAAACAAGCCCGTGGAACTTTTAACTCCTGTACTATCTCAACGGCTTCATCAATAGAAAAATGAGAAATATGCTTCTCTCTTCTCAGCGCATTCAACACCAGCACTTCCGATCCCCGGATCTTTTCCTTCGATTCCGGATCAATACGGTTCGCATCCGTGATATACGTGAATTTTCCAAAACGGAAACCCATTACCGGCATACGCAAATGCCATACAAGAATAGGAATAACAGGAATATCCCCTACGATGAACGGTTCCAACGTAATGGTTTGCATATTCAGCTCCGGCAAACCAGGATATTTCGTATCCGAGAATGCATAATAAAAATCGCGACGCACAGCTTCTTCTGTCAGCGAATCAGCATATACATCAATCGGCTTTCCTGAAAAATAATTGAATGCCCGGATATCATCCAGGCCGGCAAGATGGTCTTTATGTGGATGTGTGAAAATGATAGCATCAAGGGATTTTACCTGTTGCCGCAACATCTGATACCTGAAATCAGGGCCTGTGTCAACCACCAGACGGGTCCGGGACGATTCCACCATGATGCTTGATCGTAATCTTTTGTCCCTTTTGTCAGGTGAAGAACAAACCTCGCAGCCACAGGCTATCATAGGAACACCACTGCTGGTGCCAGTACCAAGGAAAGTTATTTTAAGCGAGGGATAAGACACGCGTAAAAATAAGAAACTGTGAGCAAGGCTCAATCTTCTTTCTCTTTATCTGCAGTTTCCAGCTTGGAAACAATATCCAGATAAAGTTTTCGTGCATCATCAGGTAATAATTCAGTCCGGATATCCAATTGCGGAATAAGGTCCAGCAACGTATTGATCCGGCCTTCTATTTGAAGGAATTTGTTCAGCACCACCACCCTTTTCTGCTCAAGAATGCAATAGCCGCTTTGAAAAGTACCTCTTTCATACCTCAAAACGTATCCAGCATGCTCAGGGATGGCTTCCAGTTTATCAAGAGTGGATTGTGTATACTTAATCATATTCAAGAGATCAGTGATATTGGGTCAGTGACATACAAAAATACGAACAGCCTGAGGAGGAACGGAATAAGCTAACCCTAAGTTTTCCACAGTAAAGGTCAGGCTCACTTGCTTTCCATCTTTATCACCGGCACGATCATTTCCTCCAGGCTCACTCCGCCATGCTGGAATGTATTGCGGTAATAATTCACATAATGATTGTAGTTATTGGGATAACACAGAAAACCATCTTCCTTGGCAAAGATAAAAGAGGAATTAATGGTCGGCACCGGCAAACCCACTTCACGCGGATCGCGGTAAGCCAGCACTTCCTTGGGCTCATAATTCAGATTACGCCCATGTTTATAGCGAAGATTAGTGGTTGTTTGCTTATCACCGATCACTTTATAAGGCGTTTTCACTCTTACGCTGCCATGATCTGTTGCCAGCACGATCTTGATTTTCTTGTCCGCAATTTTTTTCAGTGCCTGGTGCAGCGGCGAATGTTCAAACCAACTGGTCGTAATGCTCCGGTAGCTCATTTCATCACCTGCCAGTTCCTTCAACACCTCCATTTCTGTTCGCGCATGGCTCAGCATATCCACAAAATTATACACGATCACATTCAGGTCATTCGTAAGCAGATTATGGATATTATTCACCAGTTCAAGTCCTGCCTGGTTATTCAGCACTTTGGTATAAGAAACCTTCAGATCATTTTTTCCCAGCCGCCGCATCTGCGCCCTGAAAAACTCTTCTTCATGAAGGTTCTTGCCTCCTTCTTCATCATCATTCTTCCATTGTTGCGGGAACTGCTTCTCTATATCCACAGGCAGGAGGCCGGCGAAAATAGCGTTGCGCGCATATTGCGTGGCAGTGGGCAGAATGCTGTAAAAACTATCTTCTTCCAGTATGCGGAAGCTTTCTGCAAATATGGGCTGTATCGCCTTCCATTGATCAAAACGGAGATTATCGATCAGGATAAAGAACAATGGTGTTCCCTTTTCCAGGTGCGGCATTACTTTGAACTTCACCAGGCTATGGCTCATCACAGGGCCATCCTTGCTTTTAGGGCTTACCCATGAGGCATAGTTGCGGGATATGAATTTGAAAAACTCTGTATTCGCCTCACCTTTCTGGCTTTGCAAAACCTCCTGCATTTCCGGACTGTCGCTTTTCTGCATTTCCAGTTCCCAATACACCAGTTTCCGGTAAATATCCATCCATTCATTGTAATCGGGATTACTATTGAGCGCCATGAACAGATTACGGAACTGCTGCTGATAGGCTGTAGTGGTCTTTTCAGCCACCAGTCTTTTATTGTCGATAATTTTTTTCAGGCTTAGCCAAACCTGGTTGGGATTAACCGGCTTGATCAGGTAATCGGATATCTGGCTGCCGATAGCCTCATCCATCAGGTTCTCCGTTTCATTCTTGGTGATAAGAACCACGGGCAGGGATTGCTTCAGCTCCTTGATCTTAGCCAGTGTTTCCAGCCCGGTGATACCAGGCATGCTTTCATCGATCAGCACCACATCAACCGGGTTTTCCTTTACAAAGTCAATAGCATCGAAACCATTGGTAAAGGTTTGTACCTCATACCCTTTATTCTCCAAAAACAATTTTTGCGATTGCAAGCTTTCGATCTCATCGTCTACCCAGATAATTTTTGCCAAGGCCATTATGTAAAATTTATCGCTTATTGAGCGGTCATTTTAAGTAAAAAGTAAAAAATTAAAATTAAAAATCCCTTCTTTAAATGTGGCTGCCTGCCAGTCAGGTCTTTTTTAATTTTTATTTTTGAATTTTGAATTACAAATCCTGTTCCTTCAAAAATAGCTTTTTCGCCGCTGCCTCCGTACTTTTGCCGGCTACCTGAGGGGGGCTTTAACAAAAACTCAACAATGGCTGCAGTCAGAAAGATTATCAACGACCCCGTATATGGTTTTATTACCATCGACGAGCCTTTGATCCTCCAAATCATATCGCATCCTTACTATCAAAGGTTGCGTAATATACACCAGATGGCTTTTGCTCACCTGGTATATCCTGGTGCTGTTCATTCCCGCCTGCATCATTCATTGGGCGCTTACCACCTCATGTGCAATGCCCTCAGCGAACTGAAAAGTAAAGGCATCGAAATAAGCCATGAAGAAGAACTCGGCGCCAAGATCGCTATCCTGCTTCATGATGCGGGACATGGCCCCTTTTCCCACACACTGGAACAGGAACTCATCCCGGGTGTTCATCATGAACAAATATCTTTCCTGATCATGCAGGTACTGAATGCAGAGTTCAACGGTCAACTGGATACTGCTTTAGCTATCTTCACCAATAATCATCCCAAAAGATTTCTTCATCAGCTGGTATCAGGGCAACTGGATGTGGACAGGATGGACTATCTCAACCGCGATAGCTTTTTTACCGGCGTAGCTGAAGGCGTGATCGGTTATGACCGCATCATCAAAATGCTGACAGTAAAAGACGGAGAGCTGATGGTGGAAGAAAAAGGCATTTATTCCATTGAGAAATTTCTTGTTTCCCGCCGCCTTATGTACTGGCAGGTATACCTCCACAAAACAGTACTGGGTGCTGAAATGATGCTGGTAAAGATCATCCGCAGAGCCAAAGAGCTCATCGGGAAAGGAGAAGGATTGAATGCCGCTTCAATGGTGCTGGACAATATGCTGAAGAATCCGCAGGATTACCGGAACATGAGTGATGCCCTGCAGATCTTTTGCCGCCTGGATGATCATGATGTGCTGGCCACCATTAAGAACTGGAGCTGGCATCCGGATAAAATATTGCGACTGCTTTGCCGTTCTTTAATTGACAGGCATTTGTATAAAGTGAAATTGCAGGCAGAACCGATCAATCCTGTTCTCACCAGTCAAAAGATACAGGAAGTGGCTGCTGCGCTTGAATTGGACGAAGAGGAGGTCGCCGAATATTTTGTGTTCACCGGCGAAGCCAGCAACACCACTTACAACCCTGCCGATGAAAGGATCAATATCCTTTTCAAGGACGGAACGATCAAAGACATATCACAGGTAGACAATGCGCTGATACAGCATAACCTCAGCAGCACTGTTAAAAAATATTACATTTGTTACTGGCGAATTTGAATGGCTTAATCCTTGCCGTTTTCTTTCACCGGAGAAGTAAATCTTTTATTCATGACATTCCCTGCATCGCAGATAGCGCTTATCGTAAATGGTAAAGTAGAAGGTGATCCAAATGCTACAGTAGATTCATTCGGCAAAATTGAGGAAGCAAAACAAGGGCAACTCAGTTTTCTTGCCAACCCGAAATATGAAGAGTTCCTGTACACCACAAAAGCCAGTGTACTGATCATCAATGAAGCGTATGAGCTGAGGCAACCTGTGGGCACCACGCTGATCAGAGTACCGGATGCCTATACTGCTTTTGCAACCCTGCTCAGCAAATACCAGGAGATCATGCAACAGCAACTGAGCGGCGTGCAGGAGCCCAGCTATATTTCAAAAACTGCCAGCTATGGCAAGCAGGTTTTTATCGGTGCTTTTGCCTATTTGGGAGAAAAGGTGAAAATCGGCGACAACACCAAGATATACCCGCAGGTTTATATAGGGAATAATGTTACCATCGGGGATAACTGCATCATCCATCCCGGTGTAAGGATTTATCATGATTGCATAGTGGGCAATCATGTTACTATTCATGCTGGCACCATTATCGGAAGTGATGGTTTTGGATTTGCGCCCCAGGCGGATGGCAGCTTTAAAAAAGTGCCCCAGATCGGGAACGTAATGATCGAAGATCATGTAGAGATCGGCTCCAACACAACTATTGACAGGGCCACCATCGGCTCCACTATTATCCGCAGCGGCGCCAAACTTGACAACCTGATACAGATCGCACACAATGTTGAGATCGGCAACAGTTCTGTCATTGCAGCTCAGGCCGGTATCAGCGGAAGCACCAAGATCGGCAAGGGCGTTATGATCGGCGGGCAGGCTGGTATCGTAGGTCATATTCAACTCGGCGATGGCGCCAAAGTGAATGCCCAAAGCGGCGTAAGCAAATCTATCGATCCGGGCAAAGCAGTTACCGGATCACCTGCATATGACTATACATCCGCTCTCCGCAGCCAGGCTGTTACACGCAAATTACCTGAACTGGAAAAGAGGGTAAAGGAGTTGGAAGCGCGAATGGCACAGATGGGTCTCCTGTAAGAAAGAGCTTTTGTTAACCGCAAAGGGTGCAATGCGCTAATGCCCCGGTACATCATGCTTTGATGTACTGTCTCCTACTTTATTTTGTTGCCTTTCATATGAAACGGTGTCCTTGCTACGGGCTGCTGAATCATATAGTGTTGTGTTGCGGTTATTCACATCAGAGTTGTCCATTGTGTTCAGGCTGTCGTTGCTTGTATCATTATTGGCAGCGTTATTACAGGCCGACAGGATACAAATGCCAAAAGCGATTATCATTATCTTTTTCATAAGTCTTCTTTTATATTCTATGCAATCCAAGAATACTGCCAGTAAGGTATATGGCTATGGGGAATTTGTTGCCGGTTCATCAGAAAGTTAAAGAATGCATAAAGCCTGCTTCTTTGAATAGAGATTATATGTAATAATTATCTGGCAGCATCTCTTTTTCTCAAAAACCATCTGTTATGCGCAGCCTCCTAAAACCAGCAGCCATGTCCCTTTTATTATTGGGGTCCATCTATGCCCCGGCTAAGTTTCAGAAAGAGAAAAGATCATCACAGCCACAAATTCTTCCCCATGTGGATATTCCAGAAAACCGTCCACCCGGCTCTGCCAAAATACAGGCAGCCGTGCTCCTGGATGTAAGCAACAGTATGGATGGACTTATTGACCAGGCTAAAGCACAGCTATGGAATATGGTGAGTGTGATGGGAAAAGCCAGTTGTAATGGCGTTGCTCCTACCGTAGAAATAGCTTTGTACGAATATGGCCGCCCTGCCAATGACGAAAAAAAGGGTTATGTAAAACAGATTAGCGGATTCACTACCGATCTTGATCAGATATCCCAAAAACTTTTTTCCCTTACTACTAATGGCGGGGATGAATATTGCGGGCAGGTGATGTACAGCTCCCTTACTGAAATGAACTGGGACACTTCTGCTGGTAGCTACAAAGTGATCTTTATAGCAGGCAATGAAGATTTTCTGCAGGGAAAACTCAGTTTTACTACAGCCTGCTCTGAAGCACGCAAAAAAAATGTGATCGTAAACACTATTTATTGCGGAGACAGAATTCAGGGCATTCGCGAACACTGGAACCTGGGCAGTGAATGCGGCGCAGGTAGCTATACGCACATTAACCAGGATGCGAAGATCGAAGATATTGCCACTCCTTACGATACTGCTATTTTTCTATTGAATGATCAATTGAACAAGACGTATATGACCTACGGAGCAGAAGGCGAAGCCAGCTATCGCAAACAGGCAGAAGTGGATGACCTCAATAAAAAGATGAACCAGTCTGTAATGGCCAAGCGCGTAGCCGTAAAAAGCAAAAAAGAACTTTATTACAATACAGGCTGGGACCTTGTGGATGCCAACAAAAAGGACAGTACCTTCTACCAAAAAGTAGATATGAAAACCCTTCCCGATAGCCTCAAAACAAAATCAAGGCTGGAACTAAAACAGGCAATCTCAAAAAAATCAGCAGAAAGGGATGCCATACAAAAAGAGATAGAAAGCATCAATACAAAGCGGGAAACATTTATCGCAACAGAAAAGGCCAAAATAGCAAACACTAAAACCGATCAAACACTGGAAACAGAAATTGAAAAGATCATCAGGCAGCAAGCCTCCCGTTTCAACATGACAATTAAGTGATCGGGCAACAAATTAAAAGAGACCCTTCCCGTCTTCCCGCCTTACTGGTAAAAAACTTACTGTAAGGCGGGAAGACGGGAAGGATGCTTCAATACTAATCCTTAAATTGGGCTTTAATCAAACTGATTGTTATGGCCCGTATTATTAGCTGCTTACTACTTCTTTCTTTGTCTTTCCTTTCTGTGAATGCACAGAACCTCTCTTCCATCGAAGACAAAACAAAAAATCTCAAAAAATACGAAGGGTTCCTGAATTATTACTGGGATGAAAACACCGGTAAGATCTGGCTGGAAATAGATAAGCTGGACACCGAAATACTTTATATCACATCCCTGCCTGCAGGGCTTGGCTCCAATGATATCGGTCTCGACAGAGGCCTTCTCGGTGGCTCACGCATTGTCCGTTTCAACCGTACCGGCCGCAAACTGTTGATGACACAACCCAATTATGATTACCGTGCTATTACTGATGATAAAGCAGAAAAAAGGGCAGTGGAGCAGTCCTTTGCTCAATCTGTGTTGTGGGGTTTCAATATCGAAGCGGAATCCAATGGCCACCTGCTGGTAGATGCCACTGATTTCATATTCCGGGATGCCATGAAAGTAGCCAGCCGTATCCGTGGCATGCGCCAGGGAAATTATTCGCTGGATAAAACAAGATCGGCTTTTTATTTACCTCAAAGCAAAAATTTCCCGCTCAATACCGAACTGGAAACCACCGTCACTTTTGTAAACAATGACGGAGAAGCTGGCAATTATGTCCAGTCTGTTACTCCTTCCGCAGAAGCGATCACCTTGCGCATCCATCATTCTTTTGTACAGTTGCCGGACAATAATTATAAACCACGCCTGTTCGATGCCCGCAGCAGCTACATCAATATGTCTTACTTCGATTACAGCACACCGGTATCAGAACCTATTGAGAAGTATTTTATTCTCCGCCATCGCCTGCAGAAAAAGGATCCCACTGCTGCCAAAAGCGAAGCGGTAAAACCGATCGTTTATTATCTCGACAATGGTACGCCCGAACCTATCCGCAGTGCGTTGCTGGAAGGAGCAAAATGGTGGAATCAGGCATTTGAGGCCGCTGGTTATATCAATGCATTCCAGGTTAAAGTTTTACCAGAAGATGCTGACCCAATGGATATCCGTTACAATATGATCAACTGGGTGCATCGTGCCACCCGCGGATGGTCGTATGGTTATTCAGTTTCGGACCCACGCACTGGTGAGATCATCAAAGGAAATGTAACGCTGGGCTCCCTGCGCGTGCGCCAGGATTATCTTATCGCTTCCGGAATGCTTGCTCCATTCGAAAATGGAGTGCCCGCAGACAATAAAATGATGAAGATGGCACTGGAAAGATTAAAACAATTATCTGCACACGAAATAGGTCACACACTCGGATTGATGCACAACTATGCTGCAAGCGTGGTGGACCGTTCCAGTGTGATGGACTATCCCCCTCCTGCTGTGGATCTTGATGCAAATGGCGAGATCAACCTGGATAAGGCTTATGCCAACGGTATCGGCGAATGGGATAAACTGAGCATTACCTGGGGCTACCAGGATTTCCCTCCCGGCACTGATGAAAAGAAAGCACTGGATAAATTATTATCCGATGGATATAAAAAAGGATTACAGTTCATCAGCGACCGTGATGCACGCGCTCCGGGAGGCCTTCATCCCAATGCGCATTTATGGGATAATGGAAAAAATCCTGTAGAAGAGCTGAACCATGTAATGAAAGTGCGCAATAAAGCACTCAGCAAATTCGGTGAGAACAATATCCGCCCGGGCACGCCCATGGCTTTCCTCGAAGATGCTCTGGTACCCGTTTATCTTTTTCATCGCTACCAGGTGGAAGCAGTAACCAAATTGGTGGGTGGCATGGATTATCGTTATGCATTGCGCGGGGATGGCCAATTGATCACCCGGCCCCTTTCAAAAGCAGAACAAATATCTGCCCTGCAAGCTGTGATCACAACAATTGATCCTTCAACCCTGGTATTGCCCGAGCGCATTGTCAAACTGATCCCACCACGTCCGGCAGGTTACGGCAATAGCCGTGAATTATTCAAGAAAAGAGGAGGTATGGCATTCGATGCATTAAGTCCTGCAGAAACAGCAGCCGACCTTCCACTTTCGTTTTTATTCAACAACGACAGGCTCAACCGCCTTGCCGGCAACACAGCACAGGCGAACAATCTCGGATTATATGAAATGGTAGATGCACTTGTGAAAGCAACCTGGAAAGCGCCGCGCCGCAAGGGCATGGAAGCGTTGGTGCAACAGCAGACCGAACAGATACTGCTGACCTATCTTTTAGCTGCGAGCGTAAATGAGAACAATTCTTTTATTACCCGTTCTGTCATCCAGCAATCCCTGGCTGAATTAAAAGGTTTCCTGGAAGCCAAAAAGAAGACCAGCACAGACCCTCTTTATAGTGGTCACCTGCTGCTGGCGATGGAAAGAATGAAGGCTCCCGGCGATGCCAAACCCACCATTCATGCGGTGGCTCCTCCGGGTGCTCCCATCGGCTGCGGGGAAGGATTTACAGAATAAGGATGACTGAAGCTTATACACTATCTTTGCTGCCTCTCAAGAATATAAAAGCATGAATGTCAACTTCAATCCGGATAAACAACATACGTTAAAAAAGGAAATCAGTATCTCGGGTACCGGCCTGCACACAGGCGTGATGGCCGATCTCACCCTTAAACCCGCCATGCCAGGGTTCGGTTTCCAGTTTCAACGGGTTGACCTGCCCAATAAACCGGTCATTAAAGCAGATTGTGACCTTGTAACCGACACCAGCCGGGGCACCACCCTGCAAGGCAATGGAGCTTCTGTAAGCACCGTGGAGCACGTACTGGCTGCACTGGTGGGAATGGGTGTGGACAACTGTTTGATCGAGATCAATGGCCCTGAAATGCCTATTATGGATGGCAGTTCTGAGCCATTTGTTGAGCTTATTGAAGAAGCAGGTTTACTGGAGCAGGATGCCGCTAAAGTTTGGTACACCATAGATGAAAATATTTACCACTATGATGAGACCAAAAGAGTGGAAATGGTCGTAATGCCGGCCCTGGACTACCAGATCACTACCCTGATCGATTTCAATTCACCTGTACTGGGTACGCAACATGCTGAGCTGAAAAAAATGACTGAGTTCAAGGAAAAGATCGCGCCCTGCCGCACTTTCTGCTTTCTTCATGAACTCGAAATGTTGCTGGACAATAACCTGATCAAAGGCGGTGATGTGAACAATGCCATTGTGATCGTTGACAAGCCAGTAGATGCAAAAGAAATGGCCCGGTTAAAAGGTATTTTCAAAAAAGATAATATCGAAGTAAAAAGCGAAGGCTACCTGAACAACCTGGAGCTCCGCTTTCCCAATGAACCGGCCAGGCATAAGCTGCTTGATATTGTGGGTGACCTTGCACTGATCGGCTATCCCATAAAAGGAAGGGTGATCGCCAACCGCCCCGGCCACAGCAGCAACGTGGAGTTCGCAAAAAAGATCAAACAATACATCAAAAAGAATAAGCATACACGGGATGTACCGGTATACAACCCTGCACAACCACCCGTATATGATCTGCAGTTCATTGAAAAAACATTACCTCATCGCTTTCCCTTCCTGCTGGTTGACAAAATCATTGAACTGACCGACACGAAGATCGTAGGCGTTAAAAATGTAACCTTCAACGAATGGTTTTTCCAGGGGCATTTTCCTGGCAATCCTGTAATGCCCGGCGTGCTCCAGATTGAAGCATTAGCCCAATGCGGCGGTATCCTTGCAATCAATCTCGCTGGCGAAGGCCAGTATGATACTTATTTCCTGAAGATCGATAACTGCAAATTCAAGCAAATGGTAAGACCCGGAGATACAATGATCCTGAAAATGGAATTATCCGCTCCGATAAGAAGGGGGATTTGCGAAATGAAGGGTACGGTGTATGTGGGATCGAAAGTGGCAACGGAGGCGGACCTGGTGGCCCAAATCGTTAAGCGCTAATAGCGCGAATGGGCGTTTGAGGTTGAAGAGTGAGTGCGAAGGCGCAGATGACGCAAATGGGTCGTTTAAAGGTTATAATTCTCTGAATTAAGAAATAGTAGAAGTGAAAATTATGAAGGCCGGCAGTTGGGTAAAACCATCTGCCGGCCTTCGACTTTTTGGGGTCGTATAAACCCTATAAATCATTCTCAGAGTGAAGACTCTATTCGCATTTATTCGTGGCTAAATTTCAACAGTTTTTCACATTATTTCACGCCTCATTCGCGCCATTCGCGTCTTTATTTTTTGTACATTTGTCAGCATTTCAATTTCAGATTTTTAACGGAGGATACAAGCTTTTATGAGCACAGAAACTACAGAGAAAATACCGGCAGCGACCAATGGTTATAATGCTGACAGTATACAGGTATTGGAAGGTTTGGAAGCGGTCCGTAAGAGACCGGCCATGTATATCGGGGACATCGGTGTAAAGGGTTTGCATCACCTGGTATATGAGGTAGTGGACAACTCAATTGATGAAGCACTTGCGGGTTATTGTAAAAACATTGATGTCACTATTTATGAAGACAATTCCGTTTCGGTGCAGGATGATGGACGTGGCATCCCTACCGGCATCAATACAAAAGAACAGAAGTCGGCACTCGAGATCGTTATGACCGTGCTGCATGCCGGTGGTAAATTCGATAAAGACACTTACAAAGTATCGGGTGGTCTGCATGGTGTGGGTGTAAGCTGCGTAAACGCCCTCAGCACCAAACTGCATGTAACCGTTCAGAACGAAGGAAAAATATTTGAACAGGAATATCATACTGGTATTCCTCAATACAGCGTGCGGGAGATCGGCACCAGCACTACCACAGGTACCCGTGTTCATTTCTGGCCCGACAGTAGCATTTTCTCCTCTACCGTTTATAACAAGGAAATACTGGAAGGCCGTTTACGTGAACTTGCTTTCCTTAACCGGGGAGTGCGGATCACGTTGACCGATCTGCGTGAGAAAACAGAAGATGGCAGCACTTATAGCAAAAGTTTTTACAGCGAAGGTGGTATCGTTGAGTTTGTAGAAATGCTGGATGCCAACGCAGGCCGCAATACACTGATCCCGAAAGTGATCTCTGTTGAAGGGCGGGATGAGCATACCAATGTGACCGTAGAAGTAGCTCTTAGTTATAACGACAGTTACAACGAACACATCTACTCTTATGTAAATAATATCAATACCATTGAAGGCGGTACACACGTATCGGGTTTCCGCCGCGCACTCACCCGCGTATTCAAAAGCTATGGTGACAAAAATGGTTTGTTTGAAAAAGCAAAAGTGGAAATTGAAGGCGATGATTTCCGTGAAGGGCTCAGCGCTATCATTTCTGTGAAAGTGCCCGAACCACAGTTTGAAGGACAAACAAAAACCAAACTGGGCAATAATGAGGTAATGGGTGTGGTTGATTCCACTGTTTCCAAAGTACTGGAAGCATACCTCGAAGAAAATCCCAAAGAGGCAAAGAACATTGTAGCCAAAGTAATACTGGCAGCACAGGCAAGAGCAGCCGCCCGCAAAGCCAGGGAACTGGTACAGCGCAAAACAGTACTGACCGGCGGTGGCCTCCCTGGTAAACTGGCCGATTGCTCAGACCGTGATCCCGATCGCTGCGAGCTGTTCCTTGTCGAAGGAGACTCAGCAGGTGGCACGGCCAAACAAGGCCGCAACCGGAGCTTCCAGGCTATCCTGCCGCTGAGAGGCAAGATCCTGAACGTGGAAAAAGCTATGGAGCACAAGATCTACGAAAATGAAGAGATCAGGAACATGTATACAGCCCTCGGCGTAACAGTAGGAACACCGGAAGACCCCAAAGCACTGAACCTCGCCAAACTCCGTTATCATAAACTGATCATCATGACGGATGCCGACGTGGACGGTTCACACATCGCCACACTGATCCTGACTTTCGTTTACCGCTACATGAAAGAACTGGTGGAGCAGGGATATGTATACATCGCTCAACCACCTTTGTATTTAGTGAAGAAAGGAAAAGAACAGGCTTATGCCTATAATGAAACACAGCGCAAAGCCCTGGTAGAACGCATCGGCGGAGGAAAAGAAGACAGCGTAAACATACAACGCTATAAAGGGTTGGGAGAAATGAATGCCGACCAGTTGTGGGACACTACCATGAACCCCGATACCCGCACACTTAAAAAAGTGACTATTGAAAGCGCTGCAGAAGCAGATCGCATCTTCAGTATGCTCATGGGTGATGAAGTAGCGCCGCGCAGGGAATTCATTGAAAGCCACGCCAAATACGCCAAACTCGACGTATAATGATTTTATAAGATAAGGAAGGCCCTGGTATTGAACCAGGGCTTTTTTATTATGTTCCACTCTCAGAACCCGTGCAACGATCGAAGAAAATGGGGTGTCAGCAGTCATAAATTTAGTACCATGATCAGACTGGCAGCGGCCCTTGCCCTTTTTCTTTCCATTGCGTTTACTTCGTGCATGAAAGGATCGTCCGGAACAGGTGACCCTAATCCTTACAGACCTATTCAAAAAGATACTGTCCGTACCGGGCAAATGTGGGGATTAGCGATCGGTGAAGCATCTTCCGATATATATACCATGCTGCAGGATATCCGAACCGAAAAGCAGATATCTTATCTGGGCGTGGTTGGTAATGTATTCAGTGACCCTTCCCAGATACAGGAAAAAATACCGCTGTATAACAGCCTGTTCATGGATGAAACGGCAGGCACTCCCACAGGCATACAGTTAGGTTTTGAAGCCAGCAAAGTAAAGCTGATCTATATGAACAACGGCACACCCCTGACTAAATGGCCCAGCATTAACGATTTTCAAAATGGCATAACTATCGGCGACTCCGTTTCTACTTTATATAATAAGCTCGTTGCCATTAAGAGCGTAGCTGTATATGGCGATAAACTGCAACGCCTCTCCCTCTTTGATAAAAACCTTACCACCCCTTTTGATCCTGGCATGGCTGGTTCAGCTCAGTGGCAGGTAGTGACCACTACCGTGAATAAAAGATGGCAGTTGCTGGAACTCAATTTTTCATCAGGAATCCTGGCCTCTATTTACTACACGCTTTATGAAAATTATTGAGGCTCCTTAAGATAGGCTTCTATGTATTGAAATATCCGGGCCTCTTCATTGGTCAAAGGTTTCTTTCTTTTGGTCAGAAACTGTTTGTAATAGGTCTTTGCCTTTGGCTTATTCCCTAAATACTTATCATAAAGCCGGCCGGCGTAATAAAGATCCAGCGGAGATTGAAAAAGGTAGTAAGAAGTATCGTGATAGCTGGCCGCCTTCTTGTATTGCTTCATTGCTTCAAAATTGTCTGATTTGGCATTGAAGTAGGTCACGGCTTCTTTTTGCAAACTCAACTCAAGGCATTTATCCAGGAGTTCATTGCTGTGTACATAATCTTTTTTCTTTGCATATGCCAATGCTGCACAGTACAGCACTGAAGGGAATGCCTTGTTTTGCCCGATAAGCCATTCGCAAACCTGGATAGACCGGTCAGCACTATCCACATTCAGATAACTGTAAGCAAGGTTGATATAAGGCAATGACGCGTCTGCTGAATCAGCCAGCAGTTTTTCGCCCCAGTATATCACCTGGCGGTGATCAGGCTTTTTAAAAGCCAATTCGATCTTTTTAGCTATTACTTCAGTGTTGGAAGAATCGGTCAACAGAAAATTACTTACCAGTGAATCTGCCCTGTCCGCTTGTTTTTGCCGTACAAGCAGATTGACATATTGTACCAGTAATTTACCTGACCGTGGATTAACGGCATATCCTTTTTGCACACAATTCAGGGCTGAGTCGTAAGAGGCCATATCAGTATATAGCTGGGTTGATTTATACCAGAACCGGTAGTTGGCGGGACGCAGGTTGGTCAGCCGCAGATAATGGTACAGGGCACTGTCAGCCATTTTAAACTCTTCATACACCTGAGCCAGGTAAAGATTCGCCTGCAGATTGTCTGGCCGCTGTTGAAAAAGGGTCAGAAGCGGCGGCCTGGCATGATCAAGATCCCCGTTCATGAAATAAGCATACCCCAGGTCAGCCTGGTATTGCGGGTTGTTTTCCTGGTTTCCAAGACCCTGTAACCAGTTAATAGCGCTTTCATAATCATTGCTTTGAAAAAAGTCGGTCAGGCGGGAGCGGTCGTAGCCGGATTGGGCAGCGGCAGGGAAATAAAAAAGAAGGACCGAATGGAAAGCGAATCTTTGCCATTTTCTCATATGCAGAATTTAATTGCAAAAGGGATTCAGAATAATTAAAAATCCACATGCAGTGGGTATAAAAAGGCCAGATCTGGCGATATTGATTATCAATAATTTACTGCAAGCGGCAGGCTTTTTGTGTTATGGATGGCTCAAACGGGCCTCCTGAACCCGCTAAAAATCGTAATTTCAGGTTTTTCTAATCTCAAAAAATAACCATCATGTCTGAAGTAACACTTACTGCGTACAATGTTAAAACCAAGGAAAAAGGTGTTCCTATCCAGGATGCCGTTATTACTAAAACTGCCAAAGGAGCTTATATGGCACAAGGCAACGATGGTAAAGGAAACAAACTCACTACATTGCTTGGTGAAGAGAAAGCACTGGCGGCTATCAAAGCCGGTATTGCCAAACAAGGTTGGTAATCAGCG
>DATAJQ010000256.1:0-14913 GCA_036262095.1 Chitinophagaceae bacterium | reverse complement strand
GACCAACGTACGGAAAATATGCGCAGTCCAGAAGTTCAAATTCTCAACAATCAATTAGTTCCAGAAATATTTGGCAATCAGAGGATACGGAGAGATTTCTTGATGAGCTCTTCCACAAGCAGATTAGGCTCTGAAGCAAGGGTCTTTTTAATGGCCTGTTCAGCTACTGTCCGGTTGATTCCTAAAGCTATCAGTGCATTTAACGCATCCTGTTGCAAAGTATTGTTTTTCATAGGGGAAATATTTGCTTCCAGGGGGTGTTTGGAGAGTTTGTCTTTCAGCTCCAAAACAAGCCTTTCGGCGCTTTTCCGGCCAATCCCTTTGATGCCTTCAAGGGTGCGGATATCCGACTGAACAATGGCTTTGGCAAGCTCCTCCGGTTTGAGGTAGGAAAGCATCATGCGGGCTGTGGAAGCCCCGATACCGGAAACACTGATCAGTTGCTGGAACATTTCTTTTTCAGCAGGTTCAAAAAAACCATAAAGGAGATGTGCATCTTCCCGGATAATAAGTACAGTATGCAATAGCCCCTTTTCAAGGTCCTGCAACCGGGAATAGGTATTCAGGCTGATCAGCACTTCATAACCTACCCCATTAACGTCCACCTGCACAGAAGCAGGGGTTTTAAGAACAAAATCACCTTTGAGATATGCAATCATGGCGCGAAAATAGTGTATTCGCGGGTCGTGGACAGATGTTCGTTGTCTGGTGTCCGTTGTCCGTTGACCGTTGACCGTTGACCGAGTGGCCGATGTTCGAATGGCCGATGGCCGGATGACCGACGACCGGATGACCAACGACCGGATGACCAACGACGGTTGATACACCGATCGGAACCAGTAGTTCCTTTTCCATTGTCACCCCGGCCCTGATTTCGGAAAAATAACAGGTATAGTACGCTAAGAGCCGGGGTCTACCAATTTGCAATATTTTCTAAACAATAAGTTTTACTGATTAGAAGTCACTGCAGCGCTGGGAGACCCCGGATCTTATATTCCCTAAACCAGCAAGTTCACTAAACCTGGTCCGGAGTGACAATGGAAAAGGAACTACTGGTCACAGCTTGTACGTTGACGGCTATCGGCCATTCGAACATCGGCCACTCGGTCAACGCTCAACGGACACCAGCTTTCCCTTAACTTTGGCTACTTTTTTAATAAATACTCCAAGATGAGCAATAAAACAACAGCAGCTATTACAGCCGTAGGGGGTTATGTGCCTGAAGACAGGTTGACCAATTTTGATTTAGAGAAAATGGTTGATACTACAGACGAATGGATCCGTACCAGGACCGGGATCGAAGAAAGAAGGATATTAAAAGGTGAGGGAAAAGCCACTTCCGATATGGTAGCTCCGGTAATAAAGGAGATCTGTCGCAAAAGAGGTATCGATCCGATGGAGATCGATTGCGTGATCGTAGCTACCGTTACGCCAGACATGATATTTCCCGCCACTGCCAATATCGCCTGCGATAAGGTTGGCGCTAAAAATGCATTCGGTTTTGATGTGTCGGCCGCCTGCTCCGGTTTCTTATACGCATTGACCATGGGCTCTTCACTGATCGAATCCGGCCGTTATAAAAAAGTGATCGTTGTGGGCGCTGATAAAATGAGTGCCATTGTTGATTATACCGACCGCACTACCTGTATCATTTTCGGTGATGGCGCAGGCGGCGTATTACTTGAACCCAACCAGGACGGCTATGGCATACAGGACAGTCTGCTGAGAAGCGATGGCAGCGGTTGCCATTACCTTCACATGAAAGCCGGCGGTTCACTGAGACCTGCATCCCATGAAACGGTGGACAGACGTGAACACTTCATTTACCAGGAAGGACAGGCCGTTTATAAGTTTGCCGTAAAAGGCATGGCCGATGTGAGCGCGGAACTGCTGGAAAGAAATAAACTTACCGGCGACGATATCACCTGGCTTATTCCCCACCAGGCCAACCTGCGCATCATCGATGCTACCGCCAACCGTGTTGGTTTACCCAAAGAAAAAGTGATGATCAATATCCAGAAATACGGCAATACCACGGCAGGTACTATTCCGCTTTGCCTGTGGGATTGGGAAAGCAAACTGAAAAAAGGCGATACGCTGTTACTGGCCGCATTCGGAGGTGGATTCACCTGGGGAGCTACTCTTGTGAAATGGGGACACTAAACAATGCTTCGTTAATGAATAATAAAAGAGCCGCCTGGTATCAGGCGGCTCTTTATTTTTACGATGACCGTAAGCTGTATCTTGAAGGGTAACCTGTTATCCACCCTCTGTCATCTACAAGTGGGTTTAATGGTAATAGTTTTCTCAGGCAGGGCCCTCCGGCTTACAGCAAAGAAGAGGATGGAGATGCAGTAACAGGTGGACTCCGTTTTTAATCCAACGACGAATCTCTGGTTTTCTCAACAACTAAAAAAGCGAGGTTTCAGCACAGTGTGACAGGTCTTTAAATGATATATTTCATAATCACACATTGATAATCAATATTAAACGGGGAATAATACTCCCCGGTTGTGACGATTTTTTAAGTGTTTACATTTAGTAACTTGTGATAATCAATTTCTGTTAATGCATAGAAATCCTGCAATCCAGATCTGTCATCAGTTGAACGGGAAACAAGCCCAGGCACTGAAAACGATATTGATGCAGGATAAACGTTCCGCTTCCCTGAAATTGTTCAACATTATCAGAAGCTTCCCTCCTAAAGACATACCGAAGGAACAACTCTACAAAAAACTTTACGGCAAAAACTATGAGCCGGACAAGGATTACCTGCTTCGCAATGAACTCCGCCTGCTCCGGCAAAAGCTGGATAAGTTCCTTTTGCAAAAAAGCCTGGAAACCCTGCTGGATGAAGATGAAGTATTCCGTCAGCAAATGACGCTGCAGGCATACAAGCATTTCAAGCTGTATGATCTTTTTTATGATGGTTTTGAAAAAGCTGCCACAGCAGCAGAAGAAGCTTTCCGTTTTGGTGAAGCTTTGGAAATGCAGAAATGGCATCTTGACCTGGCTTACCAGCATCAGTTCAGTAATGTGAGGGACTATGAAGAAAAAGCTGCTTTTTTTAAAAAGATGGCAGAGATGACGAAAAGCACGCTGGGTAAGCAACTGGCTGCACAATGGCGGATAGGCGAATTTTACCAGGCACTGGAATCTTATTACCGGCGATTGCTGGGGCAGCCGCATGCATCAGTTCCTGGTAGCACTGATGCTGTCAGCTTTGAACTCTCTTCGTTTGAACATCCGCTCAGTCTCTATTATCATCACCGCAGCCTTGCTTTTTATACAGAAGGGCATGACCGCCTGGCCCATTTTCTGAAAGCCTATCATTCATTGCAAACACATGCACTAAAGGATAAGCATATTATAGAATTGCTCGTAAATGTGCTGCTGGGCATCGGCCGCACATTGCAGCAACTGGGCGACTTTGAACAGGCTGATATATATTTAAGCAAAGCCATCAATGACTATGCAAAAGAAATGGCTACACTTGCTTCCAAAGAAAAATTATATGCCAACTATCTCATTAATTTGTTAAATATAGGAGAATATGAAAAGTCCATCCTCGTATTGCAGCAACTTCAGAAAGAAGTAAGCGATACCGGTTATGCGCAATACTGGTACAGCATCTATAAACTCACAGCCTATATCGGTTTGCGGAAAACGGCTGAGATCAGGCAGGGCCTTCCTGCAAATTATACCGATATCCCACTGCAACACCGGGTTTATTTCCGGATCATCAGCAGCATTTATTTTTATCTTACCGGCGAACTGGAATGGGCTTATAAAGAAGCATACAACCTGCTTCACACCAAACTCGCAGAAGAATACGGGCAGGAACAACTGGCCATTATAGAATTGCTGGAGACCTTTTTCCAGTTTATCGGCAAATACAACAATTTCCGCCAGCTACCTGCAAGGGAAAGCAAGAAACTGGAACAAAAACTCCATGCTATCAACACCAGCAAGATCAATGATATCAATATACTGCCGGTTTATTTATGGCTGAAAAAGGAGATAAACAAGACCCTGCAATTATAACCCCTTCTCTATACCAGTTTATTCCTCTACTTTTGAAGCCTCAAAAAAGCCCATCAGTTTAATTGACTATCATGGATAAGAATTCTCCCCTCTCCGGCTTCAGTTCATTAGCCATTCATGGCGGACATGAAAAAGATCCGTCTTATGCACACCTGGTGCCTATTTATGCCAGCAGTACTTATGTATACGATACAGCAGAACAAGGCATGCGAAGATTCAGTGGCAAGGAAGACGGTTATATCTATAGCCGATGGGGCAATCCTACCATGAATGAAGCAGAACAAAAGATCGCTGCACTCGAAACCTTTGGCCTCTCCATGGAAGTAAAAGGTATACTCCATGCATCCGGCATGGCCGCTATCTCCACACTGATGTTGTCTGAATTAAAGAGCGGTGATAAAGTACTTTCCCATTTCTCTTTATATGGAGGAACAGATGAACTGATCCGCCGTGTACTCCCCCCGTTGGGTATCGGTTCTGTTATTGCTGATCTGCGCGACCTTAACAAAGCCGAAGAAGTGATGAAGCAGGATAAGTCGATCAAAATGCTTTACATCGAAACACCTGCCAATCCTACCATCCAGTGTGTGGACATTGAGGAACTGACCAAACTGGCAAGGAAATACGGGTTGACAGTTGCCTGCGATAATACTTTCGCTACACCATACCTGCAACAACCTTTCAAGTATGGTGTGGATTATGTGGCCCATTCCACTACCAAGTTCCTGAACGGGCATGGCACTGCCATTGGCGGCATCCTGTTAGGAAAGGATATCGAGAAAATGAACACCAGCATCACCAAGATGCACCGGCTACTGGGCGGTAATTCCAATTCTTTCGATGCATTCCTGGTTATCAATGGCATGAAAACACTGGAAGTAAGAATGGAAAGACATTGCCATAATGCAGTGGAAGTGGCGAATTTCCTGGAACAGCATCCTGCAGTTGCCAAAGTGAATTATACAGGGCTCGCCTCCCACCCCGATCATTACACAGCATTAAAACAAATGCGCCATCCCGGTGCCATGCTGAGCTTTGAACTGAAAGGTGGCTTGCAGGGAGGGATCGGCTTCATGAACAAACTGAAAATGTGTATAAGGACCGTGTCACTGGGAACCTGCGACACTTTATTATCCCATCCTGCATCCATGACGCATTACAGCGTACCAAAAGAGGCCAGGGAAAAATATGGCATCACTGATGGACTCATCAGAATGAATGTAGGAATAGAGAATATACAGGACATCATCAGGGATCTTGATCAATCACTCGCAAACAATTAATATGCAGGTAACGATAAGAAGGGCAGTAAAGGAAGATTGTCCTCGCCTCATGGAACTGGTACAGGAACTGGCAGAGTATGAAAAAGCACCGGAAGAAGTAACGGTTGGCTTTGATCACTTTGAACAGAGTGGTTTTGGCCCAAACCCCGTGTGGTGGGCCTTTGTGGCCGAAGTGGACGGCAGAGTGGAAGGATTTGCCCTATATTATATCCGTTATTCCACCTGGAAGGGGCAGCGCCTTTACCTCGAAGACCTGATCGTTACTGAAAAAATGCGCGGAAAAGGATTAGGCAAAATATTATTTGACCGGCTCATTGAAGAAGTAAAAGAAAAAGGCTTTAGCGGAATGGTATGGCAGGTGCTGGATTGGAATGAACCGGCCATTAATTTCTATAAGAAGTATAACGCTAAATTGGATGGAGGCTGGATCAATTGTTCAATAGATCGGCCTCTTTAAATAAGCCATTCTTATGTTGTATAATTCCTGGCATTCTGAATGATCTCTCCGGGATAGCCGGCCATCTCCAATATCCTGATGGCATTGCGGGTGGTCAATGAACCTTTCTTTAACTGATGGTCAAAGTATAATTCGCCATCCTTCACTGTTTCACTGAAATGATAGAGATCGTATTCTTCTTCAAGCATGCCTGCGAGTTCAATATCATGGGTAGACACGAAAACAATATTGCCATTCTTATTTAGGTAGGATAAGATCGCCCGGGCAGCCGCAATCCGTTCCACTGTATTAGTGCCTTTAAACACTTCATCCAGCATAAACAGGTTTTGATCGCCGCTTTGAGATTGTTGAATCAATTCACCCATAACATTCACTTCTTCGAAATAATAACTTTTCCCTTCCAGCAGATTATCGTCTATACGGATGGAAGAAGATAATCTTACAAATGGTGCGCTATACGCAGCAGCAAAACAGGTATATAGTGTTTGCGACAGCAAAGAATTGACAGCGACCATGCGTAGAAAACTGGTTTTACCAGACATGTTCGATCCGGTGATCAGTATGCTTTTCCCATTCACTGCAATGGAATTCCTTGTACAATTTTCAATCAATGGATGATAAGCATCTTCTATTGAAAGCTGTTTGTTTCTCTTTAAAAAAACAGGTTTACAAACCTGAAGCTCCCCGCTGCGAAGAGACGCTACAGACAGTGCAGCATCAACCTGACCGATAAATTTAAACAGGTCACGGATAGGCGCCTGCTTATTTTCCAGCTCTTTTACCAGCTTAAAAAAAGTGATCACTTCCACAAGGAAAACTGCCTTCAGCATCTGCCAGATATAAAGGGCAGCTTGTGCCAGTTCATCTTTCACACCTCCATCTCCTCCAAGTGTGATATAGTTAAGCTTTTTCCTGAAACCTTTCAATGCAGCCACTGCTCGCAGGGCGGCTCCGTTCTCCACCGGTATATCCTGTTTACCGATCAGTTCAACTGCCCTGATCAACCGGTTCAATTGAGGCAGGGAGCGGATAAACCCAAACGTATTGTTGGAGTTCCAGAAATGCAGGAACATATTTATGGCAAGAGGGATGATCAGCAGGATAAGACACACCGGGTAGATAAAAGATAAAGCCAGCAGGATAATAACAATAGCAAGATCAAGGTATAGCCAATTGAACCAGGAAGGGCGTTGCAATAATTTTTCTTTCAACAGCTCAGGTATGCTGTATGATTCCGGTTCGCTTAACCGCCATAACTGTTCCTGGATATAGATACGAAGCGGTTCATCTTTTAGGAAGAAATCTGCCTGCCTATCCAATTCCAGCAATTCCTTTTCATCTGCAACAGGGATTTTCAGCTTGTTGAACAGGAATTGCTGCCCGGGTTTGCTCACCGTGCGGTCAACAAAAGAAAATACTTCATAGAAATCTATATCGGCCATTGTTTGTGCCGATAATTCATGAGCGGCAAGATCATCCGCAACGGTTGAATATTGCTCAATAAGGTGAAAAGGAAAATGTTCTTTTTTAGGCTTTCCCCATTGGGCTTTTAATTCTTCCAGCCGTTTTCGCCGGTTGGCTTTTGCATTGTGGTAGGTAAGCCAACCAAAGATGAATAATATAATAAGAATGATAAAAAATGCAGACATAGTAAGTGTACCACTTAACTTACACCCTGCACCTGTACTTCCTTATTGATCTTTAAAATCAAACCCTGCAATACTTTACCAGGCCCGGCTTCTGTGAAATTGGAAGCACCGTCGGCTATCATAGCCTGCACGCTTTGCGTCCAGCGGACAGGACCGGTCAATTGATCGATCAGGTTTTGCTTGATCTCTTCTTTATCAAAAACAGCTTTGGCCGCTACGTTCTGATAAACGGCGCAAGTGGGTGTATGGAAATCGGTTGATTCAATGGCAGCTTTCAATTCATTCTTTGCAGGTTCCATTAAGGGAGAATGGAAAGCACCGCCAACAGGCAATACCAGTGCACGCTTGGCACCCGCAGCTTTCATTCTTTCACAGGCGATATCAATCCCTTTAAGGCTGCCGCTGATCACGAGCTGACCAGGACAGTTATAATTTGCCGGTACCACCACTTCACCGGTTTCATCCTGCACTTCTTTACAGATGGCTTCCACTTTTTCATCCGCCAGTCCAAGCACTGCCGCCATGGTGGAAGGATTGATCTCACAGGCCTGCTGCATGGCTTTGGCACGGATGGCCACCAGTTGCAGGGCACTGTCAAAACTTAAAGTGCCATTAGCTACCAGGGCGGAAAATTCGCCCAGTGAATGACCAGCTACCATTTCAGGCCTTGCTCCATCGATGCTGCGGAAAGCAATGATGGAATGCAGGAAAACTGCAGGCTGCGTTACATTGGTTTGCTTCAGGTCTTCTTCACTGCCTCCGAACATGATATCGGATATCCGGAAACCTAATACTTCGTTTGACTGTTCAAATAATTTCTTGGCAAATGCACTGTTGTTGTAATGTTCTTTTCCCATTCCCGGAAACTGTGAACCCTGACCGGGAAAAACATAGGCATGCTTCATGTACGTGGTAGTTATACAAACAAAAATGCCACAAAGGTTTTAAGAAAAAAAATCTTTGTAGCACAATATCCAAAATTGTCAGCGATGATTCAGGTTGGAACTGATCAGCTTTAAAAACTCGCTCCGGGTGGAATTTTTATGGAATTCGCCATCAAAAGCGGAGGTGGTGGTCTCCGAATTTTGCTTTTGTACACCCCTCATCATCATGCAAAGATGCTGGGCTTCAATGACAACTGCCACACCCAACGGGTTCAGTGATTCTTTGATGGCATTCATGATCTCCACCGTCAGCCTTTCCTGCACCTGGAGGCGGCGGGCATATACATCCACCACCCTGGCCAGTTTGGAAAGCCCGGTGATCCAGCCATTGGGTATATAAGCAATATGGGCTTTACCAAAAAAGGGGAGCATGTGATGCTCGCACATACTGTATAATTCGATATCCTTTACCACAATCATTTCGCTGACGGGTTCATGAAATTTGGCCGAGTCAAGTATGGCCCGCGCATCGATCTGGTAACCTTGCGTAAGATATTGCATGGCTTTGGCCAGGCGTTCCGGGGTTTTTTGCAATCCTTCCCTTTCAGGGCTTTCTCCAATAAGACGAAGCACCTGGCGGTAATTATCTACCAGGCCATTTGTAACGGCCTCATCATACTGCTCAATTTTTTTGTATGCCATATCTGTATCAATTCTGTTCCTGATATAAAGACCGGTCAGGCCGGGTATTCTACAAAATTTCTCGGCGTTTCATATAACCGTATCTGCAGGTCCAGTTCTTTTGCAATATGCGGCCTTAAGAGATTGTAGATAACGATAGCAATATTTTCTGCTGTCGGATTCAGTTCTTTGAACTCAACAGTGTCGAGATTCAGGTTACGATGATCAAACCGCTCAAGCACTTCCCGTTGCACAAGATCACTCAGCTCTTTCATATCCATCACGAAACCGGTCCGCTCATCAGGTTCGCCCACCACTTTTACATCGAGCTCATAATTATGTCCATGATAATTCGGGAGGGCGCATTTACCAAAAACACGGTCATTGGTAGCCTGGTCCCAGGCGGCATTATACAACCGGTGGGCCGCATTGAAATGTTCCTTCCTGAAAACGGCTACTTTGTTCATATATTCAAATTACAAACAATAAAAGAAATATCAACAATATCCGTGCTGCATTGTTGCCTTATTCACCGAAATATTCCACATAAATACGGGGTGTTTCATACAGTTTGATGCAATGCAATTGTACTGCTTTGGGCAGGTGGGCCTGCAGTTCCTTCCAGATAGCAATGGCGAGGTTCTCCGTGCTGCATAACTGGCCTTTCATGAACTCCACATCAACATTGAGATTGCGATGATCTACTTTTTCAATCACATGCTCACGGATGATATTACTCAAACGTTTCACATCAAATACAAAACCAGTTTCAGGATCGGGTGAGCCTTTCACAGTAACATAAAGCTCATAATTATGGCCATGCCAGTTCTCATTGGCACACTTGCCAAACACTTCTTCATTCTTTTCAACACTCCAGGAAGGGTTGTAAAGCTTATGCGCCGCATTGAAATGCTCAACCCTGGTCAGGTACACCATACTTACTTATTAATTAGCCTGCAAAATTACGCAGATTGGCCTCATCTAACAAATAAGGCACCCGCTGCCTAAAACACCCCTTACCGTTCTTCCCGCCTTCCCGGTAAGTGCTCACAGCGAGGATTGGTAGGTATGTATATCACTTTGATGGTGTGCCGGTTTGAAATAAATTCCCACCAAGACGACAAAGACCACAAAGACATATTTTTCTTACTTTATTACAAAATCCCAAATCATGGGCAAAAAAACATCCTGGTAGTAATTTCTTTTTTCTTTGTGGTCTTTGTCGTCTTGGTGGGAATTTATTTCAAACCGACGCACGACCTTCGTTGCCTATCTTTGTTTCTCCATGAATTGTTTATTAGCTGCCGCCACTCCTTTTGAAATAGCTCCTTTCCTGGAGCATTATCGCAATAGTGATGTGCCATTTTATGTAGATATCCATATTGATGTTTTAATAACCGGGGTGGGGTTGACAGCGGCTACTTATAATCTTCAAAAACAACTGCAGGTAAAAAAACCTGACCTGGTGATACAAGCCGGTATCAGCGGATGCTTTGATACAGCCATACCGCTTGGCACCGTTGTTTCCATAAAAAAAGATACGATCGCCGATCTTGGTGTACTGGAAAAAAAGCAATTCCATAATGTGTTCGATATGGGCTTCGCAAAGCCCGACCAATTCCCTTATAAAAAAGGTTGGCTCGTGAATCCCGGTCTTCATTTGCTGAAACGGAACAGCCTTAAAAAAGTGGCTGCCATATCGGTGAACCAGATCACCAGTTCTCCCCAAACCATCCGCTTATATGAAGCAAAATATCAACCTGTGGTAGAATCCATGGAAGGAGCAGCCCTCCATTATGTTTGCCTGATGGAGAAGATCCCTTTTCTTCAATTGCGCGGCATCTCCAACTATGTGGGTGAGCGGAATAAAAAGAACTGGAAGATAAAAGAATCTGTTGCCAATCTTAACAATGAGTTAATCCGTTTGTTAAACTCTCTGTAACCCGGTTTTATCCGGATATTTGCCCGGCCAAAGAGCCGGGCAAGCCCTGACTCTGATCCAAAAATATTTTATATAACGTTTTACATGAAGCTGAGCCTTGGTTTTTCCCCTTGTCCTAACGACACATTCATCTTTGATGCGCTGGTCAACAAAAAAATTGATACAGAGGGGCTGGAATTTGAACCGGTACTGGAAGATGTGGAGACCCTCAATCAGTGGGCATTGGAAGGAAAACTGGATATCACCAAACTGAGCTTCCCAGCTTTTTTTCAGTCGCTTGACAATTATGTATTGCTCAACGCCGGCAGTGCGCTGGGCAAAGGCGTAGGCCCCTTGCTGATCACCCAGGCTGACCCTTCCATTTACCAGGCCGGCATCGGTGATGCATCAGTGGCTTTACCGGGAGTGAATACCACGGCTAATCTGCTGTTCAGCTTTGCTTATCCTTCGGCCACCAATAAAAAATTCATGATCTTTTCTTCTATTGAAGATGCCGTGATCAGGAAAGAAACAGATTTGGGCGTGATCATTCATGAGAACAGGTTTACCTACCAGGATAAAGGATTGCATAAGGTAAAAGACCTGGGTGAATACTGGGAAGAAAAAATGAAAGCACCCATCCCATTAGGAGGTATCGCCATCAGCCAGTCAGTAAAAAGATCAGTAGCCATAAAAGTGGATGAACTGATCCGCAAAAGCCTCGACTACGCATTCGCAAATTATCCTGAGATAACGGATTATGTAAAATCGCATGCACAGGAAATGAGCGAAGCCGTGATGCGTCAGCATATCGATCTTTATGTCAACAACTATTCACTGGCTTTAGGTGAAGAAGGGAAAAAGGCGATCAGCACATTAGCAGATGTGTATAACAGGATCAATCCGGGTAAAATGGAACAGGATGCAGAGCTGTTCCTATAACTACCTGTAGTTACGGCTTCAATAAAAACTGATGGTCATTTAGCCAACGCCGCTTTATAAATTTTCAGGCACCTCTCCCTGGCCTGTTCATGCATGATAATAGGTTGTATATAGCTTAGCTCTTCAAACTCGGGCACCCATTTTCTTATATACCTGAACTCCGGGTCAAATCTCCTGGTTTGGAGATAAGGGTTAAATATCCGAAAATAGGGAGCGGCATCACACCCTGTTCCCGCAGCCCATTGCCAACCGCCATTATTGGAAGCGAGGTCGTAATCGAGCAGATGATTTGCAAAATAAGCTTCTCCCCAGCGCCAATCGATCAACAGATGCTTACATAAAAATGAAGCAGTGATCATACGCACCCGGTTGTGCATGAACCCTGTTTCATTCAGTTCGCGCATGCCGGCATCCACGATAGGATAGCCCGTTTCGCCGCGGCACCATGCTTCAAACTCTTTCTCATTATTCCGCCAGCGAATATTATCATACTCCGGCTTGAAGGAGTTCGTCACCACCCGGGGAAAATGCCAAAGGATCATTTGATAAAACTCGCGCCAGATCAGTTCCTTTAAAAAAGTCTCACTCAGGTTTCCGGATTCCAGCGCGAGCTTTCTGATGCTGATCGTACCAAACCGCAGGTGCACACTCAACCGGGATGTACCGGGAATGGCAGGAAAATCCCTTTGACTGGCATAATTCCTGATCGTTGCTGCTGTCCAGTTTTCAGGAGGAAAGGGCTTATGGTCCGGCCTGAAGCCCATTGATTCAAGAGAAGGGATTCTCCTGGAAGAATGTTGGAGAAAATGATGGTAATATAAAGTGCAGGGATAGGAACGGAGATAAAACTCATTCAGCATAGCCTTCCATCTTCTAGCGTAAGGCGTAAAAATTGAATAAGGTGATCCATCGTCTTTACACACTTCGTTTTTTTCAAAGATCACCTGGTCCTTAAAAGAATGAAAGGAAACACCGGCTTCTTTTAATATACCAGCAACCTTTTGATCACGTTCGAGGGCATAAGGTTCATAATCGCTGCTGGCAAACACATTTTCCACTTCATAATCCCGCAGGATCTCCGGGAATATTTTTTCCGGAACGCCATACCTTACATCCAGGGTTGAACCCTTTTTCTCAAGTTCCAGTTGAAGCTGCAGAAGAGTTGTATGAATGAAAGCCACTCTCCTGTCGTCACAGTTTTCAAGTTTATCCAGTATATGACGATCGAAGATAAAAACAGGCACAACCGGCTTCCCTGCTTTTAAAGCATGATAGAGGGCCGCATTATCATCAAGCCGCAGGTCGCGGCGGAGCCAGCAGATGTTTACGGAATGTTTCATACAACTGCATTATACCGGCCAGGCTGCCTGAACGATCTCCTGGTAAATTTTCCGGCTTAAGTGGTTGCCAAATGATTTATGTTCTAGTCTGCTTATCCAGCGAAGACCATACATGGCGTTAGTCAAAAATAATTCATCGGCCTCCATCAATTGCCCTGGTGTGATCACTCCTTCCCTGACCTCCCAACCAGCGTATAGCATTTTCTCTATTAGATATTTTCTCATTACTCCGTGCACACCCCCCTGCCCTTCGGCAGGAGTAAAGACTGCACCATCTTTTATCAGAAAAAGGTTGGCAATAGAAGCATCAGCTATGTTTCCTTCTGCATTGAGAAGAAGGCAATCATCCCACTGCTGCTGCCTGGCAAAACGTGCGGCCATGCTGTAGGGCAGATAATTGGCCGATTTAAGTCCTGCAAATGCATCCATGCTTTTTCTCGCATGCGGATAAATACCGATGACCCATCCGTTTTGATTGAGCGCATTCACCGCAGGATTGGCCGGTGAAGATTCGATAAGATAATGAAGACGGTCATTTTCCTGTTCATACACACCTCCCTCACCCCGGGAGACCGAAACACGGACCCGCGCAAGCCCGTTGCAGCCGTTCTTATTACAAAGGGAAACAATATCTTCTTTCAGCTTACCGGGCGTAAGAAAAGAAGGAATGGCAAATTCCAGCAGCTGCATTCCTGCATAAAGCCGCTGAATATGGAGATCGAACAGCAGAACCTGCCCGTTCACCATTTTAATGGTTTCAAACAGGCCATCGCCATAGCGGTAGCCTTTGTTGCCTGACAGCAGAACGGGCTCCTGGGCCGGCAATGCCTTTCCATCGAAACAGATATACATAAATTGATAAACGAGTGTAAAATAAGGGAAAAAGCTTTCAGCCGGCCATGTTGGGGGATCAGCAAAAACCGCTACAAAAAAGCTGGGCCGTTACTGGCCTGGAAAGAAGGCATATTTATAGACAACAAAAAAGCCGTTCTCTGGGGAACGGCTTTTATAAGCAATTAGCTCCTTTGTCTGATCAGTTCTGTTCCACGAGGCCTGCTTTCACCGCATACATCACCAGACCGGCCATGGATTTGGTACCTGTTTTGGTTTTGAGTTTATCGCGGATCGCTTCAACAGTCCTGGGACTGAGATCTACTATATCCGCAATCTCCTTGGTGCTTTTTTCATCGCACATCAGTTTCAGGATAGTAATTTCTTTATCAGTCAGTTGCACATCCTGTGGCATAGAAGATTCGGCAGTGCGTTTGGTACGGAGACCGCTGAGCAGGGCTTTATTGGTAAGGTCATTGAAAAAGAAATCCTGCTCATATACTGTTTTGATGGCATCATAGATCATCTCTGAACCTGATTCTTTGGTCAGGTAAGAGTTCGCTCCAATTTCCATCATACGGGAAATCACCGAATGGTCATTATGCATGGAAAGCATGATTACTTTTACATTGGGATAAAGCTTCTTGATCTCAGGGAGAGTGGTGAGGCCGTCCATGATCGGCATCTGGATATCAAGCAAAACAACATCAGGCTGGATATGTCGCAGCAGGTTAAGCAGCTGCATACCGTTTTCCGCTTCAGCCACCATCTGGATGTCTTTGCGGCTGGAAAGAGAGGTTTTTACACCTGTGCGAAACAAAGCATGGTCATCGGCAATCGCTACTTTAATAACTGAGTTAGTCTCGTGATTTTTCATGGGT
>DATAJQ010000255.1:0-55347 GCA_036262095.1 Chitinophagaceae bacterium | reverse complement strand
TTTATAATAAGCGACCCCTTCCCGTCCTTCCCGCCTTACCGGTAAGTTTTTTACCGGTAAGGCGGGAAGGACGGGAAGGGGTGCGTTTGGATAGATGTTCTCTTTCTTGTCAGATGTTGGTTATCCCATGTGTTCCCAGGCGCTCTGGTATGCATTTAATTGTTCTGCGTAAGTGATAAAATCAGCGTAAAAGGGGAGCCGGGCTAGTGTGCCGCTGTCGCCGATGACGACCAGCTTTTTCCTGGCTCTCGTCATCGCTACATTCATGCGGCGGATATCGGATAAGAAACCTATCCTGTTTTCAGGGTTGCTTCTTGTCATGCTTATGTAAACAATGTCCCTCTCCTGCCCCTGGAAGCTGTCGATCGTATTCACAGCTATTTTATCACCATAGGCCAGCAATTCAGGTGATTGCAGTAAAAGCGATCGCAGCAGGTCCACTTGCTGTTTATAGGGTGAAATGATAGCAATAGACGGAAAAGATACCGGGTGATTTGCTTCCAGGGATGGTAATAACTGCCGGAGGTGATTGAAAAGAAATGCTGCTTCTTCAGGATTGTAGGTGCTGGTACCTTCTACTTTTTCTTCAAAACCACAACCGGCCGTGTCGATAAAAATAAGCGGGTTATCAAGATCATACAGCAGATGATCGGCAACGGATTCATGGGCCTTCAGTTTTCCTTTGTAAAATACGGCAGATGAATAACCCATGATCGCTTTGTTCATCCGGTATTGTTCTTCCAGCAGCACCACGGCTTGGGGATGAAGTTCCACATTCTTTTCCATCAGTGTAATATTCAACCCTTCACGGGCAGCCTGTTCCGATTTGATAGTAGGCGGCAATTGGAAAGGATCGCCGGCCAGCACCAGCTTTCTTGCCTTGAGTATGGGTATCCAGCAGGCCGGTTCCAATGCTTGTGCTGCTTCATCAATTACCACAGTATCAAACCGCCGGTCGCGGATGGTATAATGATTGGCGCCAACCAGGGTGGCAGTGATCACCTGTGCTTTTGACAGCAGATCATCCAAAATGTATTGTTCTGTATTAGCCGCTTCTTTCAAAATATTCCTTGCTTCCTCAAACAATGTTTTACGCTGCTCCCTTTCTGCTTTGCCAAAATTGCGTTTGTATTTGTAAGCCATTTCCCTGAATTCATTGGCTCTTTTCTTTAACTTCTTCACCTGCTTCATCTGGCCATGTTCGGCCATCTGGCTATCCAGTGTAAGGGAAAGAAGTTTTTCCGATACCCGTGCAGGATTACCTACACGCACCACGGTCAGTCCTTCATCCGATAATTTTTCACTCAGCAGGTCTACAGCGGCATTGCTTGGCGCCACTACCAATAACTGTTGATGAGATTGCTGATAGATAGCTTTGATACCCTGCACCAATGTTGTTGTTTTACCTGTGCCCGGAGGGCCATGTACGATAGCCAGCTCATTGGCAGATAATATTTTGTTCACCGCATGTTGCTGCGAACTGTTTAACCGCGCAGATGTATACATGTGCCCTTCTTCATGAAAGCCGGGTTGTTTTTCCCCGGTGAGGATACGGATAAGCTGATCATTTTCTTTCTTGTCCAGTCTTGCCGCCGCTTGCTTTAAAGCTGCACGCATTTCATCATAGCTATTGTCGTCAAAAAGCAGGTTCACTCCCAATTGTCCGTCACGTGCCCAGTCAGGCAGTTCATCAGTCCGCAGGGAAATCTTCATTTTATTGCCTCCCTGGTAAGTGATCACCCCTTCCACGCGGTCTTCTTTAGGGTTACGGTTGGAAAACAGTTCGGCAGAAGCCCCGAATCTGAACAAATGCGCTATTTCCAGGTGATTGGTGCGTTCCAGTTCCACTGTCAGGTAATCTCCCATGCCCATTTCCGTATCCCTGATCACGATGGGATACCAGCTAAGTCCGTTGGAGCGCCGAATGGCCAGTGAACTTGATTCAGTCAATTGTTTATAAGCCAGGCGGTCCGACTGCTCTTCTATTTGTAAAAGAGAGGAGAGCTTTTTGAAATAATCCATCCCGCAAAGGTAACCCAGGCATGATAACCTCATTTTTAAAAAACAAAAGAAAAAATTTGCGCAACCAAATAATTGCATATATTTGCAATCAAATGGTAGCAAATAGTAAAAAATGGAAACAAGACGAGACGTTTTTCAGGCCATAGCCGATCCCACCAGGCGGGCCATCATTATGCTCCTGACGGTAGGTGCAATGACGCCCAACGCGATTGCTGAACATTTCGACAGCAGCAGGCAAGCGGTTTCAAAACATTTACAGATCCTGACAGAATGTGAGATCCTGAAACAGGAACAACAAGGCAGGGAAATTCATTATCACCTGAATGCAGATAAAATGAAAGAGATTGAAAAATGGCTGGAGCAGTTCAGGCAACTGCTGGCCAAACGATTCAACCAACTTGACGAAGTATTAAAACAACTTAAAAACAACAGAAAATGAATAAAGCAATCCTTTTCAACTTCCTTGTAGACAAGGAAAACAAAAAAATCAAGGTTGAACGATCCTTTGATGCTCCTATCGACCTGGTATGGGCCGCATGGACAGAAGAAGACATTCTCGACCAGTGGTGGGCACCTAAACCCTACAGGGCTATCACAAAATCAATGAACTTTTCCGAAGGCGGACGCTGGCATTACTATATGTTAAGCCCCGAAGGAGAAAAGCACTGGTGCTTGTTTGACTATGAGACCATTAAGCCTCTCAAATCCTTTTCAGGCATAGACGCTTTCTGTGATGAAAATGCTGTCATGAATAATAGCTTGCCGAAAGGTAAATGGGAAAACACTTTTAGCTCCGGGGAAGATGAAACAGTCGTAAACATCCAACTCCAGTTCAACTCACTTGAAGACCTGGAAGAGCTTATTAAAACGGGCTTTAAAGAAGGATTCACTGCGGGGCTGGAAAACCTGGACCAATATATTGCTGCACAGTTCTATTTAAGAAAACAAAATAAGACCAGCAACATGGCACGGGTATCCACCTATGTAAACTTTCCGGGCAATACTGAGGAAGTGTTTAACTTCTATAAATCAGTTTTCAAAACAGATTTCATCAATGGCGTACAGCGGTTTGGAGACATACCGGCTGATCCCAATCACCCACCGGTAACAGATAATGTAAAGAAAATGGTTTTGCATATTGAACTCCCCCTGATCGGCGGACATGTACTGATGGGAACAGATGCACCTAAAGAAATGGGCTTTACCGTTACTCAAGGCAACAATATGCATATCAACCTTGAACCTGAGTCCAGGAAAGAAGCAGACCGGCTCTTTAAGGAACTTTCTGCAGGCGGAAAAATAGAGATGCCCATCCAGGATATGTTCTGGGGAGCCTATTTCGGAAGCTTTACCGATAAATATGGCATCAACTGGATGATCAATTACCAGGAAAAATAATTCAGTTATTAATTAGCGATCTCCTCTGCGTGAAAAGACTCCAGTGCGTCAGCAATCACCGTTCTCAATTCAACAATATGGTGAGGGAGATCGCTTTCCTGAATATCTATCCTCCCGTTCTTTTCCTTTAATATATGATTACCGTAGAGCAGCATTTCCAAGTCTCCATTCATAATGGTCACCCGGTACTCTTTCTCTCCTTCCTCCCTTTCTTTAATGATGCGTATCAATGCCTGGTATTGGCTTTTTTTATACTTAAAGCTTATAGAAAACATTGTCATGTCAATGCATTTATGATTAAAGTAAAGAGCACGGCTAAAAAACGGTGCTTGCACTAACATCTAACAACCAAAATACTGCCGGGTTTGATCAACCGGCAGTATTCTTTCTTATTGTCTTCATAAAAAACAATAAAGGGAGCAAAGGTTTAATGGAAAAGATGTACACATCTAATTACTCTTATATAACTTCAAGCCATATAAGAAAATAACTACATAACAAATAATAGGGAGATAATAGGCTGTTGCCACATCCTTATTAGCGATCAGCCCCATCAGCGGCGGGAATACTGCACCGCCTACCACACCCATCACAATGAAAGATGAAGCCTGTTGCGTATGATGGCCCAGGTCTTTCAGTCCAAGGCTGAAAATAGTGGGAAACATGATGCTGAAAAAGAAGTTGATCAGCAATAAAGCAATAAATGATACCCATCCTGCACTTTGCGCTACGATGATACACATGAGTATATTCCCCAGGGCAAATATGGCCAGCAGGATATTGGGTTTGATGAACCGCATCAGGAAAGTGCCTGTAAAGCGGCCTATCATCATTAGTATCATGCTTAAGCTGAAATAGTAAGATGCTTTTTCATCACTCAATCCCATTTTTTCGTGACCATAATTGATAAAGAAAGCCCAGGTGCCTCCCTGCGCTGCCACATTGAAGAACTGCGCTACAATGGCCCAGATAAAATGTTTATGCTGAAATAAACGTTTGGGTGCAGCCACCAATTGCTGATCAACGCTCTGGTTATGATGCGGATCAAAAGCAGTATTCACTGCGGGTACCTTTACCAATGCAAAGGCAGCAGCAACGATCAGCACGATAATGCCGATGATGATATACACTTGCTTCACACTGTAGAGATCTGCAGCAACGGAACTGCTTAAGATGAACATCCCCCCTACCGTAGGGCCAATGATCGTTCCCACACCATTGAATGCCTGTGCAAAGTTTAATCGCTGATCACTTGTAGCCTGTGGCCCCAGGGAAGCCACAAAAGGATGCGCTACTGTTTCAAGCGTTGCCATGCCACAAGCCAGTACAAACAATGATACCCTGAAGAATAAAAATGATTCTGCATTCGCTGCCGGTACAAACAGGAAAGCTCCTGTTGCAAACAATACCAACCCAAGCAAAACGCCACGCTGGTAGCCAAACCGTTTCATGAACAGCCCCGCCGGAATGCCCATCACTGCGTATGCACCAAAAACAGAGAACTGTACAAGCCCTGATTGGGATTTGCTTACATGCAATACATTCTGGAAATGCTTGTTCAATACATCACCCATTGTCATAGCCACACCCCAGATCATAAACAAAGAGATAACGAACACAAGGGTGACCAGGTATTTTTTTTCGGTAAATGCTGCTTTCATCCGTATATTTTTATTTTTTGGTTTGGTCGGATGAAACTCCGCAGATACATTCCTTGTTGGAGAAATTCATATTGCTTCGTTTCATAGAAAGGTTGATCGCCCGGTTGAGATTATTTTTTATCGGCTGTTGCCACAGCAATCTTGGAATCTGCTGTGCCGTAATAAAGGAACCATTTGCCTTTGAAGGGGACCAATCCTTCGATAAAGCAAACATTGTTTACCTGACCTGTTATTTCATAATCCTTTTCAGGTTTGAAAAAATAGTTTGCACTGCGGTCAATCACCTTGAAAGGATCATTCGGATCGAGCAGTATTTGTCCTGCTGCATAAGTGCCATCAGCCAGGCTCTTATCACCGAAAGCAGGGCTGTTCTTACTATTATAAAAGAAAAGGATACCATCATTGGTAAGCAAAGCCGGCGGACCAGGCTCTACAAGTTCGCTGTCGAACTTCCCTTTGCGCGGGCCAAACACGATCTTGAAAGCAGGATATTTCCTTAAAGAATCATATTGGTATTTGGCAGGATCCGTTTCCGGAACAGGCACCCAATCGATCAGGTTATCTGAAGTGGCCATGTAAATATTCGACTCGCCCCAATACATCTGGTATTTGCCATTGATCTTTACAGCAACCAGTTTGTCCCCTTCCTGGCGCGCCACCACTGATCCTGATTTAGACCAGTAATTGATATACTTCCCTCCTTCTGCACTTTTGAACACAGAGCCATGCTTGGTCCAATGCACGAGATCAGTGGAAGTAGCAATAAATAAACGGGCAGTGGTGCCATCATAAGCTGTATAGGTCATGTAGTAAGTTCCTTTTTCATCCTCCACAATGCGGGGATCTTCACAACCTCCTTCCCATTCATATTTTTTATACGCATCATTGGCGGGGAACAGGACGGGATCATTATTCCTGGTAAAATGCAATCCATCTTCACTCATGGCCAATCCTATCCTGGATGTGCCTGCAAAGCGGCCGATGGTATCTTCTGCCCTGTAAAGCAGGTACACTTTTCCATCACGGACAACGGCTGCTGGGTTGAACACATCTTTCGCTTCCCAGGCCACCTGTTTGTTAAGGATAGGATCTTTGAATACAACAGGTGAAGGTTTCAGTACAGGGTTCACGGTATCCTGCTTGATAAAAGGGGCTACCATCCATGCCTGTATTGAATCTTTCTTTTCCGCTGTGTTTGTTCCTTCTTCCTGCTTTGATTGCTGATCGCCACACGACACCAACATCGTTACTGAGCAGGCGACCATAAAAAGAAAATTGGTTTTGTTCATGTATATGATTATTTATTTAATACTTGATTATTATTGGTATCCATCATTCTGCTTCAGGCCGATCAGGTCAACTTCCCTTTGAGGAATTGGCAGCACAGCATTGGCAGGTTTATAACCTGTTCCATAATCATTGTGACCAGTTAAGGGATCAGCGTCCGGCCTTGCTGCAAGCACTGTAGCCGCAATATTCCAGCGGACCAGATCATAGTAACGATGCCATTCAAAAGCCAGTTCCACACGGCGTTCATGACGGATAGCAGCAAGCAGATCGGCCTGCACATTGGTTGTTACCTCAGGTAATGCCGTAACAGGATTAGACGCATTACTCCTGGCCCTTCCCCTCACTCTTTCCAAAGCAGTTCTTGCTTCAGGCAATTTATTCAACTGGGCAAAGCACTCCGCTTTCCATAAAAGCACATCAGCCAAACGGATATAAATAAAATCTATACCTCCATCATCCGATGGTGATGTGTTGGACATGAACTTTCTTACGTTATAGCCGGTAATGGAATTAGCCGCGTTATAAGGCGTGCCATCAAACCAGGTATCACCAGCTTTAAATACAGTCGCACTCAGGCGGGGATCACCCGATTCAAACTCTGCAACCAGGTTGTCGGTTGGAAGATTAAAATTCCAGCCATATCCCTGTTTGCCAAATACGGCATTGAAGATAGAACCCTTTTGTGGTGTTTGTCCCGCATCATGCCGGGCCACAAATATTTTTTCTGCACCCTGTTCGCCTGCACCATTAAAGTTATCGGCAAATTTGGGAAGCAGGTTATAAGGCAGGGCTTCCACTTTCGCAATTTCATCAAGACAGCTTTGCCATTGCCCCTGGTATAAATAGGTTTTTGCTTTCAGCGCATACGTTGCTCCTTTTGTAGCGCGCTGATAATTGGCCGCATCATAAGAAGGCTCCAGCATGGGTGCTGCATTATCCAGGTCTTCACAGATCTGGTCATACACCTGTTCTTTGGTAGCACGGACCGTATTATCCGTCATATTCTTTTCCGGGATCAGCAAAGGCACTCCGCCAAAATTCTGCACCAGCCGGAAATAATAAAATGCGCGAAGGAATAACATTTCACCTTTCATTCTTTTCCAGACATTGGCATCAAGCCCGGGCACAGCAGAGCCATCCTGCGCCAGTACTGTGTTGGCAGCATTTACTCCTTTAAAATTATAGCGCCAGATGCCCAGCACATTATTGTTGGTAGGAAAAATAGTAAAGGTTTCCATACGGCGCATGTCTTCCTGGTCGCCGAGGCCGCCTCCGCCTTTCACAGCATCATCACTCATCAGATCGCCTACTACAAACTCCCGGGGAATGGAAGCACCATTATCCCATTCCCAGTTGCCCCGGAAACGATTGGTCAATGGTTCATAAGCCGCATCCACGGCCAATGTAAAATCACCCGCTTGCTTGAATACGTTTTCTTCGGTAAGCACGCCCTGCGGTTGCAGGTCCAGCTTTTTACTGCAAGCTGTTATCAGCGTTGCAGCAGTAAGTATATAGATCAGCTTTTTCATATAATTAAATTATAGGTCGGTCAATCGTTGATTAAAAAGTAAGTTGAACACCAAAAGTGAATGTGCGTGACGGAGGGTATGTTCCCATATCGATACCAACACCCAGATCACCATAATTGGCCAGGTTATCGTTGGTATACAATTCAGGATCGAAGCCTTTGTATTTGGTAATGGTAAACACATTCTGCATGCTGGCATATATCCTTGCCTGTGTGAAGCCGGCGCGGCTCATCCATCCTGCCGGAAGATTATATCCTATCATCGCATTTTTCAGACGCAGATAAGAGCCATTCTCTACATAACGGTTGGATGTGCGGCGGTTATTGTTTGCATCAAGGAAAGTGGCACGGGGCATGGTATTGCTGGTACCTTCTCCATGCCAGCGGGTTTCATAGAAATCCAGTTTGGTATTGAAACCACGGGAATCAAAACTGTTGATGATATTGTCTACTTCATTGTAAATATCATTGCCGGCAACACCATTAAAGAATAAAGTAAGGTCAAATTGCTTGTAACGAAGAGTAGCGTTCAGGCTATAGAGGAAATCAGGTAAACCATGGCCGATAATGCTGCGGTCCTTATCATCGATCGCCCCGTCATTATTGATATCAGCAAAGCGGATATCACCGGGTTTGGCAGCAGGTTGATACATATCTCCGTCTTTGTTCACATAATTGGTTACATCAGCAGCAGTCTGGAATATACCCGCTGTAGTATAACCATAGAAGGAACCGATCGCTTCACCCGGCTTCAATAAGATCTGTCCATTGCCGGAACTGATCAATTGATCTTTTGTTTTATATAAGGAAGTCACTTCATTTTTCAGGGTAGTAATATTGGCCGTGATATCCCATGACAGGCCATTCCTGGCACGATCATTATAATTCAGTGTTACGTCCCAGCCTTTATTGGTCATGGCTGCACCATTCACATAAGGAGGTGCTGCATCACCATTTGTATATGAAACCGGCAATTGGATCAGGATGTCACTGGTATTCCTTTTATACCAATCCACTGAAAAACGGACCCTTCCTTTCAGGAAAGCTCCATCCAGGCCGATATCTGTTTGTTTTGTTTCTTCCCATTTCACGTCGGGATTGCCTTGTGAAGCAACGGTGAGTACACCATTGTTGGTGCTGTAAATAGTGGCGTAAGGATAATTACCGATTTGCTGGTTACCGAGTTTACCCCAGCTTCCGCGGAGTTTCAATTCGCTTAACCAATTCACATTATCCATGAATCTTTCGCGCATGATATTCCAACCTGCGGACACGGAAGGAAAATAACCGGTACGGTTGGCTTTGCTGAAGCGGGACGACTGATCAGCACGCAATGTGGCAGATAAGAGATAACGGTTATCATAAGCATAAGCAACACGGCCGAAATAAGACATCAGTGCCGATTCCTGCTTGGTACCACCTACTCCTTGTGTACCTGTGCCATAATCGAGATATTGCAGGCTGCCGTTACCATCCGTTCTTGTATCATAACCGGAACGGAAACCGGAGAAATAATCCGTGATCTCCTTCACATATTCTGTACCTGCCAGCACAGATATATCATGCACTCCATTAAACACATGCGTATAATTTGCTGTATTCGTCCAGGTCAATGCACTGCTGCGGTTCCTGTATTTATCCACACCTTTGTCGTTCGGGTTCATGACCGTTCTGTCGCCGGGAATCTGACCATTATAAGCTTGTTGTTCCAGCATATTGAAATCAACACCCAGGCTGGTGCGCAGGCGGATATCTTTTACAGGTTTTACTTCTGCAAACACATTACCGAGCAGACGGTACCTGTCGGCTGTGCGGTTGCGGTACTGTGCAATAGCCAGGGGATTCTTTCCATCACCATACAAATTCGAGTTTTGATAAAGCCCTGCAGGAGGAAGATCAGTCAGCAACCCTGTAGCCGGATCATATACAGGAATAGCATTAGGGCGGATCAGTGCATAACGCACCACACCGGGCAGGCTTCCGGGACGGCCACCATCACCGGAAGCACCGATGTATTGATTGCTTTCATAAGTGAAGTTGAGGTTCTCTCCGATCCTTAACCAGTTTTTTACATCTGAGGTGATGTTGGAACGCAAGCCATACCGTTTGAAGTTGGAATACTCGATCGTTCCTTCCTGATTCACGTAATTGCCGGAGATAAAATAACGCGTCTTATCTGTACCACCAGAAAAGGCAAGGCTGTAACGTTGCGTCAGTGCCTGGCGGAAGATCGCATCCAGCCAGTCCGTATTCGGCAGGCTCGAAGGGTTATCGTTATTCCGGTTGGTACTGCCATCATTGACAAATGCTTCGTTCTGCAGTTCAATAAACTGGGCAGTGCTCACCATCTTTGGCAAACCAATCGCATTGGCCAGGCCAAGTGATGCATCAAGACTGATAGTGCTTTTTCCGGCTTTACCTGATTTGGTAGTCACCAGTATCACACCATTGGATGCCCTTGCGCCATAGATAGCTGCGGCAGATGCATCCTTCAGTATTTCCATACTTTCGATATCGTTGGGTGAAATGGTGGTAAGCCCGCTGTTCACCTGAATACCATCAATTATATAAAGCGGCTCATTATTATTCAATGATCCGATGCCACGGATACGCACCACTGCATTAGTGCCGGGAGCTCCGGTAGGCGATGTCACATTTACGCCCGAAGCCTGTCCCTGCAAAGCTGTACCGATATCCACCGCCTGTGTTTTGGCCAGTTCTCCCCCTTTCACGGAAGAAACAGCGCCTGTGAGTGTCGATTTCTTTTGGGTACCATAACCTACCACTACCACTTCATCCAAAGCAGTGGAAGAAGGCACCATCGAAACAGACAATGGACTGCCATCATACGTGATCGTTTGCTTCGCGTAGCCTACCATCGTTATTTCAAGAACGGACGGTGAGCCGGCTTGCAGCTTCAGGGTAAAACTCCCATCGGCTGCCGTGTATGTTCCATTGGATGTGTTTTGCTGAACAATATTAACACCCTGAAGAGGGGCAGCTTTATCATCCGTTACCTTACCGGTGACGGTTTGCTGAGCCAGGGCGGGAAGATAAAATAACACGCAGAGCAGTGCGGTCAGTGACTGTAGCAATCGTTTCATAGCAATAATTTTCATCAAGATAACTATGAGGGTATGAAACGCTGCTGTACTATTGTCCCAAACTACTGTACTATGAATTACGCGAATGGGAATCAAGTATTTAGAAACCGTATTGTAGCCGCGAATTATGCTAATGCACTCAAAGTATAGGAGAGATTTGTGCCATTCGCGGTAGTTGTTCAGGCCTGTTTGTTTACTCAGGAGCTATTCGCGTCATTCGTGCTAGCCTGTATTCGTTTGGAGAGCACTGGTATTTCTTTTTGAATTCCCGGAAAAAATAGGATTGGTTGTTGAAGCCGGTCTGAAAGAAAATTTCGGACACGGTAAGGCGCGTGGTCGCCAGCAGTTCGGCGGCTTTTTGCAGCCGGATGTTCCGGATAAACTCGGCAGGGGTCATACCGGAGATCGTTTTTATTTTCCGGTAGAGCTGCATGCGGCTGATGGCCATTTTGGTTTCGAGATGGGAGCTGTCGAGTTCGGGATTATTGAGTTCGGCAGTAATGACTGCCAATAATTTTTCGAGGAATTCTTTATCTGCTTCATTCAGTCCCTGGGGCACTTCACTGCCGGGCAGGGCTTTGTTGCGGAAATAATCGTGCAGGCGTTTCCTGTTGTCCAGCAATTGTTGCACACGGCCAAGCAGGTGTTGCGTATGGAAGGGCTTGGGAAGATAAGCGTCTGCACCTGCTTCATAACCTTCATGCTGCTGGTCAGTGGAGCCGCGGGCAGACAGGATCAGGAAGGGTATATGACATGTGCCAGGAATGTTCTTCACTCTTTTGCAAAGCTCCAGACCATTCATATCCTCCATCATGATATCGCTGATAATAAGATGGGGAGTCAGGTTGATCATGCAGGCCAGTGCCTCTTTTCCACTGGGCGCTTCGTACACAATATATTTATCTATTAACAAATTGCGCAGCAACTGCCTGATCGGTGCTTCATCTTCCACAACCAGGATAATAGACCGGTCTGCCTGTTCAAGGCTTTGCAGTAAAGCTGCTTTGTTATTAACGGTTGACGACACAGTATCCCCCGGGGCAGGTTCCTGCGCAATAGTGCGGATCAGGAGGGAAGGCTGTAAAGGCCTGGGAACAGTTTCCTGTATGGTATAACTGCTGACGGGCAATACAACTTTAAAGCAGGCCCAATTGTCTTTGCAATAAGCGGTGATCTTTCCATTCAGCAGGCTGACCAACTGGCGGGTGAAGGCAAGCCCAAGTCCTGAACTGAATTTTTCACGGGAAGCATTGCCGGTAAAAAATTTGTCGAACAATTTTTCCATTTCCGCAGCGGGGACATTATGCCCAGAGTTGGCTACCAGTATCTCCATTTCATTCTTTTCCTGGTTGCGGTATACATGAAAATGGATCTTCTCCCCTGCTGATGTGTATTTGAATGCATTGGAAAGAAGATTGAAAATGATCTTTTCCAGTTTATCTGGATCACTGCTGATAAAGATGCTTTCTTCTATCTCGTAATCATACTCTATATTATTGTATTCCCTGAAATGAACAAATAAACGGGCAATATTGCCCAGGAAAACCGAAGCAGCCAATGGCTGATAATGCGCCTTAAGATGCCCTTCTTCTGCCTTGCGAAATTCCATCAGTTGCTCAATAAGATAAGCCAGGCGCGAAGCCTGCTGATGCACCAGTGATAATACACCGGATGAGCGGTTATCATCTTTTACCTGCTGTTGCTGATGTTCCACCGTTCCCATGATCAGCGTCAACGGCGTTTGCAGTTCATGGGCAATATTGGTAAAGAAATCCAGTTTCTCTGCATGCAGCTTTTCTTCTTTGAGGCGAAGCTTATATTCCAGCTCCAGCTTATGCTTCATATCTGTTTTGCCCTTCCGGTAAGTATACACCACATAAATAAAGATAACCGCCAGCACATAGTACAAAAGAAAAGCAGCAGGGGTAAGCCAGAGGTATTGCTCCACGGTAAGCATCATCAGGGTTTCTTCAGGGGTCCATTGTCCTTCTCCGTTCGACCATTTTACTTTTAACACATAATCGCCTGCCGGCAGATTACCATAAGATATATAACCGGATGAGCCGGGGAAATGCCAGTTCTTATCAAAGCCATCCAGCCGGTAAGCATACTCTGATTTACCTGTATTGATAAAATCAATGGCTTTAATGGAAAGGTCAAAATAGTTATGATAGCGGCTCAGTGTATATTCTGCCGAAGAGTTAACAGCATCAGGACGAAGCACCATATAGCCTCCCGGAACCGGGCTTTGGCCACCCAACTGGATCCCTGTTACCTGCAGATTGGGCTGCGCTGTATTGATAAGGATACGCCAGGGCTCACAATAATTGAATCCATAGATACCTCCAAAGAATAAAGACCCGTCAGGCCCTTTCCATACAGCACCGTCTGAAAACTCGTTGCTTTGCAAGCCATCGCTTTCGCTGAACCGTATCACATCATTGGAACCACGGATCACCCTTGCCAATCCATTATTGGTACTGACCCAGATCATTCCCTGGCTGTCTTCTGCAATGCCATGGATCGTATTATTAGGTAGTCCCTGTGCAGTAGTAAAACGCTGAAAAGGTTTTCCCTCAAAATCATTTTCGATCCGGTTAAGTCCATAGCTGGTACCGATCCACATCTGGTGGCGGCTGTCTGCCAGGATGTACAACACATCATTATGAGAAAGGCTTGTATCACTGTCGCCTGAGCGGATGGTAGTAAAGCGTTCTGTATTTTTATCAAGAATGCTTACACCGCCATACCGGCAACCGGCCCAGATCCTGTCTTTATGATCTTTGGTCAGGGAAAAAATTATATCACTGGCAGGGCCATTTTCCGTGCCATTGAAAGTGTATTGCTTGAAATAAGTGAGTGTGGGAGTTTCTCCCTCTATGCGAAGATGTATCAATCCATACCCGCTGGTACCCAGCCACACAGAGCCATCCTTGTCGGGCAGTACAGTATACACCGAGCGAAACAGGTAAGCATTGGAACCTTTGATCTGCTTCCAGCTATAAAACTGCTTTTTCCTGTTATTATATAATGCAATCCCATCTCCATCCGATCCGATATAGGTCCATTCTTCATTCACCTGCCTGATGGCATACACGGCATTATTGCTAAGCCCGCTTGCTTCCGTAAAAAACCGCCGGCCTGCTGCATTTTTATCAATGGGAAAAGGAATCGCAAGTATTCCATTTCCTTTGGTGCCCACCCACAATTCATTACCTACTTTTTCAAATGTGCGCACCTGTTTATCGTCCCTTAATCCTGCATCTGTGTTGGAAACTAAAGTGAAAGGTTTGCGCACCGGTGCGATCTTTGCCATGCCATTCCCATCTGTGCCCAGCCACAGTATTTTGCCGCTGCCTGTATGAATGGTATTGATCTGCGATTCACGAAGTGCATTCATTTCTTTCTGCAGAAAATCTGATGGCCGGAAATCCTTATCCACTACCAGGCACCCTTTTTTCTCCCAGGCAATAATATAGTGCTGTTCATAAGGAGTGATCAGTTTAATGGCTTCCGGGAAATGATTCAATTGCACACGCTGGTTACCCGATAATTTTTCCACCCGTCCATCGCTTGTAGTAATTACTAACTGCCCATCCAGTTCATACATGGAATGAATGCCCGTGAAAGAACCAAAATCATCCCGTACCTCCATTTTTCCATTAGCCTGCCGGAAACTGCCGAGATGCCCGTTTTCCAGCAACACCCACAACAAATCATTACCGGTAAAAAGCAACTGCTTTATTTTCTTACCCGGTAATATTAATGGAACAGGTTGAAAAGAAGCAGAGGCACTATCAAAACGCTGTAATCCTGAATTAACGGAATAAACATACGGAATGCGGTTGTGATCGGTAAGCAGGATGAATTGCTTCTCGCTGACATTCTTGCCTTTTGCATTATAGAAATAATGTGTGAACTCGCCGGTGGAAGGCTTGTACCGCGATATTCCTTCCACTGTGCAAACCCATATATGATGTTCCGCATCTTCCGTTATATCCTCTACTACATTATTACCGATACCCCGGCGATGGTCCTGGCTATAGCTGAAAGTTTTGAAGGAAGAGCCATTGAAACTGTTCAATCCGTCCCAGGTGCCTACCCAAAGGATCTTATCGTCGCCCTGGAAAATGGCATTCACGGAGCTGTTGGAAAGGCCATTGCGGCTATCAATACGTTGAAGTGTATAGGTAATGTCCTGCTGTGCCAAAACAGGCTGCGTAAAAAGCACCAGTAAGAGGAAACCAAGAGCAGGGGTAATGGCTTTCATATAGCGTCGTTGGCAGGATAAATGTAAGGCTTTTTGGCGGAAGCGGGTCACGCACAAATGCTTACTGGTTCAGACGCTTTTGCTTTTTAAATAATTAACGATCGCTTCTTTCTTTATCCGTTCTTCTTCATTTTTTTCTTCCATCAATCCATATTCGGCCCAGCCAAGTGGTGTGCCCTGGTACACCCGGTCCGGCAGATCAAGGCGGGCTCCGCCTTCCACCAATAGCCTAACAGCATCCAACGAACCGGAAAAAACAGCCTGGTGAAGCGCAGTGGCATGTGAATGAAAACCCTTTGATCGTTTTCTATCCGGATAGGCATTTACATTGGCACCGAGACTGATCAGCATTTTGAGTGCCGGCAACAAACCATAAAATGCAGCGCCTACCAGGGCCAGTTCTTTTTCAGGCTCACTTGCTTTTATTGCCATCTCTTTTGCTTCCGGCAAATCCAGGCATACGGCTGTGATCAATTCAACCGGTTCACCTTTCCCTGTAAGGTAGCAGGCAATATCTACATTGTTATGTGCCAGCGCCCCAATAGTTCCTTTAGGTTTGGCTCCTTCGGAAATAAGCAGGTCAGCCAATTGAATTTGCACACCCATTTCTTTAGGGATCCGTCCGCTTACCACCAGTGCAAGCGTGTATTCAATCTGATACGGAAGTGTAGACACACCCTGCTCTTTCGCTTTGCGGATCAGCATTGCTGTTATCTCAACAATATTGCCTGGCAGTGATTCTTTCTCGCGGATAGGATTGTTAGCGATAAACCATAGCAGGTATGGATGTTTGAAATAACCATCAGCCGGTGCAGTGTACCGCTCATTAAGTAAGCCGGGGTTCCCTTCAATTAATTGTTCCAGGTGTTTTATATCACCATTATCAATATCCCTGACAGCTTCTTCGAAAACAATTTGCAGATCATGCATAACCGGATATTACAAGAGTTATTTTATTCAAATGTTTGAGCAAACACAATTGTGTTCCCATCATTATCGACTGCCGTAAATTCACGCAGCCCCCATGGCTGGCTCACCGGCCCGCTTGGAATATGGGCTCCTTTAGCAAGCAATTCCGCATATAACTTATCTGCATTTCGTATGTAAATGCAACAGGAGCCTGTTCCTTTGTTTGTCCCAGTTGCCTGTACCAGCAAGAGTCTTATTTCATCCCTGTCCATCACTCCCAGATCATGCTGCTGATAATTTATTGAAAATCCCAGCACTTCTACATAATACTTCACTGCCTCAGGCACATTAGCACAGGGAAAAGCCGGCATGATCTGCCGCAGTTGCCCCTTACCTGGCACAGTATGCATGATTTCATAATGTTCATGGTAGGATTGCCCATACCATAAATAATGTCCATCCGGATCAACCACACAAAACAACTGCATTTTTATCCAGTTAACTTTTTCGGGGTTCGAAGGGTTTAATCCCCGCTTTTTCAATTCCTCATACATAGCAAGCACATTGTCCGTTTCAAAAAAGATCATGGCTTTTCCCGCTGAAGGTAAAGGACCGGTGCTGTCCACTTCTCCTCCATGAGTATGAAAAATGATTCTGGCCGCGCCAAGTATTGCTTCAGGAGGAGATCCTGCAGATACAGCGGCCTGACTGAAACCAAGTTTGCCAGTATAAAAATCCAGGCTTTGTTCCGTATTGGCAACCACGAGATGGCGGCTTACAGGTGATATGATCGATGCCAGCATGGGAATGTTTTATAATGCTTTAAGATAAGGGAACAGAGTGTCATCAAAAAAGATTTGTGATATCCTGCAGGTAAAGCTACACATCGGAATAGTTTTCCGGAGAGAAGCATCTTTACTTTATCTTTAGTACATGCGTGCGTCCACACCAGGAAATAAAGCCGGCTGGCCTATTCCATTCCGCAGGAGCTTGCTGTTTCACCTGCTGTTCTGGATCATGTATGGTGTATTTATGATACTGGAAATGCAGGGATACAGCAAGAACAGGGGGTTTGTATTCAGCCTTACTCCCCTGCTGCTCTATTTTGTATTAATGGCCTTATTGGTATACGGAAATACATTGGTGCTGATCCCGCTGCTGCTGGAAAAGAAAAAGATCGCTATATACATCTGTGGTATCATCCTGTTCATCATCGGTTACACTTATTTCCGCAGTCTTAACCAGCAGTACTGGGATTCCATTATCTGGCCGGAAGATAAAATGACGATCCAATCCTATTTCAAATGGAATTTCCTGTACGCTGTCTGGTTCCTTCTTATTTCTTCCATGCTTTTCTTTACAGACAAATGGTCTGAGCAGCAACAAAAAGTAAAGAATATCGAGATCAACCAATTGAAGACCGAGCTGAAATATTTAAGATCACAATTGAACCCGCATTTTCTTTTCAATGGCCTCAACACTATTTATGGTAATATTGATATCCGCGACCAGGCTGCGAGAAACAGCCTTTTGCAGTTTTCCGACTTGCTTCGTTACAGTTTATATGAAGCCGATGCAGATTATGTAAGCCTTGAAAAAGAAGCCGATCATCTGAGGAATTATGTCGGCCTGCAGCAAACCCGCAGCAACGCAGCGCTCCGGATAGAACTAGACATACAATTAAGGGAGAAAGAAACCCAGGTCATTCCTTTATTGTTCATGCCTTTTGTAGAAAACGCTTTCAAGTTCAGCGCAAGGGATGACAATAAAGAGAGCTTTATCCGCATCAGCCTGGTTCAGGAAGAAAAAAGAATCATTTTCCGCTGCGTCAATTCATACAGTGATCATCAGCCCTCGCAAGGTGGTATTGGGCTGGTCAACGTAAAACGCCGGCTGGAGCTTTTGTATAAAGACAGGCACGAGCTCCATATCCGCTCGGAGAACACTATTTTTTATGTTGAGCTAATATTGATAACATGAGAAAGCTAAGTTGTATTATTACCGACGACGAACCGGTAGCCCGTAAAGTGCTGAAAGAATTTATAGAACAGATACCCTACCTGCAATTGACCGGGCAATTTGAAAATGTACGGAAAACGGATCTCTTCCTGAAGGAAAACAAGGCTGATGTGTTGCTGCTGGATATACAAATGCCGGGTATTACTGGCCTGGAATACCTGAAGAATGTCACCATGCAGCCCCTGGTGATCTTAACAACGGCCTATCCGAATTATGCGCTGGAAGGATATGAGCTGAACATTATTGATTATCTGCTGAAGCCAATTGCCTTTGACCGTTTTACCAAAGCCATGCAAAAAGCAAAGGAATATACGGAACTGCGCGAAGCTCCATTGGGTAGTCATCAATCGCCCTGGCTGTTTGTACGCAGTGAAAAGCGGATAGAAAAAGTGGAATTAAAAGATATCCTGTACATTGAAAGCCTTGGCAATTATGTCAACATTTGCACAACCGGCAGGAATATTATTGCCTATCTCACACTGAAAGGAATAGAAAGCCAATTGCCCACCAATGAGTTCATCAAAATACATCAATCCTACCTTGTAAGTTTTTCAAAGATTGATTCAATAGAAGGAAATCATTTGAAGATCGGTAATAAATCCCTGGTCATAAGCCGGAATTATAAAGATGAGTTGATGCAGATGGTGGAACAGAAACTGCTCAGGAGATAGCCGGTCAGCCATTTGCTTCCAGTAGCTTCTTCAGATTTCCGAGGCTGGTCTCCATATCTCTTCCCATCATTTTATCCATATTCATAAACAGCAACATTACATTCATGGGATAGTTCATCCCGCTGGTTATATGCCATTTCACCAATGTCTGACTATCTGAAATAGCTGAAGTAGTGAAAGTGGCATGTGCCACACTTTTGAAAGGACGGACAAAGCGGACTTCCGAGTCTACCAATTCCCCCTCCTTCACTTTTGTGATCTCCTGCTCTCCTTCTCCTGCCTGCTTATTGCCGTTCCATGCATATACAAAACCGGCAGTACCATCTGTACCGCGGAATTCCTTTTTCATATCCGGATCAGTCATAACCCATTTGTTATAGTAGTCCTGGTTTTTCAGCAGTTTGATATAATCAAACACCTGCTGTTTAGATTTATTAATGCTGATCTCTCGGATAATATTACATTCCTTTTTGGTAAACAGGCCCAGGATAAGCAACAAGGCAACCAGGGCGACTATTACAAGTAAGATGGTAATAAGGATATTCATAGCTGTGATTTTGGGTGTCCGTTAAATTGTTCAATTGCACTATGAATATAAAAATAATACCGTACTTTCCCTGCATGCAACACCAATTCCTGCTTTATGGCGCTAATGGTTACACCGGCGAACTGATCGCCCGCTTCGCCGCACAATATGATCTTCAGCCCATACTCGCCGGAAGACGCAAAGAGGCCATCGAACCACTGGCAAAAAAACTCGGCCTTCCCTATCGCATATTTGATCTGAACGATAAGCCGGTACTTATTGAAACTCTGAGAGAAGTGAAACTGATCGTCCATTGTGCCGGCCCGTATAACCATACTTACCAGCCTGTAATAGAAGCCTGCCTGGAAACGCAAACCCATTATATTGACCTCAATGGCGATCTTGATATCTTTGAAGCGATTAGGAAATACGACCAGCAGGCAAAGGAAAAAAACATCATGCTGCTGCCGGGTTCCGGTTTTGATGTGGTACCAACGGATTGTATGGCTTTATGGCTGAAGAAAAAAATGCCGGATGCAAACCAGTTGGAGATTGCCTTTGCCATCACCGGCAGCCAGCTTTCAAGAGGCACTTCCCTAACCACCATATTAAAACTTGGTGAACCCGGCGCTACCCGAAAGAACGGCATAATCACTCCCGAGCCTGTTGGCAAAAGAGGCCACTGGGTCAATTTTTCTACAGACGCTTCTGGCGGCACAAAAAAACTCTTCGTAATGAGTATCCCCTGGGGTGATGTGTCCACTGCTTATTTCTCCACCAGCATTCCCAATATCATCAGCTATACCGGAATCCCTAAGGCAACATGGCTCTTTTTAAAAGCGCAGGTATTATTCAACTGGTTGTTGCGAACTCCGTTCATGCGGCGTATGATCAGGGGCATCATCAACCGGCAATCACCAGGCCCCAACGATACCATGAGGGATAAAGCTACCAGCCTTATCCAGGCACGGGTAAAAAATGCGGATGGCAAAACTATCACAGGCAATATGCGTTGCCCCGAAGCCTATTCATTGACTGCATCGAGCATGCTGCTGATCTCGAAAAAAATATTGAACGGGGATTTCAAAGCAGGGTATCAAACTCCCTCAAGTGCCTATGGAGAAGACCTGGTAATGGAAATAGAGGGTGTAAGCAGGGAAATACAAAACTAATCTGAAGCGGTCAGCGATTAAAGGCGATATTAAATCTTGTGCCGTATTTCATTTCACTTTCCACTTCTATTGTTGCGTTATGCGATTGAATAATAGAGTAAGAAACAGACAGACCCAGCCCCACCCCATTCTTTTTCAGGGTAAAGAATGGATCAAATAATTTGGTAAGGTATTCCTCAGGTATGCCGGCGCCATTGTCCGCAATCTGTACAACCGCCTTGTCGGGCAGGTTGGTAACCTTTACAGTCAGTTCGCCTTTTCCTGATTCCACCGCTTCTATAGCATTGATCAGGATATTGGTAAAAGCAATCACCAGTTTAGCCCTGTTTGCAGGTATGTTGACAACTATACCGGGGTAGCTTTTATTGAGATTCACTTTCTGCAAATTCATCCTATCACGGATCATATTAATGCTTTCATCCAGCATTTCCTGCAGACTGTGTTGTTGAAAGGTCAGTTCCAGTGGCCTGGTGAGATCAAGGAGTTCGGTGATAATATGGTTGATGCGTGTACAGTTCCGCTTCATGATATCCAGCAATGCCAGCTTTTCTTCTTCACTGTCCAATGGCGTGGAGAAATGATCAAGAGACAGGCTGATATTGTTCAGCGGGTTCCTGATCTCATGTGCAAGAGTACGCATCAGCCGCTCATTCATGGCCAGTTTATGGGCCTGCAGGTTGGCCATCTCTGCTTTCTTAATGCTGGAGATATCATGCAGGATGCCATGCACCTGTGGTGCATCATTATTATCGCGGGAAAAAGCAAGGGAAAGAAGGCAGGCTTTCTTTTCATGTGCTGCATCTTCGATCTCAATTTCCAGGTCATGAAAATTTTTCTTCGCCTGCGCAAGCCCCATTACTTTCTCTTTTAAATTCAGGTTTTTTATAAAATCAAGCAGGTTAAGGCCAGTGAGTTGCTGATTGCTTAGCCGGAAAAGTATGGATGCCGAACGGTTTGCCTCACGAAGCGAAAGATCTTCATCGGCTATAAAAACAGCATCCTTGGAAGTTTCAAAAAGATTACGGTATTTGTTTTTCCTTGCTTTGAGCTCTTTCAGATCACCTGCACGTGCAAGCGAATAACGGATGCAGCGTTCCAGCTTTTCGATATTCAATTCGGATTTAACAAGATAATCTGTAGCGCCGCTTTCCATGGCTTTTATATCAATCACTTTATTGCCCTTGCCGGTAAGGATAATAATAGGATCATCAAGGTCTTCAGCACTGGCAGCCTGCAACAGGTCAAGTCCTGTATGACTGCCGAGGCGGTAATCAACAAAATAAATATCATAGGCCTTTTCCCGGAGGATGCGGATAGCTGTATCATAATTCCTGCACCAGTTGATCCGGAACAGGGCACCCTCAATAGCTTTGATATAATCGGCGATGATAAAGAAATCGTCCTCATCATCATCAATGATAACAACCCTTATTTCTTTCTCACTAAGCATTAGTTAAGGCTTTGTGGTAAAAAAAGTACAATTCCGGCTCCTTCGTTTTCTATTCCTTCTCCATAGATCACTCCATGATATCTGTCTATGATCTTTTTGCATATTGCCAGGCCAATACCACTTCCGGGATATTCAGATTTTCCATGTAACCGTACAAAAGGCAGGAAGATTTTTTCCGCATCATCCTGCTTAAATCCTATCCCTTTATCCCGGATAGTAATCTTATAAAATATGATGCCATTTTGTAACAGATGTTTCCTTTTCTCTTCGTCTGTCACTTCTACTGAGGTAATGGAGATGGATACAGGAGATCCTTTTTTTGAAAACCGAACAGCATTTTCCAGCAGGTTATGGAACAGGAGGCGGTATGCTTCAGGATCACCTTCCAGGACCGGCAGCATATCCAGATTTACATTGATCTCCCTTCCGGCATTTTTTTTCCTGACCGAGTCAATGACCCCTCTGACTATTTCATCAATATCCGTATTGTGTTTCGTTGCAGTTGAAGAATAAGATTCTGCCAGTTTCAATAATCCTTCGATCATGTTGCGCATGTCATCTACATTGGATTCAATCCGTGGGAGATATTCAGCACCCCCTGTTCCCGGCCTGATCTTTTCTTTCATCCGTTCAACCAATACCATAAGCTTCCTTAAGGGGGCATCCAGGTCATGTGCTGCATGATGAATAAATTCCTCATACCCTGTTGAAAAACTTGTCAGTTGGTTTTGATTTCCTTTCAATGTCTAAAAAATTTGATGAAGGGATGCCTGGTATACAATATATCATCGCGCCGTCTGTTATAAGAAAGAATAACGGCTGCTGAAGGTTAGCGCTCTGTGTTAAGGTGTCCGGGATACATTAAATTTACCCTCAAAACGTAGCGATGCTAAAGTTAAAAGTTTTATTCGTGGATGATGAAATAGATTTTTGCTTATTGATGAAGAACTATTTTACCAGGAAGAACTACGAAGTATTTTTAGCGTATACATTGACAGAAGGTTTGGCACAGATTGAAACTGTCGGCCCCGATATTTTGTTTTTGGATAATAACCTGCCTGATGGCAAAGGCTGGGATCACGTGGAATATATTGTAGAAAAAAATCCCCATATCCGTTTATATCTCGCGAGCGCCCATTATAAAGGAGAAAAATTATTTCCTGACTACCCACAAATTACGATCTGGGAAAAGCCACTCTCCATGTCATTACTCCACGATACTTTCTGACTTCTTCATGTAGTACGTCGACAGAAGGTCAACATGTACCTGACGGTTTCGAGATAATCTTTTACATTATCCGGTTTGATCACATAATCAACCGCACCAAGTTCCAGACATTTGTTCTTGTAAGTATCTGAACCAGAAGTGCTCCATATAATTTTAGGAATAGAATTATACCGGTTATCCTGCTTTAATTGTGCAAGTATTTCAGCTCCGTTCAACTCGGGCATATTATAGTCCAGTACCAGTAAGCAGGGCAGTTCATCGCCGGTCAGCGTTTCCAGCTTTGCTAACAGTTTACGCCCTTTATCGATGAACAATAAGTTGAATGAATTATCCAGCACAGAAAAAGTCTCTTTCAGAAAATCAATATCATCAATATCGTCTTCACCAAATATGATCGTACGGTTGTTAGCTTGGTTGATTGGCACAGTTTTTTAGGGTTATTAAGGTTGCGAAAGTTAAGACTTATTTGCATTTCTATCCTTGCTCTCCGTCTTTATTTATAGCACTATAATTCCAAAACCGAAATAAACCCGGATGAAAAAGAAACCAGCCTCATTGCCACTGGCAAACGCCGTAGGTTTGGCCGACACGCAAACGCCCGCCGCTGACCCTTCCCGGAAAAGCCGGGCAAAAAAATTATCTGACGATAACAATAATCATTCTTCCCATACAGATAAACTGGATGAACGTGCTTTATTAAAAGTATTGACCGAAGTAAGGTCAGGCAACTTCAGCGTTCGTATGCCCATCGACCAGGTGGGTATGGCAGGCAAAATATGCGATACGTTCAACGAGATCATCTCACTTAATGAAGCATTGGTGGAAGAACTAACCCTGGCCCGTAATACTATCGGCAAACAGGGACATTTGAACCACCGTGTTGAACTTCCCCGGTCGGCCCGCGGCTCCTGGGCCACCAGTGTTGCTTCTATCAATACGCTTATATCTGACCTGGTGCATCCTACAATTGAGATCGCACATGTGATCAGTTCTGTGGCAAAAGGGAACCTCTCGCAAGAGATGCCTTTAAAGATCGGCGAACACGTGTTGCAAGGTGAGTTTGCAAAAATTGCCGCCGAGGTGAATGACATGGTGAAACAATTGAACCTCTTTTCCATGGAAGTAACACGTGTGGCAAGAGAAGTTGGCTCCGAAGGAAAACTCGGCGGACAGGCTAAAGTGAAAGGAGTAGCCGGCGTATGGAAAGATCTGACGGATTCCGTAAACCAGATGGCGGGTAACCTTACCGCGCAGGTGCGCAGCATTGCTGAAGTAACAACTGCTGTAGCAAAAGGCGACCTCCGTAAAAAGATCACCGTAGATGTGCAGGGAGAGATACTTGAATTGAAGAACACCATCAATACTATGGTGGATCAGCTCAACTCCTTCTCTTCGGAAGTGACACGCGTGGCACGTGAAGTAGGTACCGATGGGAAACTCGGCGGACAGGCTGAAGTAAAAGGTGTGGCAGGTACCTGGAAAGACTTAACTGATTCAGTGAACCAGATGGCATCCAACCTCACCGGCCAGGTGCGCAACATTGCGGAAGTAACAACCGCTGTGGCGCGTGGTGACCTGTCAAGAAAAATTACAGTAGATGTAAAAGGCGAAATCCTTGAATTGAAGAATACCATCAATACCATGGTGGACCAGCTCAACTCTTTCTCTGCAGAAGTAACGCGTGTAGCGAGAGAGGTGGGCTCTGAAGGTAAACTTGGTGGACAGGCAACTGTAAAAGGAATTGGTGGCGTATGGAAAGACCTGACTGATTCGGTGAACCAGATGGGCTCTAATCTTACTGCACAAGTGCGCAATATCGCGGAAGTAACAACTGCTGTGGCCCGCGGTGACCTGTCAAGAAAGATCACCGTGGACGTAAAAGGCGAAATCCTTGAATTGAAAGATACCATCAATACCATGGTGGACCAGCTCAATTCCTTTGCATCAGAAGTGACAAGGGTGGCGTTGGAAGTGGGTACGGAAGGTAAACTCGGCGGACAAGCCAAAGTACAGGACGTGGGTGGTACCTGGAAAGATCTGACAGAATCAGTGAACCTGATGGCATCCAATCTGACCGCACAGGTACGCAATATTGCAGAAGTAACAACTGCTGTGGCAAAAGGTGATCTTTCCCGAAAGATCACCGTGGATGTAAAAGGTGAGATCCTTGAATTGAAAGATACCATCAACACCATGGTGGACCAGCTCAACTCCTTTGCATCAGAAGTGACAAGGGTGGCGTTGGAAGTGGGTACGGAAGGTAAACTCGGCGGGCAAGCCAAAGTGCAGGATGTTGGCGGCACCTGGAAAGACCTCACTGAGTCTGTGAACCTGATGGCATCCAATCTGACCGCACAGGTACGCAATATTGCAGAAGTAACAACTGCTGTGGCAAAAGGTGATCTTTCCCGAAAGATCACCGTGGATGTAAAAGGCGAGATCCTTGAATTGAAGAATACCATCAACACCATGGTGGACCAGTTGAATTCATTTGGTTCTGAAGTATTCCGCGTAGCACGTGAAGTGGGCTCTGAAGGCCAGCTTGGTGGACAGGCTGATGTGCCGGGTGTGGAAGGACTTTGGAAAGACCTCACCGACTCCGTAAATAAAATGGCATCCAATCTTACTTCACAGGTGCGCAATATCGCGGAGGTGACCACTGCCGTAGCGAATGGCGACCTTTCCCGTAAGATTGAAGTGGATGTAAAAGGCGAGATCCTTGAATTAAAGAATACCATTAACACAATGGTGGAACAGCTCCGTGCTTTCGCTTCGGAGGTGACACGTGTGGCGCGTGAGGTAGGTACTGAAGGAAAGCTCGGCGGGCAGGCGCATGTGCCCGGTGTAGCTGGTACCTGGAAAGATCTGACAGATTCCGTAAACCAAATGGCCTCCAACCTTACTAACCAGGTGCGTAACATTGCTGAAGTAGCGATTGCTGTAGCCAATGGTGATATGTCGCGCAAGATCACAGTGGATGTGCGCGGTGAGATCCTTCAGCTCAAAGAAACCCTCAACACAATGGTGGACCAGTTGCGTGCCTTCGCTTCCGAAGTGACACGTGTGGCGCGTGAAGTGGGTACTGATGGTAAACTCGGTGGGCAGGCATTTGTACCGGGTGTAGCAGGCACCTGGAAAGATCTGACGGATTCCGTGAACCAGATGACGGGTAACCTTACCGACCAGGTGCGCAATATCGCGGAAGTGACCAAGGCGGTAGCATCAGGTGACCTTACCAAAAAAGTAACGATAGATGTGAAAGGTGAGATCTTTGATCTGAAGAACACGATCAACACCATGGTGGACCAGCTCAACTCCTTTGCGTACGAAGTAACGCGCGTAGCACGTGAAGTAGGTACAGATGGCAAATTGGGAGGGCAGGCAGAAGTGCAGGGTGTGGCGGGCACCTGGAAAGATCTTACTGACTCTGTGAACATGATGGCTACCAACCTTACCAACCAGGTGCGTGGTATTGCCAAAGTGGTAACAGCTGTGGCAACAGGTAACCTTAAACAAAAGCTCTCCATTGTATCACGTGGTGAAGTGGCACAACTGATTGATACGATCAATGAAATGATCGATACGCTGGCAGTGTTTGCCGACCAGGTAACAACAGTGGCGCGTGAAGTAGGTGTGGAAGGAAGATTGGGAGGTCAGGCCAATGTGCCGGGAGCATCCGGTATCTGGAAAAACCTGACGGAAAATGTGAACCAGTTGGCCGAAAACCTGACTACACAGGTGCGTGCTATTTCTGAAGTTGCTTCTGCCGTAACCAAAGGAGACCTTACACAGATGATCCTGGTGCAGGCAAAAGGCGAAGTGGAAGAATTGAAAGATACGATCAACCAGATGATCGCCAACCTGAAACAAACTACTCTCCGTAACCAGGAACAAGACTGGTTGAAATCGAACCTGGCAAAGCTTACCCAGATGCTGCAGGGACAAAAAGATCTGAATACGGTAACACGCCGTATCCTTTCAGAACTGGCACAGGTGGTGAATGCACAGAAAGGCATGTTCTATATTCTTCAACAGCATGAAGGCACCAAACATCATAGCCTGAAATTATTTGCAGCCTATGCTTTCGGGGAAGAAGTGAATGCTTCACGGGAATTTGCCCTGGGAGAAGGTTTGGTAGGACAATGCGCTCTCGAAAAAGAACGTATTCTTATAACCAATATCCCCAAAAACTATACTAACAAGATCGGCTCAGGGTTGGGAAAAGCCTCTCCTGCCAACCTGATCGTGTTGCCGGTGCTATTCGAAAAAGAGATCAAGGCAGTGATCGAGCTTGCTTCTTTTGACACATTCAGTGAAACACACCTTGACTTCTTAAGCCAGTTAACAGAAAGTATCGGTATCGTGCTGAATACTATTGAAGCCAATACCCGTACCGAAAGCTTGCTGGAACAATCCCAATCACTGGCGGAAGAATTGAGAAGAACGAATGAAGAGCTACAGGATAAAGCACATCTTCTTGCAAAACAAAAAGAAGAAGTAGAAGCAAAGAACAAGGAAGTGGAAGAAGCAAGATTATCGCTGGAAGAAAAAGCAGAACAATTACAGCTTACATCCAAATACAAATCCGAGTTCCTGGCGAATATGTCGCATGAATTGCGGACACCATTGAACTCACTATTAATCCTTGCTCAACAACTATACGAAAACCACGAAGGCAATCTCTCGGAAAAGCAGGTAGGTTACGCCAAAACCATTCATAGCTGCGGAGATGACCTTATCCAACTGATCAATGATATCCTGGACCTCTCCAAGATCGAATCCGGTTACATTTCTACAGACTTCACCCATCTTCCTTTTCGGGATATCACCAGCTTTGTGGAAACAACATTCAAACACATTTCTGAAAACAGGAATCTCCGGTTCCGCATCGAGCTGGATGATAAACTGCCGGTCAGTCTTGAAACGGATGTACAAAGACTTAACCAGATCCTTAAGAACCTCCTATCAAATGCCTTTAAGTTTACTGACAAAGGAGAAGTGCGTTTCAGGATATTTGAAGCTGACCGCAACTGGAGGCAAAGCAACTCCAGTCTTGACAATGCAAAACAAGTGGTGGCTTTTGAGATACAGGACACAGGTATCGGCATCAGCAAAGACAAGCAGAATATTATTTTCGAGGCGTTCCAGCAGGCAGAGGGTTCCACCAGCCGCAAGTATGGAGGTACCGGTCTTGGATTATCAATCAGCCGCGGCCTGGCCGACTTGCTTGGAGGTTCCATTGAACTGAGTAGTGAAGCGGGCCAGGGCAGCACATTCACGCTATTCCTCCCTATCGATTATAACCCCGCCCTGGTGAAACGGGAAAAGCAGAGCAGTCTTCAGATAAGCGAATACAAACTGGCAGATGGGACCACTGTATCAGATTCATTGCAATCGGTGCCTACCATCAAAGTGAATGAAACAAAAGATCTTGATGCAATGAACGAGATCATTAATGAAACCGGTGACGACCGCAATAACATTATTACAGGAGATAAGGTGGTGCTGGTGATTGAAGATGATCTCCGCTTTGGCAAGATCATGATCGATAAAGCACATGAAATGAATTTGAAAGTAGTGATCGCTACAGGTTTCGGGCAGGTATTTGACCTGGTAAACAAATACAATCCTATTGCCGTTACACTGGATGTGAAACTTCCTGATGCCAGCGGCTGGAGGATACTGGACCTTTTCAAAAACGATATCACCCTTCGTCATATACCCATACACCTGATCTCAGGAGAAGAGAACCGCCTCCTGGCCATGCACAGGGGGGCCAGGAGTTTCTACCTGAAACCATTAAAGGCCGAAGCTCTTGATAAATTATTTGCGGATATTGAAACATACAGCCGGTTGGAACAGAAAAAACTGCTGATTGTGGAAGATAATGAACTGGACTCATCAAGGATAGTCAAAATAATGAACAATAATGGCCATATCAATATTGATATTGCCGGTTCTGGCACAATAGCTTTGGAAAAGATCAGGGAAACAGTTTATGATGGGGTCATTGTTGATTATATGTTGCCGGATATTGGCGGCATGGAACTGATCACTAAAATAGCCAGCCTCAGGAAAATGCAACCGGTGCTGGTCTATTCAGCCCGTGACTTTTCTTCCAAAGAGAGAACGCAACTGAAGCAATATTCCAACCGCATCCTTCTGAAGGATGTCAACTCACTCGATCTCCTTCTCGACGAAGTGGTGATGCTGTTGCATATCGACCACAAAACGCTATTGCCGGAAAATCAAAGGCTGATCGAGAATCTCCGGTCCAAGAATGATGTGCTTTCTAACAAAAAGGTGCTGGTAGTTGACGACGATGTGCGCAACCTGTTTGCCCTGACCACAGCTTTTGAACGGTATAATATCCATACCATCACAGCAGAAAGCGGGCAGGAAGCCATGCGCATACTGGAAGAGGATAACAATATCGATATTGTGCTGATGGATATTATGATGCCGGAAATGGACGGCTATGAAACAACACAGAAAATAAGACGTGAACATAAAAACACCAGCTTGCCTATCATTGCCGTTACAGCCAAAGCAATGAAAGGCGACAGGGAAAAATGTATTGAAGCAGGAGCTTCTGATTATATCACCAAGCCGGTGAAGATAGATCAGTTGCTGTCGCTGATGCGTATTTGGCTCTATAAATAATAAGTAGCAGATGAAGCCCAACTCCAAGCAACCGCCTAAGTCTGACATCAAAATTCTTGTGGTTGACGATCGGGAAGACAATCTCTTTTCCATTGAAGCCATCCTGGAAAGGGACAACTATACGATCGTTAAAGCAAGCTCAGGACGCGCTGCCTTAAAGATACTCTTGCAGCAACACGATTTTTCCCTCATCCTGATGGATGTGCAGATGCCCGATCTCAATGGATTTGAAACCGCCGCTATCATTTATGAGCGCGAGAAGTTGAAAGAAATACCCATCATCTTCATCACAGCACATGATTATGATGAAGAAATTATCTTTAAAGGCTACCGGTCAGGTGGGGTGGACTATATTTACAAACCGATCAATCCTGATCTTCTCCGGGTTAAAGTGAGCGTATTCGTAGAACTGTACAGGAAAAATTACCAGTTGCTGCTTCATGAACAAAAGTTGCTTGCAGCCAATCACTCCCTTCAAAAAGAAATTGAAGAAAGGAAAGCATCTGAAGAAAAAGTAAGAATGCTGAATGCCCAACTGGTAGAGAACAACCTGCAACTAAAAGAGATCAATGAAGAACTGGACCAGTTTGCCTATGTAGCCTCGCACGACCTGCAAGAGCCTTTACGGAAGATACAGGTATTTAGCGATAAGATACTGACGATCCAAAAACAAGATGAAGAAACGGAAAAATACTTTAAAAAGATCATCAGCTCTTCTCAGAGGATGCAATCGCTGATCAATGATCTGCTCAGCTTTTCGAGACATTCCGCCAGCTCATCTGATTTCAAAATGGTAGACCTGAACCTGATGGTAAAAGAAGCACTGGTAGAGCTGGAGATCAAAATTGAAAAAAGCAATGCGGTTATTACCTGCGATAACCTGCCTGCCATTTATGCTATCCCGAGTATGGTAAGGCAATTGTTTTATAATCTTATCAGCAATGCCTTAAAGTTCCGGAAAACGAATGCAACAGCAGAAGTAAAGATCTCTTCCCGGAAAATAACCGGTACAGTTCCGGAACAGGTGTTGTATGAAATAATCGTCGCAGACAAGGGTATCGGCTTTGAGCAACAGTTTGAAGCTGATATTTTCCGCGTGTTCAAGCGCCTGCATAGTTATCATGATTTTGAAGGTTCCGGCATCGGGTTATCCATTTGCAAAAAGATCGTGGATAAGCATAATGGAACGATCCGGGCGGAAAGCAAACCCGGGGAAGGAGCTTCATTTATTATCAGGCTACCGGAAAAACAGTGATGCAACACACGGGATATTTCAGACAGTTTGCCCCTCTTTTCTTACACTTCAGGCGTTTGACTCTCCAAACTTCCGTCAAAAGGTTTTGCTTCGCCAAAACTATCATTAACCCATTTACAAACAGCTTATATGAAAGTTCGCTCATTACTCACAGGCGCAGCTATTTGCTTTGCCTCCGTCCAGGCCGTTGCACAGCAGGACACGGTAAAGATCAGTTCCGACATGATCAACACCAAAGTGCTGAAGAATGGCACCCACCGGTACCTTGTTTATTTCAAACTGGGAAAAGACAGCAGCCGGAGCAATTACCAGCTATGGAGCCGCACCATCGATCATTTGGATTATCAGGGTCGGAAAGCGATCTCCGTAACACAGGAATGGGAAGACAATACAAAGATCGTACACAAAGTGTATTCTGTTTGCGATGAAAAGACATTTGCGCCGCTCTATCAGAAAAGCGAATGGATCGGAAGGTTCAATTCAACCTTCAACTTCCTTACAAAGGAAGGATATGTAAACGATACGCTGCTGACCAGCGCAGACACGGCCCGCGTAAAAAAACAGGCTTACGACGGATTTCAAAAAGCCCTGAATGAATATGTGCTGAACTGGCATTTAGACCTGGAAGTTTTCCCTGTTCTTCCTTATAAATTGGGAAGAACATTTCTTGTGAATTTTTATGATCCCGGATTTCCCCCACCGTCACTCCAGGCTTATACAGTTTCCGGAAGTGCAACACTAACAGGTTATGATAACCAGGAAATAGAATGCTGGCTGCTCATCCATACCGGCCGAAACAATACAGAAACATTCTGGATCAGCAAAAAGACCAGGGAAGTATTAAAACTGGAACAGGAATTTGGTGGCAGGTTTAGGTATAAGATCAAACTCGGGTTCAGCATGTGATAAAAAGGAAGCGGTTGCAATATTGCAGCCGCTTCCTTTTTATTCTTGATTATTTCTTAGGAACATACCAGCTATTGGCCCTGTTATATTTTCCTTCCAGCACAACTTTATAAAATACACCGGAGGCGCTGATCGGGGCATTCAGTCTTATATTTAATTGCCCGGCATTGACAGGAACTTCCTGCAGCAGCAGGTATTCATCCTTACCACCGTTCTTAAATGCATTCGACCAGCTGACCCATACCTTCAGCTTCTCATTTGTGGCGATGGGTTTCCAGGTTATTTTCAATGACGAAAGTTCAGTAGTAAATACAGGGTCAGTAAAAGACAATTCACCAATAAATGGAGTGCCGTCCACTTCACGGGCATTCTCAGCAGGAAGGGTAATATCCATAAAGCGTGCGATGCTCGGCATAATATCCACCACAGAAACCTGCGGCGCTTCGAATGCTGCATTCAATGGTTTGTAATTGGTAAAGATCCAGCTATCCCTTTCACGGTCCGACTGACCACCATGTCCCTTCCCTGTTTTGGCATCCCTTCCATGATCAGTAGTAACCACCAGCAGCCACTCTTCATTATGCTGCTGTTGTCTTTGCCGGATTGCTTCACGGATATAACCAATCCGTTTGTCTGCCACTTTAATGGATTCATAAAATTGCGGGCTGTCGCCAAAAGCATGTCCAAGATCATCCGTATGTTCAAGGTAAACCCAGGAAAGATCAGGAGCATCGGATTTAATATATTCTGCTGCACGTTGAGCTACGGCTTCATCAATTTTATCGAGATACTCTCCTTGCTTATCATGCGGGTAGTTGACAGTATCCAGCTCCATCCCATCAAAATGATAATCCACCGGGATATTACCAGTGGCTTCCAGTTTATCTCCTACCAATTTGGTACGGTTATCAAGCCAGGTGGAGAAGATAGCAGTTTTTTTAGCCGGGTATTGCTCTTTTAAATAACGGAAGATCGTGTAATAAGAATAATTGGGCGCCGCAATATCATTGTCCCACACATTATGTTTATTGACCCAGGTGCCGGTAAGCACGCTGTTATAACCTACAGCAGAGATCGTCGGTGTCTGAGAATAGGTTCCTTTTTTTCCTCCTACATATGCCCTTGTATAACCGCCTTCAGCAGCAACTGCACGAAGCTGTGGTGGGTCAAGTTTTTCAATCACATCAGCAGGAATACCGTCTGCAATAATAAAGACGGCTTTCTTTGTTCTGGACTGGGCCTGGCTGGCATAACTAAACGCCAGTAAAAGCAGTGATGCAAAGAAAGATATCCGGGCAACAGGTTTTATTTTCAGAAGCATCCGTTCTTGTTTTATGGTTTATTAAAGATAAGCCCTTGCCGTATATCTCTCTTTGGTTAAATTTGGAATAGCAGAAAAACAAGCTCATGAAAACATCAAAGCCTGTCAGCATCGATGAATACATCTCCCGTTTTCCAAAACATGTGCAAACCATCCTGGAAGAAGTACGCACTGTTATAAAAGAAACCGCCCCGGATGCTGAAGAGACCATTAAATACGATATGCCCACTTTCACATTGAACGGCAACCTTGTATATTTCGCTGCCTTTAAGAACCATATCGGATTTTACCCTGCCCCCACCAATGATGAAACCTTCAGCAAAGACCTTTCTCCCTATAAAACCGGAAAAGGTTCTGTACAATTCCCGCTTGATCAGCCTATGCCTCACCAACTGATCAGGAAAATAGTGAAATGGCAGATTGGAAGAAATGCGTTGAAAGCAGCAAAGAAAAAAAGCGGGAAATAAAAAACCGCTCGCCGCGGTTTCTATCTGAATAACTGATTTACATTGATTTTGCTATGACCTTTCTCTCTGTCTTTACCGTGATCCCTTTGAACTCTTTAGGGATCTTTGCGAGTAATCTTGCGGTGAGGCTTTGTACAAAAATGACAATATATTCCGATTTACCTTTTCCCCTTATACCGGCACCGGTCACACCCCGCTGATCCTTCAACTGATCATACAATTCCTTCTTTACCGCTGTAATAGTTGCCATATCATAAAATTATAAAATTTTCACTGAAAAGGCTGCCAGCACTTCATCTATAGGAGAAGCAAACGTAGTACCATCATCGGTCCCCGCAAATAAAAGCCCCACTGCTTTCAGTGTGTCTTTCTGAAAGATCAGCGCACCGGAATCACCTGCATCGCAGAACATTGTCCCCCGGTTGCCCTTCACTTCAAACTGGTCCTGGAAATCGATCTGCCTTCCATCAAAATCAACCTGTATGTCCAGGTTGCGCGTAGTTATTTTTCCTTTGGTATGTCCTGTACTTCTTCCGAATTTTTCCACCTTCATTCCATTCATTACACCAGTGGTTCCGGAGATCTTGCTTTTAAGTCCGACCTCATATTGCAGCTTCAGACCGGGCAACACTTCAGCAATGGCTGCGTCCATACGGTTGGGGGTAGAACGGTTCAAATCGACCAGGTAAGATAATCCGGCAATAATATCCTTTGTCCGTTTTCCCCCATCCATTATGCCAGGCTGAAGAACCGGGTCTTTAAACTTTCCCCGGTTTGAATCGGCCAGTACATGGTTATTGCTGAGAATGTATATTTTCTTTTTATCATCCTGTACAAAACAGCCCAATGTGCCGGCTGTTACGCGATAATGTGCTACAGATATGCCAGGATAAGGAGGGCGGTGAAGTCCCGTCAATCCACGGAATTTTATCGGCCCGGTTTGTTCTATCACAATATCCCTTGCCTGTGTACCATAATATTTTGAAAGGCTGGCAGGGCTTAATTTCAGGTTATCCCTTGTCAGCACTTTTATAAAATTCTCTCCGTTCAGTTTCTGGCCGATGCCAACGCCGTTCATATTTGCCAGCATTGTTTTTTGCAGGTTGGCTCCCGCGGGAGATATGGCAGGATTGAAAGAAATGATTCTTTTGGCAGATTGAAAGGTCCTGAAAAATGCAGCGGCGATAGCCTGTTTGATACCGAAAGCCGTTTTAAAGTCCATTTATAATTAATTAGGGTAACAGAATGATTATGAGCACTAAGATAAAAAATGACTAACTATTGAAATGGCTCAGTTCCAGCGATCAGATTTTCTCCCACCAAGACGACGAAGAACGCAAAGAATATTTTATCTTTTACTATACCGGCAAAACTACAGTCAAGAAAGATGTTCTGGAAGTAATTCTTTGCGTTCTTCGTCGTCTAGGTGGGAAGACTCAATGCCTCTACTACAACATAAAGCCTCCGCAGCAGGAGGCTTTATTAAATAACCTGTATGTCAACTATATCATTTTGATAAAGTGATCGTTTGTTTCTTGATTGCTTTGCGGGGTTTACCATTGGTACCCAGCAAAGGAGTCAGCCTTGGTGCAGTCAGTGTAAGCCGTTCTTTCACCTGTTCAGCAAGAAAAGAATTTTCAGGTGAACAGTTGATATTATTAACACTTACCTGCCCGTCTGTGCCGATCTCATATTCGATCAATACAGAATAAGTCCCGTCCTTGATCTTTTTGGAAGTCATCACTTCTGTTCTCAGCGTGGTAGTAAACTCATCCATAAAATCTTTCCAGGACTTGTTATTGTCCTTGGGTGCTGCTGCAACCGGGGTACCGGTTGAATCGAGAACGACCGGAGGTGCAGCTTCCGACTGAACGGTAGTAACAATATTACCTGCAGCATCAAGACTGGCCGTAACTACTTTGGGCTTTTCCATTTCTACAGGCGCTGGCTTCTTCCGGGTACTGGTATCTATTTTGGTAGAAAGGTCCTCACCTTTCCGGACCACTGTACCTGTATCGGATTTCAGTTTTCCGCTGTACAAAGTTTCCTTGAGGGATTGTGCATTGACCGAAGCCGCCGTTACCAGCAGGGCAAACAGAATAACCGGTTTCATAAAAAATAAATTAATTGAGCGTTGAATGTCCGTCCATTTCACTGATGCGATGAATTTTTTCTTTACATCAATCATCAGTCCAATTTCATGCAATTTAATGGCAAAGATGTTACCATCCTCCTAAATGGATGCATGTGTGGGCTAAAGTAGCGCATTTTACTGATTATGCGGGTGTTGGAACAGTTACCTGCCACCAGCTTTTAGAAATGGCTGCGGGTTGGGGTCACGGCCCTGGTTGACCCGGAATTTTCATAACTTGGCTTGATTTTATGCTTACTTAAATAAGCAAAATCTCTTTTTATGGAAACTGCCAGAAAAAAGAAAGCCCCACGAAAGAAACAAAAATGGTCTGCCCGGGTAAATGCAACGAGTAATGCCCTTGACCTAAAAGAACACCTGTTCAAATCGCGCAACCCTGAAGATGTAGCAAGGTCATTAAAACGGTCAGCAGAAAGAAGTAAAAGAAGAAAAGGAACGCCATTGCAATCCGCTATGTCTATGTTGAATTTTTATATCAACAGGGCAGGTAAGAATCTGGCTCCTTCGAGGAAAAAAATACTTGAAAGGGCAAAAACCAAACTCAGGGCTTTATTCAAAAAAAAATAAAGCACCAGGATGAATAAAAATGGGGATGATCATGAACTGGTACTCGATTTCCGGAGAAGAAGCATTGCAACAAATGAATAGCAGTCCTGATGGCCTGGATGATCAGGTTGTGCAACAGAAACTGGCAGAGCATGGGAAGAATGAACTGAAGGGCAAAAAGAAAATCAGCCCGTTGCTGATCTTCTTCCGCCAGTTCTTTGATGTAATGATCCTGGTGTTAATTATAGCGGCTGTGATATCCTTCTTTATCGGAGAGCCGGCAGACACCATCGTTATCATCGTTATCACCATATTGAATGCAGTGATCGGTTTCATCCAGGAATATCGTGCAGAAAAAGCGATAGAAGCCCTTCAAAAAACAGCCATACCCAATTCCCGCATCATTAGAAACGGTAAGACCACCGAGATCCCATCCATAGACATCGTTCCGGGTGATATCATACTGATGGAAGCAGGTGATATCGTGCCTGCAGATATCCGCTTGCTGGAAGTTGAATCCCTTAAGGTCAACGAAGCAAGCCTTACCGGCGAGTCAAATCCTGTTGACAAAAAGACCGGTCCACTAAAGGAAAAAGACCTGCAACCGGGCGACATGCTCAACATGGTTTTCAAAGGCACTCAAATCAGCAGTGGCAGTGGCAAAGGATTGATAGTGGCCACCGGCATGAAGACCGAGCTTGGCAATATTGCTGCTATGCTCGACAAAGCGCAGAGTATTACGCCCCTCCAGAAAAGATTATCTCATTTCAGCAAAAAACTCACCGTTGTCATTATTGCTCTCTGCATCGTTCTATTCTTTATTGGTTATCTCCGGGGTGAAGAAGTGACGCGTATGTTACTCACTTCCATATCACTGGCCGTAGCGGCCATACCAGAAGCATTACCGGCTGTTGTGACCATCTCGCTTGCATTGGGAGCAAAACGCTTATTGAAACAACAGGTGCTGATCAGGAAATTATATGCAGTGGAAACACTTGGCTCGGTTACATATATCTGTACGGATAAAACAGGAACATTGACAAAGAACCAGATGATCGTCCAGGATATATGGGTAAAAGATGAAGCCATGAAAGAAGAGTTATTACAGGCCATGAGTCTGAACCATGACGTAAAGGAAAAGAATGGAAAACTCTCCGGAGATCCTACAGAAATAGCGATGGTGGAATATGCCAAAGAACAGGATAATTACAAACAGGTAAAAGAAATTCCTTTCGATGCAGAACGGAAAGCAATGACCACCATTCATCAAAGAGATGGAAAACTATGGGTGATCACAAAAGGCGCAGCAGAAACCATCAGTGGAATAAATAAACACACCAGCCTGAAAGAAGAAATTAAAAGCCAGGAAGAAAAAATGGCCAGGGAGGGTATGCGTGTTATTGCCTTTGCCGGAAAGGAGATCGATGAACTGCCCCCGGAAATAACAGCCGGTTCCATAGAAAAGGATATGCACTTTATAGGGTTGGTAGGATTGATAGATCCCCCGAGAGATGAAGCTCAAAAAGCGATAGCCGATTGCAAAGCTGCGGGCATTATTCCGGTGATGATCACTGGCGACCACCCTTTAACGGCCACTTCTATTGCAAAGCAGATGGGCATTATTGATGATGCTAACCAGGAAGTAGTGACAGGAAAGCAACTGCAGGAAACTCAATATAAAAAACTAAATGATGTAGAGAAGATAAGAGTGTATGCACGGGTATCGCCTGAACAAAAACTGAAAATACTGGAAGCCTTACAGGAAAAGCACGAGTTTGTAGCCATGACAGGCGATGGGGTAAACGATGCCCCTTCATTAAAGAAAGCCAATATTGGCGTGGCAATGGGCATTACCGGAACAGACGTGGCCAAAGAAGCTTCACAAATGATCCTGCTCGATGATAATTTTGCTACTATCGTTAAAGCAGTACAGTCTGGCCGCCGGGTTTACGACAATATCCGGAAATTCATCAAGTATATACTTACCGGGAATGCTGCAGAAATATGGATCATCTTTCTTGCTCCTTTATTCGGTTTGCCGATACCACTGTTACCTATTCATATCCTATGGGTCAATCTTGTTACAGATGGCTTGCCGGCACTGGCATTGGCCGCCGAAAGCGCAGAGAAGAACATTATGCAACGCCCTCCACGCAAACCCGGTGAAAGTATTTTTGCCCAGGGTCTTGCCATACATATATTATGGGTTGGCATTTTTATTGGGCTACTGAATATCGCCACACAGGCATTTGCGATCAGGTATACTGATGCACATTGGCAAACCATTGTTTTCACAGTACTTTGCTTCAGTCAGCTCTGGCACGTGATGGCTATCAGGAGTGAAACTAGGTCATTGTTCAAAATAGGTATCATGAGCAACAGATCCCTGTTGATGGCGGTATTGTTCACTGTTCTGTTGCAGCTAGCAGTCATTTATATGCCGGTTTTAAACAGTTTTTTTCATACTCAACCTCTCTCAATTATTGAACTTCTGATCACCGGTGCCGTATCATCGATTGTGTTTGTAGTAGTGGAAATTGAGAAAGCTGTAAAAAGAAAATTAAACAGGTAATGTAATTATGAGTACCGGCAAATTGGCAGGGATTTAGTGGTACTATCCGAACTATAGGCATGCCACATGAATTACCCATTTTGATGGATCGTAAAGGTAACACTGCTCCTATTGTACATCAGTCCAACCAAGATCAGGCTATACATAAAACCAGTTATTATATTATCAATACTATTACACTCTACCGGTTGATTACCGCCCCCCTCCTCCTGTTCCTTATACTATATGAGCAGATTTTCCTGTTCAAATGGCTTCTTGTCTTTAGTTTTCTTACAGACGCTGTTGATGGAATCCTTGCAAGACGTTACAAAGTAGTAAGCGCAATGGGGGCAAAGCTGGATTCCTTAGGTGATGACCTTACCGTTATTGCAGGCATTGTTGGATTATTTGCATTCAAACCGGACTTCATTTACCCGGAGCTTGGCTGGTTGATCTTCCTTTTTATTCTTTTCCTTGTAGAAATCATTGCTGCCCTCAACCGGTATGGGAAAACGACCAGTTTTCATACCATACTCGCCAAGATCGCTGCTATTCTTCAGGGCGCCTTTCTGATCCTCGCCTTCTTTTTGCCGGAACCTATCCGCCTGTTGTTCTACCTGGCTGTCGCATTCACTGCGCTTGACCTATTGGAAGAAATTGTCCTGATCTATCTTTTACCCAAATGGAAAGCAAATGTAAAAGGTATCTACTGGCTTTTGAAACAAGATCATGGGCCCGCAGGGAAGAGTCCGGCAGGAAATTAGCAGTAGGATTCCTGAGCAATACTTATTCCGATGAGATCCATATTAATCTTAACCGATTTTTCTGAAGCAGCATTCCGCGCGGCAGAATATGCGGCCGAACTGGCAGCCACATTGCAGGTCAAACGCATTATTCTATATCATGCTTATCAGACTATTGTGGTGGGTGGTGCTGATCTGCCCGCAGCCCCGATCAATACACAGCGGCTTTATCTTGACAGTATGGAATCACTTGGCTTGGTGCAGGACCGGTTGAAATCCCTTGTGGGACAAGAAGTGAAAATTGATATGCTGGCACAGGATACTTCCTTTCTGCCGGATATGATCAACCAGCTTTGCGAAAAAGAAAAGATCGGGCTGGTTGTGATGGGGGTATCAGGCAAGTCAGGCGTTGAAAAATTATTGATAGGCAGCATTACAGGATCAGTATTGAAATCAGTTGAGTTTCCGGCACTGATCGTTCCAAATGAAACAGTGATCGGGAAAGGAATAAAAAGCATTGTGCTTTGCACAGACCTTAAAGATCTTGGAGATATTCCATCCGGCACTTTATACGAGATCCTCGATGCATTCTCTTCCGAGTTGCATATAGTGAATGTACTGCCGGAATCGAAGGAAGGATATTCTACCGAAACAGAGAAATCAATAACCAAACTGCATCAGAACCTGGAGAAATATCATCCCTTTTTTCATTATCTCCAGGGAGAAGATACTGTGAGCGATATTCTTTCATTTGCTGAAGAGCATCAGGCATCGCTGATCATTGTTTTCCCAAAGAAACATGGGTTCTTTTCTTCGATATTCCATAAAAGCGTTTCAAAAAAACTGGCGTATAATTCCAGTGTTCCCTTATTATCATTGCCGGGTTTATGATTTTAACCTAACATTTACTCTTGCGGCTCTTGCATAATCTTTTATTGCCATATATTATACTTAATTTTGGCTAAACCGAATTCGTTATGAAAAAGATACTCTTAGCAAGCCTGCTTTGCAGCTTTTGTATGTGCCTATCCGCTCAATGTGTCAAACCTGCACCATTAACGACCCAACAAACACAGGCGTTGGTCGGCACCTGGAAGCTACAGTACACGTATAATGATAAGCAGTATGATACGGAGATTAAAATACGCACGGTTAAAAACAATGAAGTCGTTTGTGAAATTACAGATCCTCCAATAACAGGAAAGGAAACAGCAGGAGAATATTTTTTCTGCCCCAGCGGGGAATTTCATCTGAAGAAATATGTCGGCGATATCGCTTATGTATTTCAGGGAGTGCCGGAAAATGGATACATAAAAGGTACGCTTTCCGTTTATGACAAGAATAACAAGCGGAGCCGGGGTGGAGATTTTTTAATGAGCAGAGTAAATTAATCACTCACGGTATCTCAGTATATAAGGCGCCATTAGCGGGTGATCAGTATTTATAATATTCCCGCATTTTTTTTATGAAGATATCCTTCTTCCTGCGGGATACTTCCACATCATGATTATTGGTCATAATAATACTGCCGCCTTCGCCCTTTATGTATTCTTTTATATGCTCAAGGTTCACCAGGAAAGACTTGTGTACACGAACAAAATTGCAGTCTTCCAGTAATGTTTCATATTCGAAAATGGGTTTGCTGGAACAGATATTACTCCCGTTGGTAAGGTGGAAATTCGTATAGTTGCTATTGGCTTCACAATAAATGATATCCGGAATCTCGATCACCCTGACCCCACGGAGAGAGGGTATGCATAATTTCATTTTTTTTCCTGACCCATATTGGGCAAGATTATGCAGCAGGGTGCTGAACCGCATTTCTTCTCCTTTTTCTGCTATTCTTTTGATAGCCCTTTGCACTGCTTCAACCAGCAATTCATCTTCCACCGGTTTTAAAAGGTAGTCTAAAGCGCTGAACCGGAAGGCCTGCATCATATAATTATTGTGAGCAGTAACAAAAATAACTTCGAAGGAGACATTACTGATACTTCTGAGCAGATCAAATCCATTTTTTTCAGGCATGGCAATATCCAGGAAAACCAATTGAGGGGCCAGGCGCTCGATCTTTTCCTTTGCATCATCGCTGCTTTGGCAACAAGCAATAATACTTACTTCAGGGCAGTTGAGCTGCAGCAGCTTTTGCAAAGAAGAAAGTCCCCTTGGTTCATCATCTACAAGAATAGCAGTAATCTGGCTCATTATTCATTTATTTGAAGTAGTAAGAACAATTGCACAACGGTGCCGGTACCTTTATAGTTATCAAGATCATCTTTATCATTGATAGAAATGCTGCTTTTCAGCTTATATTTTTCATTAAGCAGCCTGATGCGGTTTGTAACATTCTCAAGACCTACGGAATGATGCGTTCTGCTGCCGTTAATTTTGTTCTTCAGCGATTGACGGATGCCGATACCATCATCCTCTACGATACAAAGAAGCCTGTCTCCCTGTTTTTTAAAATCAATATTGATATTGATATTCTTTCTGCTCGCAGTGGTACCATGCCATAATGCATTTTCTACAAAAGGCTGTATCAACATGGAAGGAAGTATCACCTCATCCTGATCGAGCTCATCGTCAGCCAGTATACGGCAGGTAAATGCTTCATTGCGTATCTGTTCAATTTCGATATAGCGTGTAAGATGATCAATCGTTTGACGGAGAGAAACAAATGTTTTGCCTGATTGATCGAGCGTGATGCGTATAAGCCTTGCAAATTTTCCCAGGAAATGAGAGGCTTCTTTATTTTCATTGCTCAGGATCATTTCCCTGATACTGTTAAGACTGTTAAATACAAAATGTGGGTTCATCTGCGCCCGCATAGCCATCATTTCCGCCTCAGCGATCTTTTGCTTTAAAGTAGCTTCCTTTTTTATAGAAAGTATCCTTCTTCTTACAAAATAGGTGATCAAACCGGCCAGCAATAATATCGCCAGTGTCCGGAACCACCAGGTTTGCCACCAGGGCGGCTGAATGGTGACAGCCAGTGTAGCGATCCCTTTACTCCTTAGCCCATCGCTGTTAGCAGCCATCAGTTCGAAAATATAATCCCCCGGAGGCAAACTCGTAAAGTTGGCTGAACTATTTACCGAGAAATCGCTCCAACGGTCATTTAACCCCTTAAGCCTGTAACTGAATTGATTATTTCTTTCGCTGGAAAAATTGGTGGCAGCAAACCGGATGGAAAGGAAATTTTCGTTGTACCTGAGCTGGAGTTTTGCCGGCTTATCATTAAAAACCGGCCAGGGAGAATCGTTTACCTCAACATTGGTGATAATAGGAAGCGGACTGAATATGTTTTGCCTGAGTAAAGATGGTTGAAAAAAAGTGATCCCTCCCATACCGCCAAAATAAAGAGTACCATCCGGCTCTTTAAGCGCACAAGCTGTATTATATTCCAGGAAAGTGAGGCCGTTAGAAGTGCTGTAATGCTGAAGAATAGCATAGCCTGCACTTATTTTATATAAACCAAAATTGGTGCTCACCCAAAAATGCCCTTCATTATCTTTGAGTGTGGCATAACAAACCCTCGAAATGCTTTCTCCTCCCGGTGTCAGATGCTGAATTACTCTGTTCTGTAAATAATCATACACGACCAATCCGTTATCTGTAGCCAGCCACATCAGGTTGCCATCCTTTAGCATGTGCCGTACGAACAGTGAAATGCCGTTTACAGGTTTTACAATCGTCAATGTCTTTTTCAAATAATCATACTTCAGCAAACCGGAGCCTTCGGTACATATCCAAACCGTATTATTCTCGTCTTCATACATATACCTGGCCGTGTACACGTATGAAGCTCCTTTATAAATGCCGGGTTGCAGATTTTCAGGGAAAGGCGCCCATTTCCTGCCTCCCGGTGAGAAGAACAATAAGCCGTTTTCTGACGCTACAAGCAGGCTGTCGGCTTTTTTTAGCTTTAGCAGGGCGATGGTCCTGTTTAAAGCCAAAAATGAGGGATCACGGTAATAATTTATTTTTTTTGCTGCTGGGTTAAGTTCCATCAATCCTGATACAGTAGCTGCCCAGATATGGCCATCAGTATTTTCTGTTATATCGTAGACAATATTGTTGACACCTTCCAATCTGGCAGATTCAGGGAACTTGACCACTTCTCCGGTTGCTTTATTCCATTCCACAATGCCGTGGCTCTGGGTACCAATATAAATTTTCCCATCGCCGGACTTATATAGCTTATAGATCACTTTCTCCGGTAAGGCATTCTGCAAAGGGCCCATTTCACTGATATGACCAAACTGATGTAACAGCGGATCATATTTAGCGATACCTCCGCTTAGCCCAAACCAAACGATCCCCTGCCTGTCTTTATAAGCCGTTACAACAAAATTGGTAGCCGGACTATGAAGATCATAAGGCTTTCTTACTGCAGCCTGCATTGCCCCGGTTTGGATATTATATCGATAAATGCCGCTGCCCCTGGAGCCTATCCAAATACTATTGCTGCTATCCGCCGCAAAAGCATTCACACCTCCGGGCACTGTTTTCAATACATGAATATTGGCAGGATCTTCTATTGGATGAGAAACATAATAACAGCCATCAGAAAGGGTACCGATCCACAATGTATTCTCAAAAGAAAAAAGCTGGTTTATTTGTGGAAACGATGTTTTCTCATACAATGGTATCGGCCGGTATGCTTTGCCTTCAGGCTTTAGTGTATACAGGTTGTACAATGTTGACACCACTAATTTATCCCGGTGCATAATAATACCGGTCACATTGGCTTTTTCGTCTTTGTCATCAAAATAAGGTGTAAGGGCATTCAGTTGCAGATCAAGATAAAGAAGCCCGTTGTTGAAGGTAATGATCCAATATTCCTTTTCTTTAAAGGAAATGACCTCCTTTATTGGCAGCGTATCGAGCATGGCTGCAAATGGGAACAGTTCAGAAACCCGCTGCAATGAATCTCCTGCCATCGTGTAAATGCAGCTTCCGAGCGCACTGCCTATCCAAAGTTGTTTCTTCTGATCATCAAAGAAAAGAGTTGTTATGTGGTTAGAAGGCAGCTTCTTCCCTATTCCGTTTTGCCGCAGGTACACTTTAAATTCCCTCCCATCATACCGGTTCAGTCCATCCTGTGTTGCAAACCACATGAAACCATTGGCGTCCTGGGCTATGGCATAACAACTGTTTTGAGATAAGCCCTGCTCCGAAGAATAGTTCTCAAAAAACAGGGGCTTTTGCTGGCCTGTTGCAAGCTGAACCCAAAAAAGGAAATGCAGCAGGAACACCTTTTTGATGCCCGGCAATATACCGGCATTCATACGAAAGCAGCGTCTGGCTCCAGTTAAAAAAAGGTGTGTCATACCCTGAGATCGAATTAAGGCTGTTTAGCAGTTATCCTTCCCTATCCGTTACTTCTGGTAAAGTTAATATTAGTAATGAAAATATTCCGGCCCATCAGGTGCAGGAAACTGGCATATACCGGTGGTTCCGGAAAAAGCCCCTTTAATCGGCCCCCTCATACCGTTAGCACAATACAGGGCAAAAATTAATTAAGGCTGCATGGCGCCGCTCCTGAAAACAAAGCCGCCATTCTCTCAATGCAGCTTGTCTTGCCTTCGGCAGCAGTATAGCTTCATTGTCGTGAACAGCCTTCCTGCAACCACCAATATCATTGTAAACAACACCCTTAAAAAATGGAACATGAAAATTGAATTACAACCAGCTGAAGCAGCCATTGACACCTGGAGCATTTATTATATACCGCCAAACGGCAAATCAATAGCAGGCAAACTTACAGTTACCAATCAGCGGCTGCTGTTTTTACCACAACATAATGACGATTCCTTCTCCCTGTCTTTATATAACAGGAAAGGGCTACTTGTATTTGAAAAATCGGGGATCAGGGAAATAACTGCCCAGAAAAGCTTTCTATCAAAAAAAGTATTGATCACTATGTCAGACGGTTCCACACACACTTTCAACTACGGTGTGATGAATATCGATAAACTGGCAGCAGCAATACAAAGCAATTAAATCATCTTAACAAAATATCAGCAACATGAACAAATACTGTCAATACATAACACTTTCAGCAGTGGCAGTGATCATACTGATCGGCTGCGGCGCTAAAAAAGAAACGCCGGAAACAATTGCAGCCAAATGGTGCGCACTTAATGCCGATGTAACAAAAGCAGCCGAAGGTGAAGCGCAGCAAAAAGCCCGGCAGGCAAGAAGCGACTTTGAAAATGCAATGGAAACGAAATACAAGGAGGATACCGCCATGATGCGTGCCATTTTCAAAGCGGTAGAAGCTTGTGAAGGCGCCTCAGAAGGAAGAAATGATAAGGCTGTAACCCCTACAGCTGCTACAGATTTGGAAGCAGTGCTGCCTCTCGCATACGGAAATGCAAAAGATGCTGCTGATGCTTATTGCTCGCTGATAGACCAATCCATATCTGCTGCACAGAACAGCAGCGATGCCGAACTGAAAAAGGTCATGAGCGCTAAAATGATCTTTGAAAAGAATATGGATGAGAGCTATAAGGACAATCCCGAAAGAAGGGATTCCATATTCAGATTGATACAACCATGCATGGCTAAGGAAGTAAAATTCCGTCAGCAGTAACCCATATTAACCCATAAACATACTATATGAAAACACTTATTGCACTTAGCTCAGCGTTTTTCCTGATCACTGTTGGATGTAAAAAGGATAAAGAGAACAGGCCGGACTGCCGAATCATCAGTATGACATCATCCACCGGGGAAGATTACATCTTCACATACAATGCTGAAGGAAAATTAGTTTCGACTGCAATGGATGGAACGCCTACAATTAATTTTACTTACAATGGGAATACCGTTACCTCCTTATATGTAAGTGGCTCTTACTATAATAAAACCACCTATACTATTAGCAATGGGCAGGTAAGTCATTCAAGAACAGAATACAACACAGCAGGCACCAATTGGACCGAAAGAGTTTTTGAATACACCGGCTCCCAGGTCACCAAGGAAACCATGACCAAAAGCGGTGGCTTTACTTCGGTCCGCACCTATCAGTGGAGCAACGGCAATTTGCAAAGTATATCCTTTAACAACAGCAATAACTCCTCGCAAACACTTGTGTATGAATATTACCTGGACAAATCTTATCAACAGGGTGATATACTGGACTGGGACAGATTGATGAGTGGCGTAGAAATTTTCCGTTCAAAAAACCTGCTTAAAAAATATACAAGCACCTATCAGGAAGATATAACGGGCACCCCAATACCTGTGACAGAAATAACCAACTACAGTTATGAATTTGACCGGGACGGGAAAATCACTTCCATGACATCATCTTATGGAGGTAACAGTCAGACCTATCAATACCAGTATGAATGTAAATAGTCCATATTATTCAAATTTAAAACACCTACACATGAAAAAGATACTGTTACTGTCATCAGCCTTATTCTTTTTTGCGATTGCCAATGCCCAGGTAAAAAGAACCAAAGAGATGCCACAGGGCGGTAGCGATACTGCCTGGCATAGCCTGGACGGACCAAAAACACGTACGAATATTAACAATGGGGATGTAAAAATTCATTCACAGCCCGGGAAATATGACCTGTACGCAACTTATAAAAACAAACAGGCAACCGACTATTACGCTATCGATAATAAGGGGGCTAAAATTCCGGCAAGCAGCATTACAAAAACTGTAGACTATTCAGCCAAGGTAGTAAAATGTTTTAAATGCGTGGGGACAATAGATGACAGGGGAACTAAAACCACAGATTGCTGGGACGTGCCCTGCCCCAAGGATGTTAAAGCAGCAAACACTGCAATCAAAACTGCACAGTAAGCCGCTATAGTGTGAATCTTCTGAAAATAACCTGTTGGTCATTTTTTAGCAAAAAGAATATCATGAAACAAGCTACGCTCTTACTCATTGCAATGGGTGCTGCTCTGTGCAGCCTCGCACAGAATGTTGGCATCGGCACCACCGATCCTAAGGAAAAGCTGGATGTAAACGGCAATACCAATATCAACGGCAACATAAAAATAAACGGTACAACCGGACAGCCGGGGCAGGTATTAATGACCAATAGTGCAGGCACTACACAGTGGGGCAGTTTTCAGTCGCCCGGAAGCGATCAGTATAAAAATTTCGTATGCTTTGCCAATGGTAGTGGTTCATGGAATGTTCCCGGAGGAGTAACTCAACTATTAATAGAAGTCTGGGGCGGCGGCGGAGGAGGATCCGCTTATGGTGGCGGCGCCGGCGGTGGGTATGCCAGGTCACAACTCTCCGTTACAGCAGGAACTTCTATAACGTATGCGGTCGGAACCGGCGGCAACAGGGGCTTTGGAACCAGTGACGGCCTATCCGGAGGAAATACCACTGTAAACGTTTCCGGGAATGAAACGATCGCATACGGAGGAGCAGGAGCCGTTACCGATGCAAGTTTCCATATCTTCTTTCAAACGCCTGCCGGGGGAAGTTATTTGGGGGGTCAAAATACCATCGGCGCTAACGGCGAAGCAGGATATCAGAATGATATCAGCTATGTGCAGAAATCAACCGGTGTTTTTCTTCAAACATTACGTGGAGGAAAAGGAGGTGATGGCGCCAACACGGTCAATACCGGAGGACATGGTGGTTTTGTGAATATCAACAGTCAGGGCAATATGGAAGGCTTACAATCTGACCCATCTGCAGGAAGGATCCCTGGCGGCGGAGGCGGTGGCGGCGGCATGTCGAACGTGGGCGCCAGCGGCGGCAGAGGAAGAATAATTATCTGGTATTGACAATATCATCAGGTTTACAAAACATCATAAGCAATGAAACAAGCTATACTCTTATTCATCGCATCTGTGGCCGCACTAGGCAGCACGGCACAGAATGTCGGCATTGGCACCACCACACCCCAAAACAAACTGCATATCGCCGGTGGTCTTCGGGTAGACACATTAGCAAACAGTGTTGACAGCGGCCTCCTTCGTCACGATAAAAACGGCGTGATATACAGTTTGAAATTTACCGGGCAATCCACGGATGTATTGCGGGGCGATGGCACATTTGGTTCTGGCAGCGCAGGAGCGTTGGGCTGGCTGCTGAGCGGCAATAGCGGCACCGACCCTGCCACACATTTTATTGGCACTACCGATCTTACTCCCCTGCAATTCAAAATAAACAATATCAAGTCAGGCTATCTTGATACCGGCACTTACAATACCGGTTTGGGATTCAGGGTTTTTGATTCAATTACTACCGGCAATTATAATACAGCTATAGGTTATAAATCATTAGTCGCAAATATGACCGGTGTTCAGAATACAGCAGTCGGTTCTAATGCATTGCGCTTTAACAAGGGCAGTTATAATACAGCAGTTGGAATGCAGGCATTGCAGTTGAATTCGACCGGCGAATATAACACGGCTATTGGTCAATGGGCTCTCCTGAATAATACTACCGGACAATATAATATAGCTGTAGGCAATAGCGCTTTACAGCGCAATACTACGGGAACAAGCAATGAAGCTTTCGGAAGCACTGCTATGCCCCAACTTACTACCGGTAATGAAAATACAGGTGTTGGAGAATCTGTCTTATTTAGCCTGAAGACCGGCTCTGCAAACGTTGCAGTGGGATCAAGGGCTTTATTTTATAATACAGACAGGGATTTTCTTGTAGCTGTCGGCGATTCTGCACTGTTTAATAATGGCCGGGGAACAACACAGCCGGAGCATGCCACAGCAAATACAGCTATCGGTTCAAAAGCCTTGTTTAATAATACCACTGGCTATCGTAATACTTCTATAGGTGGTTTGTCATCTTTTTCAAATACGGTGGGAAGTAATAATACTGCATTGGGAAGCGAAGCCTTATTCAGCAATACAACCGGTTATAATAACACAGCAACCGGCTACAGAAGTTTTTATTCAAATACTTCAGGAAGCCATAATGTTGCCTACGGGGTGTATTCCCTTAATGCAAGCACGACAGGAAGCGGTAATTCTGCCTATGGGGTTTATTCGCTTCAGTTTAATACCACCGGGGAATTGAATACAGGAAATGGCTATGCCTCGCTTTATTCCAATACAACCGGGTTAAATAATACTGCTTCAGGATATAATGCCCTTTACTCCAATACAACCGGCCAATCCAACATTGCAATAGGCGCTAATGCAGCCTATTCAAGCAACGGAAATTTCAACACTGTTGTCGGATCAGCGGCAGGAAATAATAATACGGGAGACTGGACTACCATTATCGGAGTGGATGCAGGACAAAATAACCAGGCATCCGGTAATGTCTTTATTGGTTCGTCAGCAGGCAACCAGAATACCACAGGCATAAACACTTTTGTGGGAGATAATGCCGGCAAGCAAAACAGCACAGGTTCGTTTAATGCGTTCTTTGGCAGTTTTGCAGGCCAGACAAACGCGACAGGCAATAATAACACAGCAAATGGATATCAGGCACTCTATTCCAATTTCTCGGGTTCAGAAAACACAGCAACCGGATACCAGGCGCTCTATTCCAATTTGAGCACAGGGAATACTGCAAACGGACACAAAGCTCTTTTCACCAATGTAGATGGAGCATTCAATACAGCTATTGGGAATACGGCTCTTTATTCCAATGTCTATGGTTCTTACAATACAGCTATTGGGTATAAAACCCTTTATTCCAATACAAGTGGCAACAGCAATACAGCTAATGGCTATAATGCTCTTAACTATAATACAACCGGTAATAATAATACAGCCACTGGCTCCAATGCCCTTAATTACAACACTACAGGCAGCAATAATACAGCCTACGGGCATTATTCTCTTGTGAATAATGGTACAGGCAGTAATAATACAGCAACTGGCGGTAATGCGCTTTATTCCAACAGCACAGGATATTCCAACACGGCAAACGGGTATTATTCGCTTCGAAATAATACCCAGGGTTATGAAAATACCGCCATTGGAATGAATGCCCTTACAACCAACAGCACAGGCGCAGCTAATACGGCAACCGGGGCCAGGTCTCTTGTAAGCAATTCTACGGGTGTAAGCAACACTGCAACCGGAGACGCTGCCCTTGAATCGAACACTACCGGGAACTACAATGATGCATTCGGATATGCTTCACTGGTACGCAATACCAGCGGCCTGAATAATACAGCCATTGGTGCCAACAGTTTAAATTTCACCACCTCCTCCAACAACAACGTAGCAGTAGGAAGTGGTGCAGGAGGCAGCTATAATAATGGCTGGAATAACACATATTTAGGTGCCGGCGCAAGAGCAGGCGCTTCTGACCTGTATAATACTGTTGCAATTGGCCAGGGAACGATCGTTAACGCCAGCAATAAAGTAAGATTAGGCAATACTTCTGTTACAGTTATTGAAGGCCAGGTACCTTTCACTTCTCCTTCAGACGGCAGGTTCAAAACGAATATCACTGAAAATGTAAAAGGACTGGCTTTTATAATGAAGTTGCGCCCGGTTGTATACAATTTCGAGGCAACGAAATACAATGAGTTCTTAAAGACCGGGCAATATGATAATACAAGTTTTGCCTCTTACACTGATTATTCAGAAGCAGAGAAAATACGCCACAATGGCTTCATTGCACAGGAAGTAGAAAAAACAGCACAGGAAACAGGATATGAATTTGATGGGGTGATTGCTCCGAAAAACAATAAAGAAGCATACGGCCTCTCTTATTCTCAATTCGTGGTACCACTGGTAAAAGCTGTACAGGAGCAACAACAGATGATACAAAAACAGCAGCAGCAAATTGAGGCACTTGCAAAAGAGATTGAGCGGTTAAAAGAAAAAATCAAATAATGCACATCTTTTCATCTAAAAAGTGCAGTATGAAAAAATACTTGTTCATCATCCTCTTCCTTTGTACATACGCAGGCATTAAAGCACAACTTTATGTACAAAGTGGCGCTACGCTACAAGTGGGTGGCACCGTTACTTTACAGAACCAGGATTTTATCCGCTCATCACCATCCGGGTCTGCTATTGCTTTTGAACCCGGAAGCAAGGTCCTGTTTACCGGCAATGCCGATAATATAATAAGTGGGTATATTGATTTCCTAAATCTTGAGATCGCTAAAGCAGGTAATCACCAGGTAAGCCTTCAGGGCTATAATGATGCAGTGCGTGGGCAGATGATATTCACCTCAGGTTTTTTTAACCTGAATAATAATATGCTGTTGCTTGGCAACACCGGCATACTTATCAATGAAAATGAAAACAGCCGCATTATTGGCCCTACGGGCGGAGCAGTGCAGGCCAGGTTGCAACTGGATCAGCCGGCAGGTATCAATCCCGGCAATATCGGCGCTGCCATCACTTCTACCCAAAACTTAGGTGAGGTGACCATTAACCGGGGATATGTTTATACATCTCCCCTGCCACCCAATTCCATTCAACGTTATTACAGTATCAACTTCACTGATCCAGTAAACGATGCCAACCTCAATGCCACGCTGCGGCTCCATTATTTTGACGCTGAACGCAACGGCACTGATGAAACGAAGCTGGTGCATTGGAAATACGACGATGCTTCCAGCACCTGGCTGCAGCAGGGACCGCTGGCAAATATTACAAGGAACGCAGACGAAAATTGGGTGCAGCTCACTGGCATAGGCAGTCTCTCCACCTGGACGCTTGCTGAATCATCAGGCGTACTGCCTTTGGAGTTCAGCCGCTTCAATGTCACTTGTGAAAACAATGCAGCCGTTATAAACTGGCAAACCGCCACAGAGATCAATACGGATCATTTTAATGTGCAGCGTAGCCTGAACGGTACGGACTGGCTAACGATTGCCACTCTAAATGCAGCAGGACAAAGCAGTTCATTGTTGAATTACAGCTATACCGATCCTGTACCTGCATCTTCTGACAGAATATTCTATCGCATCCAGTCTGTCGACATTGACGGCAGCAAAAGCTATACTCCTGTCAGGCTCTCTACCTGCGGCAGTGGGATCTTATGGCAGGTGTGGCCAAACCCTGTGCATCAACTGGCGTATATAAGCCTGAAACTGGACGGTACATATAAGGCATCCGTCCGGCTGTTCGACAATAAAGGATCAATGGTGCGTCAATGGCAGAAAGGACTGGTGCGTGGCAATAACCAGTTTTCCGTGGATATGCAGGGCTTACCTGCAGGTACATATCATTTGTTTATAACCTGGGATGAAGGCAGAGGGCAGAAGAGTGCTACAATTCTGAAACAATAACAAAGATGATCATTAAGCTAAGAATAAATTAATTCATAAAAACAGCATACATGAAATATATTCCAACATTACTGGCAGATGATTTCGCCAAAGGCTACAATATTAAACCCTTAAACGCTGACACCTATTGCTGGGATTATCCCCTGGTGTATAACGATGGAACTAAAAGGATGCAATTTGTATATCTCGATGAGATCACCGAACGGGGAAAAGAATACCTCTATATCCGCAGCCACATGGCTGATTTCAGCGACAAGCTCAACGCAATGCAATTGCTGCGCGAAGCAGAATTGTGCAGCCTTAGTTCTATATGCCTGAAATCTTATACCCTTTCGGATGGTACAAAAGTGGAAGGAGTTTATGTACAAAGCATTTTTCCTGTGGAGCTGGCATTACAAAACAAAGAAGCTTTTCTTAATGTGGTGCATGAAGTGGCTAACCGGGCTGATGCAGTTGAAAAAAAATATCTTGGCGTGGACAAGTGATACTGGATTGCGATAACATCGTTTTCAAAAGCCATACGCTGGCGCTGTAATATTTTTATAGTCAAAAAGAAAAAGGGTTGTTCAAATATGAACAACCCTTTTTCTTTTTGCATTATTCTGCGGAAGTGCCCCGGATCGGAGTTGAACCGATACGGCCATTGCTGGCCACAGGATTTTAAGTCCTGCGTGTCTACCAATTTCACCACCAGGGCATGGGATGAAGATAAAAAAAATCCTCCTGTTTTGCAGGAGGATGGAGCGGAAGACCGGGCTCGAACCGGCCACCCCGACCTTGGCAAGGTCGTGCTCTACCAAATGAGCTACTTCCGCTTATTGTGTCCCGGTGATCGTCCCGGGTCAAAGAACTAAGGGGGTGCAAAAATAGGCATTACACCTATTGCAAAAAAATTTTTATCAAAAATTATTTGTACTTCGGCGTGTAGAGTGTGCTTTCCTGAACAGTTACTTCAGGTTTTTCAAAACGCTTGGTATACAATTTATAACAGCCTCCTAAAACGAGAGCAATAAAGCAGGCGATCTGCAGGTAAAAAAGAAAACCGGAAGAAGATACCCAGTTATGTGTAAAGTCTCTGTCCTGTACTTTTTTCAGTTCTTCCTGATAGTCCTGATTGATAGAAGTCATAGCAAAAATTGTGACGCAAAAATAAGGTTTCGTTATAAAAAACTATAAAGATTGATTAACAATTTCAGAAAAACGTGTTTTCTTTTTTATAAAATACTGCCATACCACGTTGCCATTCAACATTCCATGAATATGACCCTTCCTGGAAGCAGGGAAAACGCTCTTTCGCTGATGAAAAAACAGCCAGCCGAGGAATGCAATATGTGCCCGGAAAATGGCCAGCAGGTAACGGCCGTTTCCCCCCAATAATCCCTTGGTCCCACTCACCAGGTCTAAACAAAAACGATAAGGGATCACTCGGATCCTCGCCCACCAGTCGAGATTTTTATACAGCATGATATGGTTGTTGCGGAAATTCAAAAATGTTTTTCGCGGGTTGCCCTGTGGCAAAGTGCCGCCGCCAACATGATATACAACGGAAGCAGGGCAACTGTATACTTCATGACCAGCCAACTGGATCCGCCAGCAAAGATCGATCTCCTCCATGTGGGCAAAGAAATATTCATCGAATCCTTTCATGGCGTGAAAAACAGCCGGCCGGATGAATAAAGCAGCCCCTGAAGCCCAGAATACCGGTTCCTGCTGGTCGTACTGGCCCCTGTCCTCTTCACAGGTATCAAATACCCGTCCTTTGGAGAAAGGATATCCATAATGATCGACCCAGCCCCCTGCAGCGCCTGCATATTCGAATAAATTCTTATGTTGAAAGGAAAGTAGTTTTGGCTGGCAGGCTGCGATTTGTGGATTAGCGTCCAGCAACGCGACCATCGGCTGCAACCAATCGGGGACTACTTCCACATCAGAATTAAGCAGCATATAATAATCTGCCTGCACCTGCTTCAATGCTTCATTATATCCCTTTGCAAAGCCATAATTCTGTTTCAGCCGGATAATGCGGACAGAAGGATATTCTTTCTCCAGGAATGGCAGCGAATCGTCGGTGGAAGAATTATCTGCCACGATCACTTCGTATTTTGCATAAGTTGTCTGCAACACAGAAGGGAGGAACTGTTCCAGGAAACGGCGGCCATTCCAGTTGAGGATGACGATGGCAACATGGGGAGCATTCATTAATCGGCAATAAAATTTATCAAAAATAGGATAAGGAGCTAAATTCGAACATGCTTCAGCAACTTTTGAACTGGCGGAC